>CAMUYT010000072.1 GCA_947164955.1 uncultured Bacteroidales bacterium | reverse complement strand
CGTTGGCCTAATGTATAGCATTGGCGTGTATTTCCCGATCTAATGACATTTACCAGCACCGTGTCGATTATGGACAAGTCGTTGCTGTCTATTTATTAGCGACATCACTTTGCAGCGGGTTGAAGGGATTGCCCCAACGGGACTTCGGCATCCTGACAACCCGAAAACAAGTCAATCAAGTATAATTAGAGGTCCCCTTAAAGCATTATCACAATGAAACGCATCATCATTTTATTGACAATGTTATTGGTCTTATGCAACTTGGCCCAAGCGCAAACGCAGACCGAACCCATCACGGTGAGTCGGCAAAACGGCTTTAAGCTATATCTCTTGAACGGCGAGGAGAAAAGCCTGAAGGAACTGAAAGACATCATGATGTGCGATCCCATCGCTTACGTCGATATGTATCAGGCGAGGGCCTATCAAAAGGCGGCGCACATCTTGGGCTACACAGGTCTTTCGTGCTTAGGGGCGTATAGCATCTTCTATTTTTCGAAAGTGGCACTTCATGCCAAACCCTCTCAACTCCTACAAGTTGTGGCCTATTCGGTGGCCGCAGCTGGCGTGGCACTCACCATAGACGGCATCATCTATGGCCTGGTGTCCAACAAAAAAGCCAAAAATGCCATCGAAATCTATAATTCGCGGGTGCAACCCACCGCGTTTTGGGACACACACGACTTGAAACTGAACCTCACAGGCAACGGCATAGGCATCGCCTTCTGCTTCTAAGCTTAGTGGCAATTTCGCTGTCTGGTTCCCTCGTTCTTCCGAATTTGCCATTCGGGAGCAGCAAGTATCAGCATTTGAAAGGCGATAAAAGTCTGCTACAGCAGCGGTGTCATGTAAAGCGGCAGATAGGCGATGCCTGCCTCTTGCTTGTAGTCGGCGGCATGGAGTACCATCGGCGAGGTGATGTTCTCGGCGTATGTTGTCGTGCATTTGTTGAGCGACGACAGCGTATAGTTTTTCCCGCTCTTCACTTCTATCGGGATGATGTTGTGGCGGCAAGCCTATTTTACACCTTTTTGAGATTTTTTGAAGGTTGATTTTACACCTTTTTGAGATTTTTTGAAGGTTGATTTTACACTTTTTTGAGATTTTTGCCTTACTCCACCACCAGTTTCCGCGTCACCACGCTGCCACCGAGCATCTGCAAGGTGTAGACGCCTGCAGGCAGCTGGCTCACGTCGATGGTGCGCTGGCCTTCGACGGTGAAGAACATCACCATCTGTCCCTGCATGTTGAGCACCATCACGCTGACGGCGCCTTTGTCGTAGTCGGTGCTGAGGGTGAACTGTCCCTTGGCGGGGTTGGGGTAGATGTTGGCATGGAAACCGGCTTCCGCATGGCTCTCGTGCACACCTACCATCACGCTCTCATCGTCGCTGTAGGTGACGATTTTGCCCGACACGCGCAGCACGGGGTTGTCGGGAGCGGCACATTCTTCGCAGGTGAGGCCGTCGACGCAGTCGGGGTGGTTGGGATGGCAGAGGTCGAGGTAGGTGGGGTCGAATTGGTAGAAGAGCTCGGCTTGTCCCGCACTGAGGTATTCCGAGAGGTCGAAGTCCCACACCATGCCGATACTGCCGGGGCACCAGCCGCTGCGTTGGTAGGTCCAAGTGCCGTTCTGTGGCTGGCAACCTGCGGGATTGGGGTTGCAGGTGCGCCACAGGTGCTGGTCGTATCGGTTTTGGCCGTTCACCAAAATATGGTGCGTGGCTTCGTAAAACTCAGCCGCATTGCCCGTGTTGTAGGTGTTGTTGGCGCCACTGGTCCAGTTGTGGCCCGTAGTGGTGATTTTCAACTTGGCGGCTTCGGCTTGGTCGCTGAATTGATAGTTCACTATAGGCACGGGCTGTTGGTTGGCATAGTCGCCGAAGGCGTAGGTGTCAAACCAAATCTCATCCACATCGGCATAAAGGTATTCGGGCGTGCCTTTGGTGAAGCTGAAAATCAAGGTCGGGTTGTAGCCGCTGCCGCCCCAACTCTCCATGTAGAACTCCAACTCCACCAGACCTTGCAGTTGCGAGGTGTAGTCGCTCACGTCAAGGTCGTCGTCGCATTCAACTCCGAAGGGGGTGACATAGCGGAAAAGCTCCACCCATTCGCCACGATAGTTGCGGACTTTCACGCCGCCCACGCGGTCGTAGGCGTCGCAGTTGCCACCCACGCAGGTGTGGTCGTAGTGCGCCATGATTTCATTGAACGCGCCCACGTGCGAGGGTAGGGCGTATTCGCCCCTTGCGCTGTGGTGCGTTGGGTCGCAAACGAGGTCGCCGTGCATCGTCACCACGTCCAAGTGGCTGTCGATGTCGTTGGTCACGTCGAAGCTGTTCGTGAAGGTAGTCGTCTTGTCGCCGCTTTGGGTCACGCTGACGGTCATGTCGTAGTGCCCGAAGTCCGTGGGTGTCCAGAAGCCGTAGTAATAGCCGTTGGACGGGTCGTCGGGATAGTCGGTCTGCAAGGTGATATCCTGTCCGTCAACACTTGCCTTCACCTCCGTGAATTTGATTACCTCAGGATGCTCGATATAGGCAGAAACGACAATCATGACGGGGTGAATTTCATCCAAATAGACCTTGGTTCCTTCATAAGGCCGGCGGATCTTCACTTCAGGACCGTAGGCATACGGATCGACCACTTCAAACGTCTTCACCACATCGGGAGCAGGCAGCCAATTTTCGTTGCCGGCTTGTGTGGCTTTCAGTTTGACGATGCCCGTTTCGCCTGTCAAGGTCAATACGCTTCCGCTGATGGTGGCAGGGCCTTCCATCATCTCAAAGCTGACGGGCAGTCCCGAAGAGGCTGTGGCTTGGAGCGTAATCGGTTGGTTGAAAGTCAATTGGTTGGGTATGTCGGCCATTTCGATGAGCTGCGCGTTGCCGTCGGGCTGTTGGCGAACCAGAAGGTTGTCGAAGCCGCCCGTGCCGCCTTGCGAGTGGAAGAAGAGGCCGTCCCACACCTGATAGTCGTTTTTGTCGCCGCTGCCGGGTGTGAGGTTCATGCACACGTTGGTGCAGCCCGCCATCTGTAGCCATTCGCCCGTGCAACCGGGTTTCACGAACACCGTCACCGCACCTGCGCCGTCGTAGGCCGTGAAGTCGAACGACATCTTGTAGCGGCTCCAGCCGCCTTCCTCGTAGTCGAACTCGACGCTTGTGCCGTCGGGGAGGCACACCTTTGAGTGGCCGCTGTCGCCTTGGCTCTTCACGAAGAGATAGACGCCGCCGTCGCTGTCGGTCATGCCAGGCAGGATGTGACCATCGCCGTCAGCGTCGAGGCCCACGCCAAAGAAGGCGCCCCACCAGGTGCGGTTCATGTCCATCTCGAGGTCCATGATGCCGCCGTTCTGGAAATTGAAGTTGAAGTTGGGCGTGGCCTTGCGTGTGGCTGTGCGTCCCACGCCCGATCCACCATAGGGATACCAGATGGCGAGGCTCTCGTCGGGAGCCATGTCGGAGCCACACACGTAGCTGACGTCGAAGTCTTGCGACGAGGTGGCACTGTGGTAGTGTGTCAGCCAGCCGTCTTGGCCGTTGAGGTTTTGTGAGCCTTCAGCGAGGCTGTTGAAGTCGTAGACGTATTCCACTTGGGCATTCAGTGTGAAGGCCAACAGGCAGAACAATGCGAGAAGTGAGGTTTTCTTCATGGGATGATGTTTATGATGGGTCCTTCGGCAAGCTCAGGAGCCCTGTTTGACATTAGAATTTGGGGACAAAAATAACAAAACTATTGAAGTCGTGCGAGATTTTGGAAAAATTCGCTATTTTTGCCGTTTCTAAACAACGTATCTAAGATGAAAAAACTGCTTTTTTCCCTTTCACTTTTGGCTTCTGTGGCCTATTTCAGTGCTTGTTCTACGGATGTCGAGCTTTATGCCGACTATAAGGATATCCCTGTGATTTATGGCTTGCTCGACGCTTCGGTCGACACCAATTTCATCCGCATCAACCGCGCTTTCTCGGGCAGCAACGATCATCCTATCAATGCCAATGAGGTGGCTTTGATTGCTGATTCGTGCAACTATCCTGGCAAACTCAACGCTTATATCGTCAAGTACAGAAGCAGCTATGGCAACACGTATACGCCAACGGGCGACACCATGTTCTTGGACACGCTCACCTTGCATGACAAGGAAGAAGGCTTGTTTTATTCCCCGAGCCAGAAGGTCTATTTCACTGACCAGCATTTGGATATCAATACGGGCAACACGAAATACAAGTATAAGCTCTACATATGCAAAGAAAACGATACCGTCACTTCCGAGACGGCGTTGGTGGGAGGCCAGGATTTTAGGATTGTGACGTATACGCTGAGTTTCTCACCCGAAGATAACGGCAACACCTCGAAGGTCAAGTTCACCGCTGCCGACAATGCCGTGTTCTATGACGTGAAGATGGTCTTCAACTATAAAGAGTCGATTAATGGCGGCCCGATGGTCGACAAGAGTGTGTCTTACTCGTTTGGCAACCACAGCATCGAGGAGATGCCTATGGAGAATGGCTTTTCGTACTATGTCACCTATAGCGACAACGTCTTGTTCAACCTCTTGGAAACCGTTATCGGTGGCGACACTGTGGTTAACCCCAACCATCCCAATGTGGTGCGTTCGTTCGATGAATGGCCTATGCTGATTACGGTTTCGGGTGGCGGCGACGAGCTTTATAACTATATCAAGGTCAACTCGCAAACGGGTTATTCCCAGTCCATCCCCGACTATTCCAACGTTACTGGTGGCTATGGCGTGTTCTCCTCAAAGATCAACCTGACACAAAGCGCCAAGCTCTCGTCTGGCGCAAAACGTGCGTTGTATGCCAAGCCCTGGGGCTTCGTGCAACAATAAACCAAATAAATCCATTTTTATGATTCGTTCCATGACAGGTTACGGCATCGCCGAACAAACCTATGATGCAAAGAAAATCACCGTTGAGGTCAAGACGCTCAACAGCAAGCAACTCGACCTGCAGGTGAAGCTTCCCAACGAGTTGCGTTCAGCCGAACTGGAGTTTCGCAACCGTATCGCGGCCAAACTGCAACGCGGCAAGGTCGATGTGGTCATCACCATCACCGATACCGACCTGACGCAGACCTACCATATCGACCAAGCCATTGTGGAGGCTTATATCGACCAAATCAAGGAGATTTCCAGAAACCTCCATATCGCACCTTCCAATGATTTGGCAAGCTTGGTGTTCCGTATGCCAGGCATCTTTAACGTGCCGGTTGAGAACTACGACGAGGCCTTTGTTGCCAAGGTGACGGAGACGCTCGAACAAGCCCTGGATATCGTCGACGGCTTCCGTATTCAAGAGGGACAAACCTTGAAGAAAGACCTGCTGCTGCGTGAGCAACTTATCCTCGACCTGCTCGGTCAGGTGGAGCCTTACGAGAAGAGTCGCCACGAGGTGATCAAACAACGCATCATAAAGAATCTCAGCGAGTTGACCACGGCTGGACAATATGACGAGAACCGCTTCGAGCAGGAACTTATCTATTACCTCGAGAAACTCGACATTACCGAAGAGAAAGTACGTCTGCGCCAACATTGCAACTATTTTAGCGAGAGCTGCGACGACGACCAGGCGGGCAAGAAGTTGGGCTTCATCGCGCAGGAGATGGGCCGCGAAATCAACACCCTCGGCTCGAAAGCCAACGAGGTGAACATCCAGAAACTCGTCGTCAAGATGAAAGACGAATTGGAAAAGATCAAGGAACAGGTGTGTAATATCTTATAAAGTTTGCAGTTGCTCAGTTTGCAGTTGTCAGTTAATCGGACTGCAACAACTGATCAACTGAATAACTGAACAACTGAACAACTATGAAAGGAAAACTTTTGATTTTCAGCGCCCCGTCAGGTTCGGGCAAGACCACATTGTTGAATCATGTCATGGCCAACATCCCTGAAATGGCCTTTTCAGTATCGGCCACCACACGTCCGCCTCGCGGCGAAGAGGTGAACGGTCGCGAGTATTATTTCCTCTCGATGGACGAGTTCAAGAAGCGTGTTGAGAATGGCGAGTTCCTTGAATGGGAGGAGGTCTATCCGGGCCGTTGCTATGGCACCTTGCTTTCCGTTGTCGAGAAGATGCAGGATGAAGGCAAACACGTGGCCTTCGATGTCGATGTGTGTGGCGGCGTGAACGTCAAGAAACACTATGGCGACCAAGCCCTTTCGGTCTTCATCCAAGCCCCTTCGGTGGAGGTGCTGCGCGAACGTCTCATCAATCGCCATACCGATTCAATGGAGGAGATTGAGAAACGCCTTGCCAAGGCTGCCTGGGAGATGGAGTTTGCCCAAGGCAAATTCGACCGCACGGTCATCAACGACGACCTGGAGACCGCCAAACGCGAAATTCTCGAAGTGGTCACCGATTTCATCAATGGGCAGGTCGCTGAGCCTGACGAGAATGTCCTGTAGCTCCGCAGTCCCGTGTCAATAAAATCGCCATGAAGAAAATAGGGATATACTCCGGCTCATTCAACCCCATCCATCATGGGCACGTGATGTTGGCCAACTATCTCGTCGAGTTCTCCGACTTGGATGAACTGTGGTTTGTGGTGTCGCCGCAGAATCCGTTGAAGAAGAAAGAAGATCTTTTGGACGACGACGAGCGGCTGAAGATGGTGCAGTTGGCCGTGGGCGACGACCCTCGTTTCTGTGTCAGCGATATTGAGATGCACCTGCCAACGCCATCCTATACCATTAATACGTTGGCAGCGCTTTCGGAACAATACCCCGACTGTCAGTTTGTCTTCATCTGTGGCATGGACAGCTTGCAAAACTTCAGGAATTGGCGCGAATACCAGAAGATTCTGGACAATTACGAGTTGCTGGTATTCCCGCGCGAAGGCTACGATGGCGGCGACTTGGTTGACTATCCTTCTGTCAGCATCCTGAAAACACCAATTCTGGAAATCTCGTCCACCTTCATCCGCCAATGCATCAAGGAAGGCCGCGATGTACGGCATTTCATGCCAGAGAAAGCGTTCAACTATTTGATGCAGAATCGCTTCTACATGTAGCAATCAAGTTCGTCAAATCGATAAACTCCTGCACCGACAGTTGCTCGGGCCGTTTGTTGAAGACCTCGTTTCCGATGATTTCGGGACTGAGCATCGGGCGCAACGAGTTGCGCATGGTCTTTCGCCGCTGGTTGAAGGCCTGTTTCACGATGCTCACAAACAGCTTCTCGTCGCAGCCCAGGTCGGTTGTGGCGTTGCGCCGCATCTTGATGACGGCCGACTTCACCTTGGGCGGTGGGTTGAACACGTTTTCGTTGACGGTGAAGAGGTAGTCGATGTCGTACCAAGCCTGCATTAGCACGCTGAGAATGCCGTAGGTCTTGCTACCTTCCTTTGCAGCCATGCGCTCGGCCATCTCCTTCTGTACCATGCCGACCACTTCAATGACTAACTCCTTGTATTTCAGTACTTGGAAGAAAATCTGGCTGCTGATATTGTAAGGGAAATTGCCAATAATGGCCATGTTTTGTTGGCCGAAACGGCTAAGGTCGGTGCGTAGGAAATCGCCCTCAATCAGTCTGTCACCAAGCATGGGAAAGTGTCTCTCCAAATAATCGATGGACTCCTTGTCAATTTCGACGACGTGGAACTTGTCTAAGACCTGTTGCACCAGGTACTGGGTCAACACGCCTGTGCCGGCGCCCACTTCGATGATGCTCTCCACATCGGGCGACAATTGTTCGACGATGCGTTGGGCGATGTTCATGTCGGTCAAAAAATGTTGGCCTAAACTCTTTTTCGGTCTAACTTCTTGCATGGATTTTTATAGCTTCCTGTAGTTTTTCTTCGCTTGGGCGGTATAGATACTCGTTGGATATTCGTCGATTAGCTTCTCGTAATGCTGTTTTGCCGATTCCTTGTCCTTCAACTCGTTTTGTTCTATCAAGGCAGCGTGCATCAAGGCGGCATCGGCCATGTAGCTGTCGGGATGTTGTTCTACGATTTGCAAGAACAGCTGTTTGGCGGCAGGGAAGTCTTTCTGTTTCTCCACAATCTCTCCTTTGCGGAAGAGTGCGTGCGGCTTGCTGACGTAGTTGCCCGTGGCGATGATGTCGTCCAACAAAACTACAGCTTCGTCGTCGCGTTGTTGGTAAATGCGATAGTCGGCTCGTGCCAATCGGTTGAGCTCGGTGCCAGTGGTGTCGGCCTCGAGGTTGTCTTTGATGACGAGCGAGAGCGTCATGGCATCGTTGGCGATGAGCTTCGAGGTGGCCGCTTTCAGCACCTTGAGTTGGCTCTCGGCCCATTCGTATTCTCCGATGAAATACCGCAATTGTGCGTTTTTGTATCGGGCTTCGTGGCCGAGCGGCTCTTCTTTCAGGCTCTTGTCGACTTGGCTGTAGAGTAGGGTGGCTTCCCACACTTCATCGTCGTGGAGGTAGATGTCGGCGAGTTTCAGCTTCAGCTCGGCTTGGCTTTGCTTGGCGCTGCTTTGGTTGATGCCCTCGGTGAGCAGTTTGACGGCCTCGTCGGTTTGGTCAAGCTGATAGGCCAAGATGTCGGCTTGTATCAATGCAAGTTTGGCGGCTTCGTTGGTCCCAACGTCGTTATAGGCTTCGTCGATGCGCTTCGTTAGCCGCTCGAAGGCTTTCCTGTCGGTGCTGTTGGATTCAACCATCTTCAGGTAGTCGGCCTTGATGCAGCCACACAGGGCTTGACCGTAAAATGGACTGCTCTTGCCTTTGTCCATGAGGTAGGTATAGCCATCTTTAGCGATATCGAATTGCTTGTTGTTGAGGCAGATGCTTGACAGGTTGTTGATTTGTGCGTCCTGGTCGTGCGTCTTGCGGTCGATGCTTTGGCATTGGGCTAAGGCAATGTCGTAGTCTTCCTGCTGCAGGGCAAACCATACAAGGAGTTGGGCATATTCCAGGTTGTCGGGCTTTTCTTGGGCTTGTTTGAGCAAGGCGATGCGCAACTCGTCGGAGATGCTATTGTTGACGTCATAGAACATCATGGTTTGCAGTCGGTTGCGTATGTTGTTGTATTGTCCAGGATGGGCTTCCAGCTCAAGGAAGTAGTAGCGAAAGGCTTCTTGGTAGTTGGCCGATGATTGGCTGATGTAAGCCATGTCCAAATAAAACGTCTCTTTCCCGTTGAGGAGGGTATTGCCTTTCTCGAGTACGCTCATGGCCATGTCGTTGAGGCCTCTGCTTTGGAAGGCATAGCTGAGGTTGCGAAGGGTGGGGGCGTGGTCGGGCAAGTCTTTGGTGATCTCGTTGAATTGTTTCTTGGCTTTGTCTGCCTTGTCTTGCAGGGTGTAGATGTAGACCAAGTCGACGGAGGCTTTATAGTAGCCCGGATTCTTTTTGGCGTAGGCTCTCAGCGCTTTTTCGGCCTTGTCGTAGTCCTTCAAGTTGAGCAAGCATTCCACATATTGCTGGAAGTGATGGTTCTGGCCGTATTTCTCGAAGAGCTGTTCATACAGGTCGCGGGCCTTTTCGTAGTCTTGGTCGCGGTAGTATTGGGTGGCCAGTTGTTCGTCGATTTGCATCTGTTCCTTCTGTCGGGTGTCCATTCGCTTTCCTTTCGGCGCGGTGGTGATTTGGGCGTTGACCTGTAGGGCCATCAGGAGCAACAGGGTGATATGGAACCAGGGGCATCTCATTTCATCTGTTTTTTCATGGCTTCAAGGTCTTTCTGGCAGGTGGTCAAGCGGTCTTTGAAGTAGCCGACTTGGTTGTTGATCAGGAGGACATGTTGTGTTTCGTCGTCGAGATAAACGGCGGCCAAGGAATCGCTGAGGTAATGGCTCTCGACGTCGGCCTTGAGACGACCAAGTTGGCCGAGCGTTGAGTCAATGTCGGCCCGAAGTGTGCCTTGCGTGGCTTTGAACTGTTCGAGATAGGCACCGATTAGTTGCAGCTGTTGGAAGTTCTCTTCCACCTGCTCGGGGTGCAGGTATTGCAGCATCGAGTCGCAGGCGAAGAAATCGTTTTCGAGTTGTGCGAAAGTCTTGGCCTCGAGTCGCGACAAAGTCTTTGCATCGTCCTTCACCAACCGTTCCAGAGTGTCGATTTGGTCGGCGATGGTTTGGGGCTGGCAAGCGGCGAGCGAGGCAGCCACAACGGCCATCGATGCCATTAATGCTGCTTTTTTCAGTAGGTGTTTGAAGTTCATGATGCGTTTGTATGGTGTGCAAAGATACACATTTTGCCCGACATGGCTTTTGTGACATAAAAAAATCCCGACCTATCATAAAGATCGGTCGGGAATCGGTTTATGCTATGAAAAACTTATTCAGTGACTTGAGCTTCGACGGGAAGGATGGAGACAAACGACTTGCCTTCTTTCTTCTTTTGGAACTCGACAATGCCATCGCACAGGGCATACAGGGTGTGATCCTTGCCCATGCCGACGTTCTTGCCAGGATAGTGCTTTGTGCCGCGCTGACGAACGATGATGTTGCCAGCAATAGCGGCTTGTCCACCGAAGAGTTTGATTCCGAGTCGCTTACTAGCTGACTCACGACCGTTCTCGGAACTACCAACGCCTTTTTTGTGTGCCATATCTCTTTAGTTTTTTCGGGTTTTTA
>CAMUYT010000071.1 GCA_947164955.1 uncultured Bacteroidales bacterium | reverse complement strand
TGTTGGCGGGATAGGCCACGGCCACCGACTTGTAGAGCGGGGTGATGAACATGGAGCTCGAGAAAATGGCACCGCAGAGGGCTGCCGCCACGGTGATGATGATGATGTGCCACTTCCATTTCAGGATGACTTGCACCAAAGAAAGATTGTTGAAATTGTTATCCATTGTTGTTTGTGTTGTTTTCTGAGTGTTGTCGTTGTGTTTGAAAAGAGCGGTCAGGTTATGCTTTTTGTCTGTCTTTGCCTTCCGTGGGTTGCGTGACCGGGGCTTTGCCGGTCGCTTGGCGAAAAAAGCCTTTCGAGCGGTCGTAGAAGATGATGCAGAAGATGAGTAACAGGAAGGTGCTGAGCACGGTGATGACCACGATGATCCAGCGCACGGGATAGCTCTTGCGCTCGGCTTGGAAGGCCGAGGTGACCACAAACTTGTGCGGGATGAACTCGGTGGCGTCAACCTTGGCTTCCTCGTATTTCGACTTGACTAACGAAAGCTGCAGGCGGTCGTTGTCCAAACGCTCGTTGATGGCGTAGGAGGCACCGCCATAGTCGGCCAAGATATCTAGTTGCTTCTGTATGTTGTTGATACCCTGTGTGTTGCCTTTTCCCAACTCAACGGCCATCTGGCGGCTGAGCATCTCCACTTGCGACTCATAGTCGAACACGCCGAGCTTGCGCAACGTGTTGAGCGAGTCTTCCAGCATGTCCATCTCTGCCACGAGGGCGTTGTATTCTTGCTCGACGATGCGGAAGGCTTCAATGGCCACTTCCTTCTGCATCTGGTTCATGGTGCTGTCGAAGATTTCGGCAATCTCGTTGGCGATGCGAGCCGACAAAGCGGCATCGGAATCCAAAACGGTGATTTTCACTGCGTTATATTCGGTTCTGCGAAACTTGATGCGAGCATCGTAGAGCTTGTTGAGCTTGGTCATGGGGTATTTGCTGCTGCCTTTGATGTTGTAGTGTTCCATCAAGTTGAAGCGACTGATGACCTTGTCGCGCACGCGGTTCGAATTGAGCACTTGCAGCATCTGCTCGGTCTGCTCGTCCTCACCAAAGTTCATAATGTCTTTTTCCGATTGGTAGGTGGTGCTAATCAGCACTTTGGAGATGGAATTGCTGGAGGTGGGGTAGATGATGGTGGTGGATTTATAGAGCGGTGTGATGAAGTAGGGGGCGCTGAAGATGACGGCGCAAAGGGCAGCCACCGCCAAAATGATGAGAATGGGCTTCCTGTAATCCACCAAGAGTCTACATAAGTATTTGGAACTATATGAGTTATGTTTTTGCTCGTCCATATTGGTATGTAAAATTAGTTGCCAAAAATAGGGATTTCCTTTGAAATGGCAATGAAAAAAGTCAATTTAGGCCTTTTTTTCCTTCGGCATGACGAGGCCAATAATCTCCTTGAGGCTGAGCAAGCGAGTGGCGAAGATGGCGCCGCAGTTGAGGGCAAAAGCGACGACAAAACCAAGCACCCAACTGTTAATCAGCCGATGGGCGAGAATGGTGATCATGATTATGGAAGCGAAGAAAAGCACGATGTGAAGCCAATAGCGTCCACCAAGTTTGAATTTGAGGATGCGCTTGGCAATGAGGTATTGTAGGAAAGCCGTGACTGCTTGCACGCTTAGGCTGGTGAAAGCGGCACCCACTGATTTGAACTTCGGTATCACGATGAGATTCAGCAAGATATTGATGACCACGCCCGAGGCGGCTACAAGATTGAGCTGCTTGAGGCTGCCGTTGGCGGTGAGCAATGTGCCGAAGACGTAAGTCGTTGACAGACAGAAGAAACTGCCCATCAACAAGGGAAAGACGCTGGCATATTGCCCGATGCGCATGGCATAGTCGGCTGTGGTTTCAGCTTCTTCGTAGCGATACATCATCTGCATGATTTCCTGCCGATAAGACACGCACATCACGAGCACGATGCCCGCCATGGCCACAATGACATTGAAAGAAGTCTTGACCAAGTTGTTCAGTTCGAGTTTCTTCGTCAGTGTGGCGGCAAACATGGGCAAGAGCATGATAGCGAAGAGGTTGGAGATGTTGTTGCCCGCATCGAATAGGCGGTAGGCTCGGCTGTAAACGCCTGCTTGTACGCCATTGTCGTCCAATAGGCGCTCCAGCAAGAAAGGCTCGATGCGGCTGTAGACGCTCATCAAGAGCACGAGCAGGGCGAATGGCAGGCTCTGGCGCAGGATTTCCTTGAAATACTGGAAGTTGATTTTGAAGCTGAGATGCTCGACGTGGCGCATCACGACGATGAGGGCAAAAACGATGGTACAGATATAGGCCAGCGTTTGTGCTTGCAGATACCAGATGATGTTGAACCGCTCCTGCGGGAACCAGCCACTCCATAGCACAAGGCTCATCAAGACGATGGCCAACACACGGTCGAAGACGGAGAGGATGCTGTCTTGCTTGAACAATAACAGCCCTTGTATGTTCGACCTGAGGAAAAGGATGAACGAGAGCAGGATTTGGTTGAGTCCGCACCAGAACAACAGCTTGAGTTTCAGGCCTTCATTATAGCCGCAGAAGTAGCCGACGACAAATACGACGACGGCATAAAGCAGCCCCAACAGCAGTTTGATTTGGGTGAGGCCACCGAAGTGTTTCGAGAGGTTGTTGGGGTCTTGCGCGACAGCGCGGCTGTTGAAGTTGGTGATGCCGAGGTCGAGCAGGATATAGAAGAGATAGGAGAAGTTGAAGAGGGCCTGATAGGTGCCGTAGGAGGCATCGCCGAGCAGGTTCTGCACCTCGCGGTCGATGCCGAGGATCCAGAACGGTTTCACCAGCAGGTTGAGAAACAGCAAGAAGATGATATTTTTGATGAAACGGTTCTGCATCCTTTTTCCAAAATTCGACGGGCAAAAGTAAGAAAAAAAACATTTCGGACGTTTTTACACCATCGTTTCGCAAATAATCTGTATTTTTACACCCGAATTTATTGATTGGAAGCCATGAACAAGGAACAGGAATATACCGACACGCTGACAGAGGAACTTGTTGAGAATGAGAAGAGTTTGTTGCTTATCAACGACGATGTGAACACTTTTGAATATGTCATCGACACTTTGATGAAAGTGTGCCACCATACCCGCGAGCAAGCCGAGACTTGCGCCTGGATAACGCACTATAAAGGCAAGTGTGCCGTGATGCATGGCAGCTTCGAGGAACTGAAGCCGTATTACGACATTTTGCTCGGACACCAACTGACGGTTAAAATCACGGACTGATGGCGGGCTATTCTTCTTTGGAAATTTTGGCCATCCAGCAGGCCTACGAGTCGATGTTGTCCGACATCCATCCCTATGTCAACGCGCCTGAGCATCTGGCGCTCATCGACAAGGCGTATCGCTATTGCTTGGAGAAGTACGACGGCCGCTATCTGGTGTCGGGCAAGGCCTATATGTTGCACCTCATCGAGATGGCACGCATCGCGGTCCTTGAGGTGGGTCTGGGCTATATCTCCGTAGTGGCTTCTTTCTTGCATGGCATTGACTATAAGGAGAATGTGAGTATCAAGGAGCTGGAAAAAGAGTTCGGGAAAACGGTGGCAATTGTGTTGGAGGACTTCAGTGAGATCTCGAAGCTCGACACGGAGAAGGTGGCCTACAACTCCGACAACTTCCAGGTGATGTTCCTCTCGCTCATCGACGACATGCGGTCGGTGTTGCTCAAGATCGTCCACCGCGTCTATGACGTCAGAAACCAGGCTGACGTGGAACCTGACCGTTTGGCGAAGTATTTCCATGAAATCAAATACATCTACATCCCCATCCTTCACCGATTGGGACTGTATAAGCTGAAGGCTGAGCTCGAAGGACAGTCGATGCTCTACGAGAACCCGGAGGTCTTCCATGAGATTGAGGCCAAGATCGAGGCAACGCAAGAAGCCCGCCGGCAAACCGCCGAGAAGTTTGTCGCTCGTATCTCGGAAGCCATTGATGCCGAATTGGAGCGCACCAAGCGAAACGGCAAGCCCAAGTTTGCCTATTCCATCAAGTGGCGTCTCAAGTCGATACCGTCAATCTACGCCAAGATGAAGGCACAGAACGTGCCTTTCGAGGAAGTCTACGACCTGATGGCAGCGCGGGTCATCATCCGTTGCGCCTTGAAGGATGAGCAGGAATGCTGTTGGAGCGTCTATTCGGCCATCACCAATATCTACGATCCGATGCCAGAGCGCCTTCGCGACTGGATCACCAAGCCGAAAGCTACGGGTTACGAGTCGTTGCACACGACAGTGAAATACGACGACAAGCTCTGGTTTGAGGTGCAGATTCGCACCACGCGCATGGACGACATCGCCGAGACGGGCCAGGCCGCACATTATTTATATAAAGGGGAGAAGCAGACTTCAGAGGAATGGCTGCTGAACGTGCGCGAGGTGTTGGAAAACCCAGGTTTGGTGTCGTTTGAGAACTCCTACAAGAAAATCTACAAGTCTGATAAGATCTTCATTTTCACGCCCGAAGGCGACTTGAAGCAACTGCCCGTCGGTTCAACAGTGCTCGACTTCGCCTACGAAGTGCACACCCGTGTGGGCGAGACCTGCAACGGGGCGCGCGTCAACGGACGCATGGTGCCCATCCGCCATGAACTGAAAAACGGCGACAAGGTGGAGATCATCACGAGCAAGAAACAGTCGCCACGGGCCGACTGGCTGAATGCCGTCGTGACCGAGAAAGCCAAGAACAAGATACGTCGCTACCTTAAAGAGCAGGAACTGAAAGAGTCGGAATTGGGAAAGGGCATGTTGCAGCGTAGGCTGAAAAACTGGAAACTGCCGTTCTCTGAAACCGTGGTCGACATGCTGGTGAAAGAGTTTAAGCTCGAGAATTCGTTGCAACTCTATCATCAGATTTCAACGGAAAAAATCGACATCGCCGAAGTGAAGCGTATCCTCACCACGAAGTTTGGTGAGAGCGCTGAAAAGTCGGAAAAGCCTGTGCCTGAACTTATTGAGACGGGTAAAAAGGACTTGCAGACCGAAACAGCCGAAGCCCTCTCGATAGGCGAGGACATCGAAAATGTGACCTATAAGTTGGCCAAGTGCTGCAATCCCATCCCTGGCGACCATGTGTTTGGTTTCGTCACCAACGAGGGCACCATCAGCATCCACCGTACCAACTGCCCGAATGCCAAGGGCTTGCAGCAGCGTTATGGCTATCGCATCATCAACGTGAAGTGGAACGGCATGGAAAGCAATGTGTCGCAGGCCACCATCCGCATTTACGGCCACGACGTGATGGGTTTGCTTGGCAAGATCACCAAAGTCATCTCCGACGACTTGGAGGTCAACATGAAAAACATCGTCTTCAATTCCGACAAGGAGGGCTTTTTCGAAGGCAAAATCGTGGTGCAAATCTCCGATGTTGATGCACTCGACCAGCTGATTGCTCGTATCAAAAGCATTGAAGGCATTATGGAAGTGGTTAGAATTGATTGAATATTAACGAAATAAATACAGCCGTGAAACCAAATTCGCTATTATCGTTCTTTTTGATTATGTTTGCGTTTGACACCGTGCAAGCGCAAGATTTGCTGTTGGACAGAGATACTTACGGCATCGATGCCGAAAAGAAAATCATCGTGGCAACGGGTCATGAAAACGCCAGGGAGACGATTGCCCTGAGAGGGGAGACGTATACACTATATCGCACGACGATGCCGGTCGTCACGATTGTGACCGACGGCCCCATCGTCAACACACCTGCCGTGCATGGCACCATCAGCGTGGCTGACGCTGATGGCAATGTCATCACGATGAACGCGGGTTTCAAGATCCGTGGCACTTCGTCGCAGCAATACGACAAGAAGTCGTATCGTGTCGAGTTGTGGGCCGACGAGACAGGAGTTGAGATGGCCGACACTACCTTCCTCGGGATGCGTAGCGACGACGACTGGAACCTCGAGGCCATGTGGGCCCAACCTTTGCGCCTTCGCGACAAGGTGGCCAACGAGCTGTGGATGGAAATGTACCAGCTACCCTATGCCGAGACCGAGCCCGATGCGCTGCCTGGCATTCGCATGGAATACGCCGACGTGTTCATCAATGACACGTATATGGGCGTTTATGCCCTTACCGAGCGTATGGATCGCAAACAATTGGGACTGAAAAAGTTCAATGGTGAATTACGCGGCCTGCTCTACAAAGGCAACGGCCCTGGAGCACCCACTTTTGAGTTGTTGCCCGACTACGACAACACGCTCGACACATGGGACAACTACGAATGGGTCTATCCCAACGAGAGCGACACCGCCATCAACTGGGACCACCTCTACAACTTTACTAATTTCGTGATGAACGCCTCCGACAACGTGTTCTATGCACAATATGCCGCCCAATTCGACAAAGATAATGCCATTGATTACTATCTGTTTATCAATGCCTTGAAAGCTATGGATAACATGGGTCGCAACCTCTTCTTGGCGCGTTATAAGAAGTCGAGTACCTATATGTATCTGCCTTGGGACTTGGATGCCATTTGGGGCTTGGACACCGATGGCAACCAGACGAACTATTCGGGCGGACTGATGAGCAACGGCTTTTATGATCGCCTGACGCACGACTGCTACGAGGGGGGCTTTGTGGCCACGGCCCAAACACGTTACAATGCTTTGCGTAACTATATCCTGACCACCGACCATATCATGGAAATGGTACAGAACCAATATGATGCGTTGGTAGAAGCGGGCGTTTACGAGCGTGAACATGAGGCGTGGCCCGACTATACTGTCGATGAAAGCCAGTTGGATTACATGAGCAAATGGTTGGACAATCGTTTCCATTATTTGGATGGCGAAATCAACGCGGGCTGCGGCACTTGGGACATTGAGGCCCCTGAGCCTGTCGAAGGGCCGACTCAGATCGCCGACGTGTTTCCCAATCCCGCCAAGGAGCGTATCAACATTCGTTTGGCCGAGGTCGGCGAAGCCGCTGTCCGTTTGTTCGACATGACGGGACGTTTGGTTTATGCCCATGCCGACAATACGCAAGTCATAGTCATCCCGACGCAGGGCCTTGCCGATGGCATTTATACCTTAATCGTGAATGCCGACGGAGGTCAGGAGACGTTTAGGGTGGTGGTGGAGTGAAGAAGCTGACAATAAGGAATAAAAAATCCCCGACTTGAATGGAGCCGGGGATTTTTTGTAGCCCATAGCGGAATCGAAACCTGCACCACTATTCGTCATTATAAAAAATATGATTGCTCACTTGAATTTATTTAATATATTGAAAACCAATTTATTATAAAAGTAAGGTCAATTTTTGAGGCTGATGATAGACTGTCATAATTGTGCAAAAAAACGGATTTGGTTGATACGGCGTTGACACGGATTCATGATTGATAATTATTTTCGCAAAGTCAATGAGGAAGGGATAATCCTTGAATTTTGTAATGTGGCACTGCCAGGCACAAGGCCAAGGCTTCAGAGAGATGCAAAACTACTTGACGGGATGGGAAGGTGATGCTAAAAAGACCAATTAGAACTATTAAACACAACAGATATGATGGATTAAAGAAAAAGTTATCAACACATCTTGCAAAACGCGCATCTTTTCCATTAACTTTGCAAGCTCAGAAGAGCAACGTGCAGATTATTTGTCATCATGGATTTATATTAAAGTCAAAATGAAACTATTTCGTTCAACAAGGGAAATTGCCATAGACATTGACGAAGACAAAACAATAATTGTATTCAACGGCCAGGTTGTTGTTGATGATCCTAACGTGGTTTTGATGTTAAACGGCAGATACGCTGCTGCTGGTAAAAGGGCCTTTTGTGGAATAATTGAGAACCCTATTAATCCTATTAGAATAAGACCCTTAAGCAATAATTGTATCAGTGACTCTAAAGCTTTGGACTTTATGATTTGGTATTTCATCAAAAACATCAACGTTCGCAGTTATGAATGTGGTTTATTCAAGAAGCCGTCTCTCAAAATAACTCTTTGTGCGCCTGTTTATGCAATAGAAAGCATAAAACAGATTTTGGCTAATCCACCAAAAAAAATTGAAATAGAAGAGTTGAAGATAGTAGACGAACGTACATCTGTCAAACTTGGTCTTAGATAAGTTCTTTAACTATTTTATAAAACGAGAGCTAAAAAAGAAATCAATGAAAGTATTATGAAAAGCCTGTGTGTTGCTATTATATTAGTTGTGATAACATTAGCCGGTTGCGCCCCAAAACAGCCAAACAAGGATGCAAATAAACCAGGGGGCGATACTGTAGCACATCAAAAGGCCAAAGAAACATGGGATGATTTTCAGAGGCGGAAAGATTCTCTTTGGACTGTGTTCAATGAATCGACTGACGAAGCAGAGGTTGATAAGGCGAGAGTTATGCTTTACGATATGGGCTGTAATGCTGACTGGGGTATGATCGTTTCTACAGATTATGAAAGGCTTAAAGCATGTGTTGAAAAGGAGTACCTACAATTTATCTCTGCTCATCCAGAGCAGGAGGCGCTTTTCCGCGAAGAGAAAGAAAGATGGGAGAATTACCATGAAGCAGTTTTGGCGGTGGCGGAGCTTGAGGACCACGGTAGTAGTGGCGCTTTGTATATCACCGGTGTGTTGGAACAAAGCGTGGATCTTTGGTTGGCTTCCTTTCATAACATGTGGTTAATTGAGCAAAACCAAGATATTTCATTTCCCAAGACGGTTTTTACTTCACGCATGATTAACGATGCCTATGCGGCATATATCCAACAGGAGGACAATGACTGGTGTAACTTTTTTAGCGATAATGAGAAAGACGGGATGGAGGAGCATCATAAAGCTATTGAGAAAGAATGGCAACTGTGGAACGAGTGGATGACTTTTCGCAAGACGGTTTCAAAGTCTTTGCCAAAGGATATGCGCAAAATATATGATGGCTGCACAAATCTTACGATGAGGACAAAATTGCATCAACTAAAGAATCAAAATGAAGGGCTTGGACTAATGAGTGATGACGTTTCGAATTGTTTACTGCCAGATTCCTGTTCCGACAAAGCTTTGTTGGAATATCCAGGATTAAATGTTGTTCTAGAAAAGCATTGTGCTGATTTGAAATGGTATCCCGAATTTGATTGATTGTTTATGGAAAAATTCCAAAACGTAAGGAATTATTAGTTTCCTTATTAATGCACATTAACGGTATTATCTATATTTATTTGCGGATTGTTATCAGGTTTTGGTCCACAACGAATAATATGCTTATATTCTGATGTATTACCTCGAAGGTCAGTTACAATAACAGGTAAATAATTATCACCAAAATCTAAATCTAATTCATAGGAAAAAAGGTAAGGGCTTGAAACATCTTGTAGATTTATTACTTTCTTACCTTTGCCCACCCATCTTGCTAAGTTTTCTTCTCTTACAAGCGTAATATTTTTTATATCACCTCTTTGATTCACTTGAAAACTCACATTGCCAGTCCCACTCCAACCAGTTGTTGACAAATACACTACACCTTCTATAACAGGCGTTTTCTCAGGCATTCGTATTATTATTTTATTTTTGTCAAATAGTAAATCACGATGATTCAAAACAGGGTCAAAAGCATATTCAAAAGCAAGTACATTAGAGTTATCTGAATAGTTAAATTTTGGAGCACTATTGTCTATACATATTAAACCTACAGGTGCAACGCGATAGGACCAATCATTATCAATACCAACGAGAAAGATACAAATCGTACCAGAAGAGTCAGGAGATCTATAACATGACATAGGTTGTGTAAGAGTATGAACTGCTCCTTCAAATTTTAGTGTTACCATTTCTTCAACAAATTCATCAAGTTCTTTCTCGAATTCACATGCGAACAAATAGTAGTTATCAGCCACTAAGTCGCTGGATATTCTATAATTGATACCCTTAAAGGAGGTTACAACAGGTATTTCTTGAACTGTTACATATTGCGAATAATCATCTGTTTTGTTCAGCGCTTGCATGTATAAAAGCATCTTATTTTTAAACTCATCACTTACGTTCCTCATTTCCATTTTATATAAATACTTTATGATTTGGGTTTCCATGTTTTCGGCATCACATATTCCTACTAATTGCGCGCAACTACCAGATTGTACTTTTGTTGCATACTCTTGAATATCTGTAATGTCAAGATGATAAGTAATGGTTGTATCTATCACATCTTGAACACTAAGATTCACCTGAATATTTCCATTGTTTTGAGCCAGCAAAAATGCAACATTGAAACCACCTTGGGATAGTAATAGATCGTGAATAGTTGTTTTATTATTATTAAACACCCCGATTTTATAATCTATACTATCGCCAATTCTAATTTGAATATCATGAGTATCGGTTGATTGTTTATTATTGTCAGAGATGGTAATGTCTTCGTCTGTTAAAAACACTGCCGTTCCTGTTTTGTGATTTTGTTGGGTGTTTTGCGAAGAGTTCGTTTGATCACATGACACCAAACATAAAGCACAGAATATGCTTATAATGATTGAAATTGGTTTATTGTACATATCTTCCTACTTTTTTGGGAGTATTAGACTCAGATGGTTTATTATTGTTTTGTTTTTTTGAAGCATTCTTTGTGGGTGATGTGGTTGCTTCATTTTGTGGTATTGGTTCGGGTAACAGCCAAGGCTCTTTTG
>CAMUYT010000070.1 GCA_947164955.1 uncultured Bacteroidales bacterium | reverse complement strand
GGCGGAAACTTGAAGTGGATGGCCGTCGAGTCGATGTCGTCGACCACGATCTCATCCATCTTTTCGAGGAGTTTCACGCGACTCTGCACCTGCTTTGCCTTGGTCGCCTTGTAGCGGAACCGCTCGATAAACGCTTCGATGTTCTTGATTTCGCGCTGCTGGTTCTCGTAGGCCGAGCGTTGCATGTCGACGCGTTCCTCGCGCAGGCTGACGTAATCCGAATAAGGCACCTTGTAGTCGTATATCTTCCCGTTCGAGATTTCCACCGTGCGGATGGTGATGTTGTCGAGGAAAGCGCGGTCGTGCGAGACCATCAGAATGGCGCCATAATACGCCTTCAGGAAGCCTTCGAGCCATTGGATCGACTCGATGTCCAAGTGGTTGGTAGGCTCGTCGAGAAGCAGGAGATTGGGCTTTTTGAGCAGGATTTTGGCCAGTTCCACGCGCATCTGCCAGCCGTTGCTGAACTCGCGCATGGGCCGCAGCATGTCGTCGTGGCTGAAGCCCAAGCCCACCAATATCCTTTCAGCTTCGCCTTCGATGCTGTTGCCGCCGAGCAAGGCCAAGCGGTCATTCAAGTTGTTCATCCTGACGATAAGCTTCTCGTATTGCGCACTTTCGTAGTCGGAGCGTTCAGCCAGTTCCTGCTGCATCCGTTCCAGGTCGCGTTCCAGCTGGTGGTATTCGTCAAAAGCGGAAAGTGCCTCGTCCAAAACCGTTTTCTCGCTGTTCACGTTCTTTTCCTGTGGCAGGTAGCCGATGGTAACGCCCTGAGGAATAACCACATCGCCTTTCGAGGGCTGTTCGATGCCGCAAATCAGCTTGAGCAATGTCGTCTTGCCCGCACCGTTTTTGCCGACTAAGCCGATACGGTCTTTCTCGCGAATCAGGAAGGAGATGTCGGTGAAGAGGTCTTCGCCGGTGAAGTGCATGCTAAGGTTTTGGATAGAAATCATAGGCGACCGAATTAACTACGTTGAATGCTTCGCATTTGGGCCGCAAAGATACGGAATCAATGCGAAACCACAAAACGCCGGCTCAATACGACATTTTCCGCCTCCACTTTGAGCAGATAAATTCCGTTGGGGCAACTCGAAAGGTCAATGTCAACGGCATCAGCAGTCGCATTGTCGGACAGTATCCTCTGTCCCAATGCATTATAAACTGTGTACCGTTGCATCCCTTCGCTTTCAACCCAAAGCTTATCCTGCACCGGATTGGGATAAAGCCTCAAATCCGCTACCGAATGGTCGGGTAAGCCCCACTGGTCGTCAATCCAAACGTAGTTGTGCTCGGGCTCGTAGAGCGCGGCAGCGTAGTCCGACTCGCAGGTCTCGCCTTCGTCTGACAGATAGACGGCGGTCAGGGCATAATAGAACTCGTGGTGTTCGTCGCCCATCAGGAAATCACGGTATTGATAGAACTGTTGGCCCTCAACAGCAGGGATGCTGGCCACAAGCTGATAGTCGACATTATCGTAGGAGCGATATAGGTTGTAATGTTGTAATGCGTAACCATCTTCACCAAGAACGAGCGATTGGCCCAAGCGGTTGGAGACAAATGCACGCAACATCCAGGTATAATGCATATTGAAAGTGTGCATATCGGTCCAATGCTCGCCGTCGAGCGACACCCAACGGCCGTTAGGGTCGCCCATGTCGGCGCAGGCGGCAGCCGGTCGCGAAAGGCCTTGCTGGCCCACCACGATCCATATCGGCTCACCTTCAGGGATGACAAAGGCTGGGGTCACTTGTGCCACATGCCAGGCTTGGAGGTTGCTCAAAGTCAAGTTTTGCGATCGTACCGGGGTGCGCGGCGCATCGTCGCCACCCACATAAATCCACAGATGATACGTACCTGCCCCCACATCGTAGAGTGCCACCTTTTGCAAGGCGGTGCCAACATAATCGGCCAACGTATCGGCATCGAAACGAATGGCCCAAAAGATTACCGGCTCGTTGTCGCCACCCAGAGCACGCTTAAAGGTTCCATCGTCATATTGCAGCCATTGTTGCACAGGCGCTGGACGCTCGCCCCACGAAATCAGTGCACCATAGTCGCCGTTTTCATCCAAGAAATTCTCGCCTTCCAACTTCATCGGAGGGTCGCAAAAGGCCGGGAAACTTGCCACCACGCATTCCTCGCACGACATGGAATAATACGTTCCATCATGCGCTCCATCGTACACCAAGCGTATACAATATGTCACATCATCGTGCATGTCGACTGTTGCATCCACGTAGTTTGCTGCTTCTGTGAAGGCGAGCCTCTCGCCATCGCGATACAAAAACGCTCCCAATACGGTTTCGCCCTCAGGATAGCTCCACGAGAGTCGAACCGCATCGTTGTGCAACGACCATTGCAAGCCTGTGGCACTTCCCTGGTAATGATCACAAGGCTGATACACCCATTCGCAAACACGCCAACCGCAAACACCAGTCAGGTAGACAGCCCGCACTTTTGTCGTATACGTCTCGCCCTCCACGAGCTGACTTACATCAAATTGATAGCAGTCCGAACTGACGCGGTCGACCAATTCATTGTTTAGCATGATTTCAACATACTGCAAATCACGATTTTGCAAAATCTCAAACGACCACATCGCCCATCCTGTGGAAGAGACATACAAACTGTCGACACATGGCGTGGCTTCCATCAATTCAACGGCGACCTGCGTGGGCATCATCACGGAAAGGGCTGAATCGGCAACATAATCAACGAAGCCGTCGAGATGCACCCGAAGGTCGTATGCATCGCGATACACCTGACTCAGAAGCAAGTGACCGTTGGCATCGGCAATGCCTTCATAACTTTGTCCCTGTCCGTCGTGTGGCGTGAGTGTTACCATCGCGCCAGCGGCTGGCAGATTCACGTTCGTCGTGACATCCACTGTCAAAGTCGTTGTCATATCCTTGTCGAGATAAGCCGACCAAACGGTATCGGAACAAGCGCGATTGCCTTCGTAATAGCGACTGACGCCCCAACGATACTTACCCCATGAAAGGCTGTTCCACCCCATCTCCATGAACACCGTATCCGAGAGATGCGAGGCCAACAGTACTGGTTCCTCTTCAAAACGGCTACGATACAGATCATAGTATTGGAAAGAACGCATCGCGCTTGCGCTGTCTTGTTCATAAAAACGGATGCAGTCCACATAAAAGCAGTCATCCCCCATATCGGTGGAGGCATCCTTGGCATACACCCAACGGAACAAATGCTCGCCTTCGGTGATTTCAAACTCATGTTCGGTCCATTCCGTTTCACCCGTGCACTCCATCTTCCTCACACCATCCAGGTAGAACGCGCCAGCGTCCCACGGGCTTTCCGACGAAATCTTGCTGTAGAAGCTCATCGTGCCCGACAAGGGGATATAGACTGAGACCTCGATTTGTGACTGGCCATTGCCCACCGCCTCGCAAGCCGACTTCATGCAATAGTCGCCTTCGTAAGCATGGGTTGAGTCGATGACCCACGGATGGTCGAAGCTCTGGATGTCCCAATTGAACCGGCTGAAGTCGCCTGTCTCGAAGTCCTCGAAAAGCAAGGGCTCGTGCATCGACCAGCTCACCCTGACCATATCCGTGCCGTATTGTCGAGCCGCCACATAACGCACCGGATGGTACACTTCGTGCAGGATGAAATCCAAATCAAGGATGACGCCCCCCTCCTCCACCACCAGTGAATCCGTCAGGTACTCCGTCTCATAGCCTTCAGCGGAAGCCCATACCCAATAGGTGCCAGCATCCACGCTACCATCATAAAAGCCCAATGAATCGGCAACGAAGCCATAGTCAAGCGTATCGCCCGAAAACGACACTCCGTAAAACGACACCGTGGCTCCCATAATCGGCGTAAGACTGTCTTGCTCATAGACCATGCCTTGAACAAGACCCTGGCCGACAGCAGGCTTGGCGAGAAGGCACGTGCAAACCGCCAACGCTAACATGACTATTTTTTTACACCTGCTCATTGTTTCACGATTTTTGCCATCTCACATGTCGATGGATTTGACACTCGAATAAAATACATACCCGCAGGTAGCGCACCCATATGTATTGAGAATTCACCCAACAAATCAGTGCGTACGGCATATTCGGGTATCATCCTAATGCCCAGACTGTTAACCACAGTGACCACATAGTCTGTGTTGCATTCTAGCCCGCCCATGCTCAGTTCCTCGACGACAGGATTGGGATAAACATACAAATGGCTATTTTCCAAACCATTATCCTCTTTCCTCATGCAGACCTTACCTTGCTGGCTCACAAAAAGATGCAACCCATCTACGGAAGGTTGAGAAGGCGAGATGCTGATTTCTTCGCAGGTGCCACGTCCATAGCGAGGCAGGTCAGCCATCACATGATACGTGCCAAAAGGCAGGTGACGGAAGCAGAAGCGCCCGCTATGATCGGTGAGTGCAAAGCCCAATATTTTTTGCTTAGTGGCATTGAGTAGCAACACGCTAACGTTCGACAAGCCGTCGCCCGAGCAATATTCCACCTCGCTACCCTCACGCAGCCACGGCTGGCAATAGAAATCGTGCCCCCTGAAAGGCATCTCTGGATAGTCGAACATGCCACCGATGCTTCCCTGCCCCATATTGAACCCCTCGACCACAGCAGGCAGCGTAATATCCACGTCATAGACATTGCCATCGACGACAATCATGTTCGATTCATTCCATTGCAAGTCGCCAAGATAATAACTGCCACCCGCTTCCACCTCCAAAGTGTCGGGGAAGGCATACAAGATATAGGTGTCGGGCAACAAGGCATCAAACTGGAACGTGCCCTCGTCGTCAGAGATCGTGCGATAGAAACCTGAAACATAAGGGTTGTCGTCGCTGATTGACGCTGCAATCACTTGGGTGTTGGGACGCGGGACGCCATCCATCCATGTCTTGCCTTCCATGGCAAAGTCCTTTAGCAAATCGAATCGGACGACATCGCTAGCATAGCCACAAAACGACCACACCTCAAGCATCAGTTCCACATAGCCCTGCTCCTTGTCGAGAGGTCCAGGATAATAGACCGTATGGAGTGACAGCGAGTCGTCGAAACGGCCATCGCCCAACGAACGCCAACGCAACGAGTCGTAATTACTCGCCTCGGCTTGGTCGAGTGTCAAAGGATGGTTCATGCCACTGAAATTGTCATCGCCGGCAAACACAGCGAGCGCTTTATACAATTGCAGCTGAAAAGCATCCGTCTTAGCCACACCATTGCTCAACACACGCAATGTCAACGTCACAGTGCCAGCATCATAGTCGGCCTCGGAAGGATAATACACCGTTCGCAGCGCGAGAGAATCGGAGAACGAGCCCGAGCCTGAGCTCCGCCAAACGAAACCACTGTAAGTATAGGGGATAATGGCAGAAGTAATGGAATAACCGTTTTGTGGCGCACACATCGTGGCGTCTTCACCCGCATAAGGATAATATTCTGCAAAAGCGTAGGCGCTTTGTCCCAGCGAGGCATACACATCGGGATTGTACTCACGGTCGCAGGCCATGACAGCCACATTATCAGCCTGTTGTGGAGTCAAATCATAGGACGTCGACGTAATGCCATCGATGGCATGGGCGAACTTGTAATAGTTGAAGTCGCCATAAAACAGCACATAATGGTCGACATCGGCCTCCGGATTGGCCTCCCATGAGATGCGCCATTGGTTATTGACATACTGTTTCTTCACCCTGAACGGAGGCGAAATCGGGACTGTGGTGTCGCATTCCGGCAGATAGCCGTCAATTAGGATCTCGCCCAACGTAGGCGTGTCGTGAGCATCCAGGACCACTGAGGCGATCTCCGCTTCTGTGGCATCGCCCCAATGATTGCCATGCATATCAATCACGTCGGTCGACACGTTGGCGAACAGGGTCGTGTTTTTCTGGAAATGCAAGAAGTTATTGCCATTCATACGCGACTTCCCCGAAGGGTAACTCACGATCCTCTTCTTGGCCTCGCTGATGGTATTGCCCACAAATACCGCCGACCCCGACGCGAGCAGATTGGTCAGCGTCAGTTCATTCTCGAAGAAAGTGTTGTGCTCAAGGAGAAGATGGCACACCCGCATCATCCGGACGGCCTCGTCGTTGTTCCAAAACACATTGTTACGAATCACGAGTGTGTCCATGGCCGCCTTGATGCCATAGGAAGAATAGCCGGAGCCGCCTCCCCCTGGCAAGTCGGAAGAAATCAGATTACCTTCTATGTAATTGGTGGCGTCCTTGTCGGAGATGCCGCCCAACGTCTCAAAATTAATGGCCGTGGCGGCACCTTGGAAGCAGTTGCCTTCGATATGGTTGCGGTTGCACTTGAAGCCATAGCCTGTATTCGACAGTTCGATATTAATCTGTCCTTGGTCGAAGATATTGTGTGTGATGTAGTTGTCCTCGCTGTCGGCCGAACGCGACTTCAGTTCGACACCAGAGACACATTGGTTAAAGAAACAACTATCTATCAAAAAGTTACTACAGTCGATCATTTCTATGCCTTTACCTGCATAGAAGTTATTGAAAGTGCAGTGCCTAACCGTCACATGGCTACTTTCAGAAGCATTCAAGGCTGTCAGCGCACCGATTACTGTGACATAGGACAGCCGGAGCGAGTCGGCCTCGCCGACATTCTTCAGCTGCACGCCCACCCAGTCGTGTGAAAACTCGTAGCACAACAGGTAGACGGAATCGTTGCGATGGCCATCAAGCGACAACCTACCGCCATCGACACGCAAATAGGCCGACTGGCCGAAATAGACCTTAGCGCCAGCCTCAACACGCAAATCGCCACCAGCCACCACTGCCAGCGACTCATTGACGAGATAGGCTGAGTCAGTGCCAAGTTTGGGCAACACGAGCAATGAGTCGACCTCGCCACCAAGGCTCACATAATGCTGTGCCTTGAGCGCCAGAGGCTGCATGAGCAACAATGCAACCAAAAGATGCCATATCGTCGTAACCGGTTTCATGATTTCAGAAATAATAGGTCAGACCCAATCGGAAGTCAACAAGCCTCAGCTTCATATCAAACGGGAAGTCGGCACGATAGAGCGATCCGTTCGTCATACGGTAATGCACCTCTGGGACAAGCTCCAACCGATTGACCACTTTCACCGCACAACCCAGTCCGCCAAAGAAGGCCAACCGGAATGGCTCCACCTGTTCCTTGGCGATGGGGGCATGGAAAGGCGATGTTGAAGCGTTGAGTGACCCTCCGTAATTAACCAGGAAATCCATGGAAGCGCCAGCCTTGACGAAAGCCCTGAAATGCGCCTTTTTCACGAAATCGAACGTGGCAAAAAGCCCGACACTCATATAGTCGAGCCGATTGATGTCGCGATACGCATAGTTGGTGGTCGTCAAGGGAACGTAGGTCGAATCCAAGATGTATTGGTAGGTGGTGTCACCTGTAGGATGTATCGTATAATAGGTATCGAGCGTATCGTTCACATAATAGTCGCCATCAAACACGGTCTTTTCGAGAAGGAAACGGTAGCGCAGCGAGCGATACGAGAGGTTCAAGCCCACGCTGAGTCGGTTGTGCTTGTAGCCTGCATCGAGTCCCAAGCTATAGGCGGAGCTCGGGGTCACTTCCACCGAGCCATTCTCCATTTCGGGCATTGGTTTGTCGTGATCGAGCCGAGCCACGCTAAGGCTCATAGAAGGCGTGACAAACCAGCCATTGTCGTGGAACTCGGGCCAGGGGATTTCCCAGCCTTGGTATTTCACTTCATAGACCGTGTCGGTCTTCACTTCGTGGCGCACCTCGATGATGGTATCGCGACGCATCACGGTCTTGATGAGCTGCACAGTATCAAAGATGTAGATGGTATCGCCCGTCTTGTTGGCCACCGCTTCGGACTTCGGTTTGACCACTTCCGTCGTCTCGGCAGGTGGCGTCACCGTTACATCTGGATCGTTGGCCAGCAGTTTGTTTTTCCTGATGACATATTGTTTGCCAATGCGTTTGAAGCCATAGTCAGTACCTTTCAGCAAGTCGGCGAGCACCTCGTCAACCGATTTGTAGGAGCAAGAATAAGGCTCAATCCGGATTTTGCTCAGTTCGGCCTTGCTAAAGGCCACATTCAGTTCATATTCGCCGAAGAGTTTCTCAAGGGCGACATCCAGGGTGCACGATTCCACCGAAAATGAGATCAGCGGGTTGAAATTTTGTGCATCAGCTTTTTTGGGAGCGATAAAGACTAAAAGAAACAACAGAAGTAAGGCTGGGAAAAACCCAAATGCTCGCTTATCTTTCTGTCGCTCAGGGCATATATTGGTATCAGGATAATTCATCTCAAAAAAATCTCGAATTAGGCCGCTAAGGTACGACAAAAAAACGAGAGGACTTTCATCCAAGCCAAAAAAAATAGAGATAAGGGGATTTTTAATTAACGGATGGTGTAAACATCATCCGACTTAGTCACCGTGACATTGGACACTACGGCGATGGTCTCGAGCACTTCATCGATGGGATCCTCATCGGTGAAACGGGCGGTGATTTTGCGTGAGGCGCAGGCCTCGTCGAGGTTGATCCTAATCCTGAAGATGTATTGCAACGTCTCCACGATGGTCGACAAGCTGGCATCGTCGAAGACCAAAACGTGTTCGTCTCTCAGTTGCTCTTCTTTCACCTCAGGATAGGTCATCATCTTCAGCTCGCCCTCGCTGGCGTCAAACACGCCGCGCTCGCCGGGTTTGAGTTCAACTTGAGCCAACTCATGGCCCTTTTTGTCGAGCGAAGTCATTTTCACCGTGCCGCTATACAGGTCAACAAAATAGCGTTCGGCGGTGTTGTCGGCGTTCAACAAGAAACTCGTGCCCAACACTTCCACATCCATGCCGTTGCAGTGGATGACGAACGGACGGCTTTCGTCTTTGGCCACATCAAACCGAGCGACGCCTTCGAAATCAACGTCGCGGGACGACTTGGCGAAACGCTTGTTGTAGGTAAGGGAGCCTTCGGCGTCAAAAACGACCGAAGTGTTATCCGGCAACACAAACGACGAATTGTCTTGGCCATTATAGGCTAGCGTGACTTCGGAGCTGAACGGCTTGGCAACGAGGAAACCGAGGAACAAGGCCACCACCAATGCGGCCGCCACACCCGAAACATATTTGAAGTTGCGGCGCAGCCAGGGCATCGCTACTGTCTTCGTCTCGACTTCAGTCTCAAGGGCATCAATTCTCGCGTTGACCGAATCGAGGGCGGCTTCCACGTCAAGGTCTTCAGGCATGGCAAAGTCGGTAAGGCTCCACACCTCATTTTGTTCCTTGAGCGCCTTAAAATACAGTCGATTCTCTTCCGACTCGGCCACCCACGAAAGCAGCTCAAGAGCCTCCTCCGACGTGCACTGCCCGTCGAGGTAGCTCATGATTAATGCCTCATATTTTTCGTTTACCGAGTTCATTTCGTGCTGTATTTTTATCTTCGATTCATCTATATGACTGATAACTTAGGTTTTACCCTTAGTCGAAATGTGACTTTTTTGTACTTTTTTTTCAAATATCATTGAACTATTTCATAATCAATCGATTATAAAAACAAAAAAGTCCAATCCATTAAAGATACTCTTTCAACCCCTCCCTGAGTTGTTTGATGGCGGCGCTCATGTGCGCTTCGACGGTTTTTTGAGACATCCCCATCTTTTCGGCGATTTCGGCATATTTCAAGCCATCGAAACGGCTGGCCAGAAACACCTCACGTCGTTTTTCGGGCATGGAGGCCAACACTTTTTGGTAAGAGACCTCAAGGTTGTTGGATTGCAGGGTTTCAGAAGGATCGTTGGCATCCGACTCATCGGTATAGATCCGCTCGTTGGTTTCGGCGTGGGCGTGTTCCTTATTAATAAAGGTGATGGCGGCATTGCGCACGGAACGCAACATATATGACTCAAACGAGGTGTTGAAAGTCAGTTTCTCACGGTTGGTCCACAACCTAACAAACAGGTCTTGGACAATCTCCGTCGCTTGGTCGGTGTCGGCCACAAAACGGATACAGAAACGCACCAAAGGCGTGTAATAGCGACGGAACACCCGATTGAAGGACTCCCTGTCGCCTCCTTTGATTTGTTCGATCAAAACCTTGAGCTCGTTCTCGTTCATTATTAATTAATGGTATTAATGCCAATGCCAAAAACCGCGGCAAAAGTACATATTTTTGTGAGACCATATACATTTATGTCAAAAGAAGGGCATGTTTTTGCGCTTGTTTCACCTCGTTTTAATGCCATAATGCAAGGAAAAAGGAAAGAAAAGGAAAGCGACAGGGTGTTTGTGTTCAATTAATACAATTTTCTTATATATTGATTTTCAAATAGTTAAAAAACAACTCATTACTTTTTGAAGAAAAATAATCAGAAAAACGAAAAGAAAATCTTGACCGATTGAAAAAATGTGTATTTTTGCAGTCCGAAAAAAAAGAGAGTCAGTATCTAATTAAAAGATATCGAGAAATGTACGCAATAGTAGAAATCGCAGGACAACAGTTCAAAGTGACGAAAGGACAACAAATCTTCGTCAACAGGCTGCATGAAGAAGAAGGAAGCAAGGTTTCTTTCGACAAAGTGTTATTAATTGGAAACGAAGGTTCGACGAAAGTAGGAGCCCCGACGGTAGCCGGCGCCAATGTCGAAGCCACGGTGATGCAGCACCTCAAAGGCAACAAGATTATCGTTTTCAAGAAGAAGAGAAGAAAAGGATATCAGACTTCTAACGGTCACCGTCAGTATCTGAGCAAGATCCAAATCGACAACATCACTGAGTAAAAACCCGAAAAAACTAAAGAGATATGGCACACAAAAAAGGCGTTGGTAGTTC
>CAMUYT010000069.1 GCA_947164955.1 uncultured Bacteroidales bacterium | reverse complement strand
CCGAGTGTGTTTTTCACCTTCCTCATCATCGTGTTGACGCGTTGCTTCTTCCGCATCGAGCGCATCGACCTGTCGTGGCTCTTCATCAAGCGCCTGTTCGCCTTCGACTTCGCCCCGTTCCACTTCGGCGACAACCCGCACCTCTATGTGACCATGCTCGTGGCCGCCTTCTTCTCGTTCTTCACCCTCTCGAAGTTCGGCCTCAAAGTGCAAGACAAGGTCTATTTCACTGAATACAACAAACGGCAACACATCGTGGCCTTCATCGTCAGCATCCTGGCCTTCGTCTTCTGCCTCGGCGCCTTGAATGCCAGCGGCTTCAGCCCGTTCATCTACTTCAGGTTCTAATCATGGGCAAACCTCGACATTATATCATTCCATTCGCCAGCTTCATGGTTTTGCTCGCATACATTGCGTTGCAAGGCTTCACCCATGTCGTGCCGACGCGACCTTTAAGCCCCTATACGGATAAAGTCAAGGTCGGGGAACAAAAAGAAGATTTGACCTGGGCCACCTACATTGATGGCTCCTATCAGGAATATCTTGCCCAACAAGCCAGAAAGAACACGGGGTTCAGGGAGTTTTTCAGCCGGTGCCACAACCAAGTTGCCTATAGCTGTTTCGGCAAAATCGCCAACGAAAACGTGTATAAAGGCAGCCAGCACGAACTCTATTTGAAAGGTGCCATCGACGACATCACTGGCAAACTGCTAGCGAACAAATACGGCACTATCGAAAAGGCCAAGGCCGAGGCCCGTAAGAATGTTGGAGAGACGCTGACCCTTATCGATAGCCTTCACCAACATGGCACCCAATTCCTCTTTGTCTTCTGCCCTACCAAGACTGCCGTCTATCCCGAAACCATGCCCGAAGCCTTCAAAGACAGCATCTCCGACTTCTCTCTGGCAGAGTATTACATTGAACTTTTCAAGGAAAACGACATCCCGCACATCGATTTCTACAGCTATTTCAAAACGATCAAAGACACCTTCCCCTACCGGCTCTATACACGAACGGGGTCGCACTGGGCCGAAGCCACCATTCCCTTCGTGGCCGACTCGATATTAAGGAAACTCGAAGCGATTACGGACTATCGCTTCCCCGGCATTGACGTCATCGATCCCAACCTCAGCCGCGATTATTCCGACCAAGACGGCGAACTTGAGACCCACATCGACTTGCTCCTGCCCTTGTGCAAACCCAAGGCGTCGCGACCGATATTCACCCTGCAAGACACCATCGGAAAAGACCGGCCCAACCTGCTTGTCGTTGGCGACGGCTACTTCACGCCGTTGCAAGGCTCCTGCTTCGTCGATGCCTTCAACCGTTGGGACTTCTGGCTCTATAACCAAACCTCCATATCCTCAAGACCCGAGTTGAACTGGAAATACCTCAACCAACTCTATGGCACGGATGAAACCCTGAAACAAGCCGACATCGTGATCGCACTCTACACCTCCAACTACCTGCTCAACTACATGAGCGGCTTTACCCAATCCGCCTTAGAACTCTTTGCCAACGGGGGCGTGCAAGAACAAGAAGCCATCCGCTCCATCATGGAATCAATCAAAAGCGACCCAAACTGGTTCAAATCCATACAAGAACAAGCCCAAGAACGCGGCATCAGCGTAGAAGAAAACCTGAGGTTGAACGCCGCGTATGTCTTTCAAATGCAAAAGAACGAACAAGACAACAATAACCAACATTAAAATAAGAACAACTTATGGTATTCAGCAGCAACATCTTCCTTTTCTTTTTTCTGCCTATCTTCCTGATAGCCTATTTCGTCACGCCGCAGAAATTCAGAAACTATACCCTATTGCTCTTTTCCTTGGTTTTCTACGCCTACGGCGCGCCCGACTTCGTTTTCCTACTCGTCGGCGAGTGCATCGTCAACTATTTTTTGGTGCGAGGCATGGCCAAAACGGAGAAAACAAGTACGAAGAGATTGCTTTGCGGCCTTTCCGTCGTCATGGCCTTGGGGCTGCTGCTCTATTTCAAATACGCCAACTTCTTCATGGAGAACCTCAACGCCATCTTGGGTTGGGCGCATCACGAACCTATCGACTGGATGAAAGTGGCACTGCCCATCGGCATCTCGTTTTTCACCTTCCAAAGCATCACCTACACCATTGACGTGTATCGCGGCACAACACCGCCCAGCCAGAAGCTGACCGATTATGTGCTGTATATCATGATGTTCCCGCAACTCATCGCAGGCCCCATCGTCAACTACAACAGCGTGGCGGCACAACTGGTTTCGCGCACCAGCACGATGGAAGACCGCACTTTGGGGTTCTACCGCTTCGTCATCGGTTTGGCCAAAAAGGTGCTCATTGCCAACACCATGGCCCTCTATGCCGACCAAGTGTTTGGCATGAACTACGGTGACTTGGCCACGGGTACCGCCTGGATAGGCATCCTCGCCTACACCTTCCAAATCTATTTCGACTTCTCGGGCTACAGCGACATGGCCATCGGTTTGGGCAAGATGATGGGCTTCCGCTTCCCCGAGAACTTCAACGACCCTTACACCAGCCGCAGCGTCACCGAGTTCTGGAAACGTTGGCACATGACCTTGGGCAACTTCATCATGAACTACCTCTACATCCCGCTTGGCGGCAACCGCAAAGGCAAGGGACGCATGTATTTCAACCTGTGGCTCTGCTTCTTGCTCTCGGGCTTGTGGCACGGCGCCAACTGGAACTTCGTCCTTTGGGGCGCCTTCCATGGTCTGTTCATCTGCGCCGACAAGCTCTTCCTGAAAAACCTGCTGAAAAAAGCTGGCACGGTTCCTTCGGTCGTCATCACCTTCTTCCTGGTGGCCATGGGTTGGGTGCTCTTCCGCGTCGACACGGCTGCCGATGCCGGTGGCTTCTATCAAGCCCTGTTCGCGTTTAGGGATGGCCTCACCGTGGCCGGCGATGCACAATTCTGGTGCGTCTTCGCCCTTGCCATCGCGTTCTCCTTCCTTACGCTGCTGCCCTTCGGACAACGGCTGCAAGACAGCATCTTTGCCGACCATTATTCCAAGCCCCTCTCGTGGACCATGTTTGCCATCACCTTGGTACTGTTTGTCCTTTCGGCAGGGTCGCTTTGTGTTTCCGACTTCAATCCCTTCATCTATTTCCGATTCTGAGCCATGAAAAAGAACAAGCACTTCCTCATCCAGTTCGTTTGCGTCTTTGCGGTGCTCTGCGCCTTGCTATTACAAGGGTTTACGCATGTCGTGAAGATGAAGCCCCTATCGGGCTATGTCCCCAACGAGCAACCCGTCAAACTGACGTTCAAGACCTATTACGACGGCTCTTTCCAAAACTACCTGACCGACCACGCCAAACGAAACAGCGGCTTCCGCGAAGTTTGCATCCGATCCTACAACCAATGTCTGTTCTCGTTGTTCGGCAAATCGACCAACGACAACATCATCCGTGGCGAAAACAAGGAAATGTATCTCAAGATGTATCTCGACGAGGTGACAGGCAAGACTTTTGAGCACCACTACGCATCGCAAGAAGCCTTTGAAGCCGAAGCCCAACGCAACATCGAGAAGACCCTTGTGCTCATCGACAGCCTGCGCAACCACGGCACCCAATTCCTTTTCGTGGAAGCGCCGTCGAAGACCTGGGTCTATCCCGAACACATGCCACAAGGCTACCGCGACTCCATCATGCCCTTCAGCGTGCAGCAATACTACACAAGGCTCTTTGAGCAAAACGGCATCCCACACATCGACTTCTTGGGCTATTTCCAATCGCTCAAAGGCAAAAAGGAATACCCGCTTTATTCACGCTACGGCACCCACTGGGCCGAAAGCACCATCCCCTTTGTGGCCGACTCGGTATTGACAAAAATCGGCAGCCTCATCGGACAGGACATGCCGCATATCGTTTGCGTCGACGAGAACCTGTCGACCAACTACTCGAAGCAAGACGGCGAAATCGAGCACTTGATGAATCTGTTATTGCCCATCCGCAAACCCGCAATCCCACAGCCCATCATGGCCCTCAGCGACACCACCTTGCGCAAGCCCGACATCCTCGTCATCGCCGACAGCTATTTCATCCAACTGCACGAATCGGCCTTCGCTGATGCTTTCGACCGTTGCGAATACTGGAAATACAACGACGAGGTCATCACAAAGAACATTGAGTTCCTGGGCAAGGTGAAATACTATCCCGACGTGTACAAAGTGATTGACGAAGTCGACCTGGTGATGGTCATCACCACCTCGGTCTATGCCTACGACTACATGTTCGGCTTTTGCGAGACCGCCCAACACGCCTTCGTCGACCGCGACGCTGAAGGCGAGGAACTGCGCATCCAAAACATCATCCAAAACATCAAGAACACGCCCGAATGGTTCGAAAGCGTCAAGCAACAGGCCGTCGAGCGTGGCATCGACCTTGACGAAATGCTCCGCCTGAATGCCATTTACGCCATTGAAATGGACAAAAACAAACAGCAATAAATGAGCAAGAAGCCAAAATATGACCTGATACTGTTCATCATATTGATGCTTGTGCTTTTTGCACCCATGGTTCAGAAACACACAGGCTGGGTGCCAACACACCCCTTGAATGGCTTCTATCCTTCCACACCCTATCCCCTTTTAAACGTCAAGGGGTTTCGCTCTGGTGACTACCAAAAGCAGATGGAGCAACAACTTAGCGAACGTTTCGGCTTCAGGGAACCCGTCATCAGGCTCTACAACCAATACCTTTGGGACTTCTATCGAAAGACATACGCCCACGACATCGTGGCAGGCAAGCATAACTGGCTGTATTACGAGCAAAACGTGAACGACTATTATGGCACTGAGATGTATCGCTGGTTCCCCGATGCCCAAAAAGCCAGAGAGACTTTCAAGCGTGAGGCAAGGTTGATGTGGAAACTGCGCGGTGTGCTTCAAGATTATGGCATTGAGTTTCTTATGTTCATGGCACCCGAAAAGGGCTTTCTTTATCCTGAACATTTGCCTGACCGACAACATGACACCACCTCCATCAATGCCCGAGAGTATTATGCCGCCCAATTTGAGGAAAACGGCTTCCCATTCATTGAGATGACCTCATGGTTTCAGGCCTTAAAAGAAGCCGACACCCTCCCCTATTCCCTGATTTCACAAACAGGTGCCCATTGGGGCTTCTCTTCGGTGCTGGCCGCCGACTCGCTGCTTCGTCTCATGGAAACGCTGAAAGGAGAGCCGTTGCCGCAATTGGCCATCGGGCCTTTCCACGAAAGCGCCGACTCGACCCAAAACGACGACCACGACCTCGAGATGAACCTCAACCTCATACGCCCATTGCCCCATCCCTACGACAGGCTCTACGATGCAGACGTCACTGTGATGGCTGACTCAACCATCAAGAAGCCAAAGGTTTTGTTTATCGGCAATTCTTATCTTTGGCGAATGCATTATTACATTCCCTTCGATGAGATCTTTGCGCAGTCCGAGTTCTGGTTCTACAACTCGACGGCATATTTCGGGCCCAATTACTCGCAACAGGCCAAGGTGCTTCAACTTGACATGATTGAGAAACTGCTCGACGCCGACTATGTGGTGTGGTTCACTACCGGCAACCAGATGTATAAGGCGACCTATGGCTTCGTGGAACGATCGCTGTTGAGCTTCTGCGTCGCCGACGACAAGGTAAGCAAGGTCCACACCCGCCTCATGGACAGCCTGAGTCTGACATGGGAAGAAGCCGACCAGCTGATTCTCGAAAACCCCGAACATTATTTTGATGAATTGGCAGGCAACAACATTCCAACAGCACGCAATCCAAGGGTTCGTGAGACGATAGCCATCAAAGAGATCAAGAAAGACTCGGCGTGGATGTGGAACCTCTCGACTTGCCAAACTGTTATCCAAAACGCCAAGTTGGACCAAGTGCTGCTCATGGAAGCCCACAACATCATTGAGGGCAAGCCGTTGATGCGCGACATGGCCAACCCCGAGGCCAAACGCGACCGCGTCGAACAGCTCGTTGCCGAGAAGGTGGAAGAAATACGAACAAAGCCTGAGCTAATGAAGCAGATCGAGGAAAAAGCAGCCAAAAACGGTATCTCCGTGGAGAAGCAATCCCTTTATGATGCCCGTTGGATTGTCAACTATCTCATCAAAAAGAACTACTATAATATAGACAATCCTTAGTATCTAACGATACGCTGCGAATGGCCACCCAGCTTCAGTACATACAGGCCAGCTGATAGTTTAGGATGTATGGTGAAAACGTTTGCTCCTTCCACAAGATGGCACGCCTCGGCAAAAACCTTCCTCCCCATAACATCGTAGATGGCAAGTTCCACCGCTCCCGATTGTTCGACATCCAACATGATTTGGACTTCGTCAGTGAAAGGATTGGGATGACACGAAACCACAGCCAGATTGTTCTCCTTGACATCAAGGTACGGACTGAGCTCTTCCATGAAATACTGGTCACGAAGGCGCATGAATTCATCGGCCTTCTCCACATCCGCATAACATCTGTTCACACTCCACGGAAAATGGAACCTATGGTATTGGCGCTCAACCTCGCCTTTCACTTGATTCCAATATTCGTCTAAAACCGATTTCAAAAAACCATAACTAAAAAAAGTGTGTTTGAGTTCTAAATAACGCTTGCAGAACTGGAATCTGAAATCCTTGTTTTCCATGAAACGGCTTAACACCCGACTACTCAGCCCAACATGAAGCGCATGGTCAATAGCCTGATATTCAGGTCTAGAAAAACACCCATCGCCATCGTAAAACATCATCCTAAATGGCCTACCAGGAGCCATTTGGCTGATTTTCACATTGTTGTCAGGCCAATCCAGGTTAGCTGAAAAAGTCTCGAAAAGGACATAATCGATGAAGCCAGGCACATCCATTTTCGAATACGCATAGGCCGAATCATCAGGCTGAGTCAGATCGGCATCACGAATCCAGGTATAAAAAGAGAGCCATTCCGCTGGGTCGCCATAATTGGGCACGCCCCAATACTTGATGATGGTCACACTATCGAGATCGGCATTATAATGGTCTTTGATATAGCGCTCGTCAGGAGACTCTTCCAGCGTATAGATTCCCCAATACTCGCCATTGATAAACACCACGACTTCCCTAACCGCCATGGCGTCAAAAGACAGTTTTCCTGCCACCTTTTGCGATATATAGTCCGTACCGCCCATCTGCAGCCAGTTGCTGCAACGGAATGGGTGCAAGTTCAGGCGCTTGAACTTGACGATAGGTGAGTCCTTGAAAAAACGGAAGAAAAAGTGCTTTTGGCCATACTCCTCGCGGGCATACAACTTCATTCCCTTTTGTTGGAACCAGCGCGAAGCGCCACCATGCGTACGCAAGCCACACTGCTGGTTGATGCCTGTATTGTCGGGGTCGTAAAACTCAATATTAATCAAGCGTTCCCACTCGTCACCCTTCATCTTATAGTTGCCCGTATGCGTCGAATCAGCAGGGACATAATTGACACCGGGAACAAAGATTCCAGTATCATAGTCGAACAAGGCCAACGAATCAGCATTAATAGAGAGCACGGGCAAGCCATGGAAATCGCTTCCCAACGAACGGATGAAATACGAATTGGTGACCACTTGGCTAACGCAACTGTCGTTCTCGTCGAACACCGCCGCACGAATAACTATGGCATGCTGGATACTGTCGGGAAGATAGAAAGTGGAAGGAATCGTGTTGACAATAGTATAAATATCAGATTCTGAATACAAATCGGCATTTAATACCAAAGCCTCGGAATACAACGGAGACTGGGCAGTAGGGCGGTTGCCATTGGTAGTGTAACGAATGTGGTTGTGGGGATTGGGATTGGACAATTCCAACGCGAAAACATCCTCATAAAAACCGCCCTGAGCCGAAAACAAAACTGTGTCGTTTTGGGCTTTTGCTGCTACGACGGCAAAAAACACAAACAATATAATACAAAAACGCTTCGCCATATTTGCCGCAAAAGTAAATAAAAAAACGGCCAATGATGCACATTGACCGTTTTTTGTTGGTTTTCACAACGTTTTAAATCTTTTCCTCTTCCACGCGCAGCGGCTTGGGTTCGCCCCTGCGAATGTCGAGTTCGTCGATGAGGTTGGTGGCACCGGCGTACTTGTCGATGATGAAGAGCACATAACGGATGTCAACGTTGATGGTACGTTGCAGACGAGGCTCAAAGTTGACGTCGCCGCTCATGGCTTCCCAGTTGCCGTCGAAGGCAAGACCGAGCAGTTCGCCCTTGCCGTTCATGATGGGGCTGCCGGAGTTGCCGCCCGTGATGTCGTTGGTCGACAGGAAGCACACGATGAGTTCGCCATTGTCGTCAGCGTAGGCGCCGAAGTCCTTCTTCTCGATGAGGCTGATGAGGCGCTTGGGAGCGTCAAACTCGTAGTCACCAGGCACATACTTTTCAAGGATTCCGTTGGCAGTGCACACATAGTCGTAATGCACGGCATCGGCGGGCATGTAGTCTTGCACCGAACCGTAGCTCATACGCATCGTTGAGTTGGCATCGGGATAGAGGCTCTTGCCAGGTTGGGTGGCTGCGTAATATTCGCGCAGACCTTTCACGAAGATGTGGTCGTTCTCGCTCACGGCTTGCATGGCGTTGCGGTAGTCGCCCATGGCACCCATGATGACTTCCATCATCGAGGTGTTCATGATGTAGGCATAGTCCTTGCCGATCTTCTTGGGGTTGGGTTTGGCAATGAAAGCCTTGATGTTTTCGGGCGTGGCGAAGATGGAATTGGTGTATACGTCCTCAGTGAAAGCGTCGATGTCGCCCTTGAACTTCTTGTCGATGATGTTGTAGATTTCGGGCAGTTCTTCGGCCTTGAAAGCCTTTTTGTAGGTCTTCAGCATCTCGCTGAAGGTCTTCTTCTCGACCTGAGGGTCAGTCTCAGCAAAGAGACCATCCACATCCATTTGCTGCAGCAGCATCAGCGACATCTCTTGGGCGTCCTTGTCCTTGTCGAGATAGGCTTGATAATAGGAACCAAACTGTGCGGCGATGCCAGCAGGACCGGCTTGGGACACGAAGTTGGGATAATAAATGCTCTTAGCCACATTGCCCAAAGTCTTATAAGCCTCCTTCAGGTTCGGGAGGGCGTTGCCATATTCGGCCTTGCGCTTCGGATCGCCGTTGACCCACTTGGTGAAGTCCTTCTCCAAGGCAACCTTAGTCTCAGAGACTTTGTTCTTGCGGAGCATGAGGATTTGGCCTTGGAAGTTCTTCCATGTATTGGCCAAACCGGCGTGGTTGTCGGCATACATCAGGTTGATGTGGTCGTCGGCCTTCATGTATTCTTCCATCACGCTGAGTTGGGTGCCGAAGATGTCGACGATGGTGGGATAGAACACGTCCACATTATAATCGATACCGTAGCTCGACATGTAGCGCTCAGTGCTGCCGGGGAAGCCCCAAATCATGGTGAAGTCGTCCTTTTTCACGCCATCGAGGCTGATGGGCAGGTGGTGCTTGGGCGTCAGCGGCACATTGTCCTTGCTGTAGGCGGCGGGGTTACCGTCCTTGTCGGCATAAACACGGAAAATCGAGAAATCACCGGTGTGGCGGGGCCACATCCAGTTGTCGGTGTCGCCACCAAACTTGCCAATCGAAGAGTTGGCCACGCCCACGAGACGCACATCGGGGAACACTTGATAGACAAACATGTAGTACTCGTTGCCCTCAAAGAAACCTTTGATGACGGGGTTGTACTTGCCATTTTCGGAAGCAGCCGTCTCCATCTCCTTGATTTTGTTACGAATGGCGGCCTGTTGGTCCTGATAGTCCATGTCGTCGGTCACCACACCGAGGATGTCTTTCGTCACATCTTCCATACGGACGAGGAATGAGGCCGTCATTTCGGGAGCGGGCAGCTCTTCGCCATAGTTCTTGGCCCAGAAGCCGTCCTTCAGGTAGTCGTGCTGGTCGGAGCTGAGTTTTTGGATGGCACCGTAGCCGCAGTGGTGGTTGGTGAACAGCAAGCCATGTTCGCTCACGATTTCACCCGTGCAGAAGAAGCCACGAGGCATGGCATCGCTGCCGAGACCCACGATGGCGTCCTTCAAGCTGCTGTGGTTGATGCTGTAAAGCTCTTCCGGGGTCAGTTGCAGCCCCATTTTCTGCATGTCAACATAGTTCAGGCGCTCGACGAACATCGGGAGCCACATGCCTTCATCGGCATACACGCGACCCACCGAAACCATGATGGCCATCGCGATGATTCCTAATACTTTTTTCATTGGTTGATTGATTATTTAATGTGTAATTTTAGATGCATAATTTTGACGCGAGACAACGAGACTATGATTGTCTCGTGTCCCGTGTCCCGAAGTCCAATTAATAAGCTTTGTACTTGTCGCCCGTCTTCTCGATGAGGATTTGGTAGTACTCGTCGCTATATTTCGGGTGCTTGCTGTCGATAGGCACATATTTTTGTCCTGCAACGGGTTTGCCAGGCGTGTTCACATTGCCGTCCATATATTTCATGAACAGGGCTTGATAGAGGCTCTTCCATGCCTTGGTCATCTTGCTGGCTTGGTCGCACGAGAACTTGGTGAGCTCTCTCACCTGGGCCTCTCTACCTTTTATGGCTAAAGCCTTTTTGTCCATCTCGGGCACGGCCTTGTTCACCCAACCTTCTTCCATCTCGCGTTGTGCCTTGCGGATTTCGGGGTGGATGTAGTCGTACTTGGTGTAAGCCCAGTTGCTCATCTGGTTGAAGGTCCAGAAGGCCGAGGTCTCCGACCACTCGCTCATCGAACCGTTGCCTTCGCGGAAGCACTCTGGAATCTCGGTCATGCAGGTGTACATCGGGCAGTAGACGGTGTTGTCAGTGTCGTCGACGCCAAACCAAATGATGCCGCCGATGGGCCATTCGTATTGGCCACGGCTTTGGGCCACAAACGAGA
>CAMUYT010000068.1 GCA_947164955.1 uncultured Bacteroidales bacterium | reverse complement strand
GCACTTGGATGACGATGACGCTCAGGCGGTGGTAGAGGTCCTCGCGGAAGTTGCCCTTCTCGATTTCCTCCTTCAGGTTTTTGTTGGTGGCGGCCAAAATCCTTACGTTGACGGGGATTTCCTTCTCGCCGCCCACGCGCACAATCTTGTTTTCCTGCAAGGCACGCAGCACCTTGGCCTGGGCCGAGAGGCTCATGTCGCCGATTTCGTCCAAGAAGAGCGTGCCGCTGTCGGCCAGCTCGAAGTCGCCCTTGCGCTGCTTGATGGCCGAGGTAAAAGCACCTTTCTCGTGACCGAAAAGCTGGCTTTCAATGAGTTCGGAAGGGATGGCAGCGCAGTTCACCTCGATGAAAGGCCCTTTGCATCGCGGGCTAAGCTCGTGCAGCTGTCGGGCGACGAGTTCCTTGCCTGTGCCGTTCTCGCCAGTGATGAGCACACGCGCATTGGTGGGGGCCACCTTCTCGATCATGTCCCTCACTTCCATCATGGGTGCCGACTCGCCGATCATCTGGCTTTGGAGTCTTACGGCTTTTTTCAAGACCTTGTTTTCTGTGGCCAAGTTCTTCTTGTCCAAGGCGTTGCGCAGGGTGATAAGCAGCCGGTTGAGGTCGGGTGGCTTGGGGATGAAGTCGAAAGCGCCTTTCTTGATGGCTTCCACGGCGGTCTCGATGGTGCCGTGACCCGAGAGCATGATGACGGGCACGTCCGATTCCTTTCGGATGGCCTCAAGGGTCTCGATGCCGTCCATCTCGGGCATCTTGATGTCGCAGAAGACGGCATCAAAGTCGTGGTCTTTAATGAGTTGCAGGGCATCCATGCCAGTCGAGGCATCGTCCACCTGATAGTTTTCGTTTTCCAATATGTCGCGCAGCACCCTACGGATGGGGGCTTCGTCGTCGATGATGAGGATCTTGGTCATCTTTCAGAATTTTGCGCAAAGATAGTGGTTTTTTCAATATGTGAAGTGGGATTTATGATAGGTCATGCCGTAGAGTGTATCAAGCCTGTTGCGGTTGATGCGCAATGGATAAGGCTCCATCACGCGGCGCAGCACCGTGTCGCGCTCCCCGAGTTTGTCAGCCAGCACGTCGCTGCCAACAATCGGTTGGCCAACGTCGGCCAAGCCGCCGTTGCCAATGGCCGAGGCAAGGTTCTCCATGCCAGCGAAGTAGTTGAGTATTTTTTTTTTTTTCGATTTGTTGCCGTCTTCATTTAATCCCGATGCTTACTGAATTTGTTCTCGGGTATATTATAACCATTGGGTAAACCTCTTAGACCTATTGACCATCTGCCAATGACGTCAAATGATTTCTCTTTCCGACTTCTCTTCATTGTTGGGAAGTAAAAACCGTTATCTATCCAACACTGCTCATTTTTTTCTTCGTCGATAGGGATAATTTGATTGCCCCTCATGAGTAGTGGAAAATTATCAAAACAGCAACCATCAACAATATTATATTTTATTATAGGTCTTTCTTCGCCATAAATCCATTTAAAGCGATCATAAACAATAAAATAGCGAACAACTATAATGTCTCCATTTTTAAAACCTGGAAAGTTCATGATTTTGTCATTTTCACAAACACAATCCTCATTAAGTAACTGATAACCTTCTCCTAAAAACTGGTAGCGGTATTCCTTGTAAACTAGAGAAGAGCGTTCTAAAGTTTCAAAAGGATATTCTTCTACGATTTCAAATCGATGTCTTACTTTTGTCGAAATGTAAATAGTGTCGCCTGTTTTTACACATGAACAAGAATCCACTCTATTCATTAATGGATTGTCGGAAATAAAACATAGAGTACAGGTTGAATCATTCAATATCTCAAAACGGCCAAAATTGCTTGATCCATAAAAGGTTTGTGCTTCGCAAAAATTGCAATATAAAAGTACAACAACATATAAAACTAGTTTGGATGTTTTCATTTTAATCATTGTCTTTTGTTGAAAATAAAGTGTGAATAGCCTTGGCCTTCCCATAATCGAATATACTGTTGGGGGGCGTTGTTCCCTCCTTCTGGCAATACTTTGTATCGATTACCCTGTTCCAGCGAATTTGCAATTCGCTGGCGGTGAGTATGGGGATTTCAAATCCCCTTTCTATGGTTGTGGCTTTCATGGCAAAAAGGTCTTTTTCAACGGCAAATATAGCAGTTTTTTCGGAAAAGCAAGGAAAAATGTGTGTTTCGCATTGCAAATGCTGATACTCTCGACATCCGAATTGCAAATTCGGAAGAACGGAGGTCCGCCACCCTGGCTGTTTTGTGCCGTCATGTTGCCCTTGGCATCCCACATATCTAGTACAAGAATTTGATGCAAAAATAGAAATTATTCATTAATAATGCCCCATTTGGATTCAAATTGTCGTATTTTTGCCCACAAATTCGATAGAAATGAGAAGATTTACATTGATTTTCAGTTTTTTGCTGCTTTCAGCGTTGGCCTTTGCCCAAGACACGCTTCCGGCACCGACTTCCTATCGCGTCAACAAGGTTTCGTTCAACATGGTACGGGTCGAGAAGGGCGGCTTTTGGATGGGTGCGCAGCATATGGACACAGCCGAGTTCAACTACGACCGCAACTCGCTCATCGACGAAGTGCCCGTGCATCACGTGACGATTCGCGACGATTTCTACATCGGCCAGACTGAAGTGACGCAGAAACTATGGAAGGCCGTGATGGGCTACAACCCGAGCCGCAAGAAATGCTCCAAACGCCCCGTGACCAATGTCAACTATTATGAAGTGCAAGAGTTTTTGCGGCGCATCGATAGCATCACGGGGATGCAATTCCGCCTGCCTACCGAAGAGGAATGGGAATATGCGGCACGAGGTGGCCAAAACACGCGCGGCTACATCTATAGCGGCAGCGATGAGGTGGAACGCGTGGCTTGGACGAGAGACAACGCCGGCCGATTGAAGAAGGTGAAGAAACGTGCTGCCAATGAGTTAGGCATTTATGACATGTCGGGCAACGTGTGGGAATGGTGCAGCACGAAGTATCGTTATTATGACGGCGAACGCAATGCGACGCTGGGCAAGGAGGCCGAGATGTATTGCATCCGAGGCGGGGCCTATGAACTACCTAAGTCGATGGCACGTGTGGCCTGGCGCGGCAAACGCTTGCCGGACCTCAAGAACTCGTTCGGCGGATTCCGCTTGGCGCTCGATGCGCGTTTTGTGAAGGAAAAGGAAGAAGCTACTGAACCAGAGATTATTACGAAGGAACAGGAGGCTTCGGAGGAATAATGGTATTTTTTTTCTGGATTGCTTCGGTCGTGCCTCCCTCGCAATGACGCCCAAATAGCAGTGAGCGTCATTGCGAGCGAAGCGAAGCAATCCAGACAAACGTTATTTTGGAAAAACGGCTTAATGAGCAGTCGGAATGCTTTTCGGCGTAAGTCTTAGTTTCTTTGCCCTGTAGTTGATGACGGCCTTGTGCCGCTTCAGTAGGTCGCCCCCGATGATGCCGTCGATGCGAGGCAGGCCGAGTTTGTCGTACATCTCGTGGATGTTCTCCAAGTCCAAGGCAACGGCTTCGTAGTCAAATATTTGCATCTCGCCTATCGAAAAAATGTCGATATTGAAGGTGGAGCTCTCCAAGTCGGAGCTGCCCACACCAGCGGTCAAGCCTTCTTTCTTCTCGAAGGTGACGTCATTGATAAAGGTGGCGATGGTCTTTGGGTCGAAAACGGAACGCGAGGCTCCCGTGTCAATCAAGAAGATGGCTTCCTTGCCATGGATCGTGCCTTTCACCATGACATGGAAGCCTTCTCCTTCGATGTCAAGCAATTGTAGTGGAACTTCGATATAGCGTCGCATTAGAAGTTCGGCTTGATGGCGTATTTCTTGTAGAAGTCCTTAATGACCTTCACGGCTTCGTCGGCGGTGTCGACTACATGGAAAATGTCGAAGTCTTCTTCCTTGATCATGCGGTCTCTTAACAAGGTGTTGCGGAACCAGTCAATCAGTCCTTTCCAATATTCCGAGCCGACGAGGACGACGGGAAAGTCGACCATCTTGTTGGTTTGGATGAGGGTGATGGCCTCCGACAGCTCGTCCAAGGTACCGAAGCCGCCAGGCATGGCGATGTAGCCCTGAGCGTAGCGCATGAAGATGGTCTTGCGGACGAAGAAATGCTCGAATTCGATGTTCTTGTCGTGGTCGATGTAGGGGTTGAAGTGCTGCTCAAAGGGCAGGTTGATGTTCAGTCCCACGCTGGTGGCACCGCCTTGTTGGGCGCCTTTGTTGCCAGCCTCCATGATGCCAGGACCGCCACCGGTGATGGTGCCGAAGCCGTAGTCGGCGAGTTTCTCGGCAATCTCAACGGCCATTTCGTAGTATTTGTCGCCAGGTTGGGTGCGTGCCGAGCCAAAGATGGCCACGCAGGGACCGATTCTCGACATTTTCTCCATGCCTTCCACAAACTCGGCCATGATTTTAAACACGGACCATGAGTTGTGTGTCTTGATGTCGTTCCATGATTTGGGATGGAAGCTGTCGCGGATGATTTGTTCTTCTTTTTCTGTGATTGGCATAAAAATTCAAGATTTAAAATTCAAGATTCAATTTTTTTGTATTTTTGCAGGCTGAAAGGAAACGCGAATGTAGCTCAGTTGGTAGAGCATCAGCTTCCCAAGCTGAGGGTCGCGGGTTCGAACCCCGTTATTCGCTCTTTATTCAACTATTGTAGAGACGTAGCACGCTACGTCTCTACTTTTTTATGGGTTTTATTCTATTGGTGTGCCACACTCAGTGCAGAACTTGCCTGTCACGTCGTGGCCGCATTTGGGACATTTCTTTGTCGTTGTCACGGCTGCAAGGGGTGTGCCGCAGTTGGGGCAGAAGTTGCCGTCGCTCTCAGTGCCGCATTTGGGACATTGTTTTTTTGCCTTTGGCTCTGGTGCTGGGGTGCCACAGTTGGAGCAGAACTTGCCCGTGATGGGTTGTCCGCACTTGGGACAAGGCATACCTTGTGGGGCCGTTTGTTGGTTGTAGGGGTCGTAGTTGACCTGCTGTCCCTGTCCATTCCAGGCGTTTTGCATGGCGCCGCCTGTCATGCCTCCTGAACCCATGTTGGCCATGCCGATGCCCATGAAGCCACCTGCTGCACCGCTGGCGTTGCCGGCGGCGGTTTCCATCACGTCGATGATCTTGCCTTGTTGCATCATCGAGTTGGTGCTGTATTCGTATCGGTCAATCTTTTCTTGGCTGGCTTCGTCGAGCGAGACTGACTCAATGGTGAAACTCACCAGGCGCACGCCACGGGCGCGTATGGGCTCGTCGAAGACCTTTTCGTCCATGACTTGTTTGATTTCGTCGGTGTGACTGGGCAGTTCAAGCACGGGCACGCGGTGGTTGCTGTTACCCATCTCGTTGAGCACGTTTTGGAAGGAAGCCATAACCTCACTGCGCATCTGTTCTGTGATGTCGCCTTTGCGGATGATGTTGGCGGTGCCTGCATGGTTGCGCATGAAAATGCCCATATCGTCGAGGCGGAAGGTGTATTTCCCATAGCAACGCACGTTGACACCCATGGGCATCAACGAGTTGGTCATCTGGTTGGGGATGGCGTGCGACCAGTCTTGGAAGGGAACCGGCGTGGCTGTCCCGAATTTGTTGTCGAGTATTTCCTTGGCGTTGAAGTAGAACACAGCCTGCTCCTTGGCGGGCGTGCCACCATAAGTGAAGCGCTGCCACATCTCCTTGAAGACGGGCCCAAACTCGCCAGCGAAAAACGAAGGAGAGGAGGATTTGTCGAAGGTATAGACGCCTTCTTCGGCCGTGGCGTCGAGTACCACACCGCTGTCGTAGATGACGGCCACCTGGCCAGGGGCCACAATGACGCGGCTGTTCTTCGAGATTTGCCCCGTCTTGGTGGTCTGCTTCACCATCAGGGTGTCCATGTCCATGTTGTCACATTTGATGAGGTCCAACCATTGGTCACTCAGGGTGCCACCGATTGAACCTACTATTGCTTTGATAAGTCCCATTTGTTAGTAATTTAATTGTTTATGATTGATTTATTATTCAAAATTCAAGATTTAAAATTTCACATTCCTAACCCCCAACTTCTAACTCCTAGAATGTATGTCCGTCAAGACCCAATCGTGTTCGCCGTTGGTGATGACGCTGCCGCAATAGGCGCATTGTCCCGACGAGGTGATTTCAGTCGGGGCGCCGCAGTTGGGGCAGTTGGTGATGGTGTTGCCTTTTTTGCCGGGATCGGTCTTGAGGCCAGCCTTGCGGTTGAAGACCATCTCGTAGCGCATGTACCAGTCGCGGTTGGGGTCGCTTTCGAGCACCTTTTTGGTCGCATCGTCGATGACATAGTCGCGCATGATGGCGTTAATCCATACAGTGAGCACTTCCTTGTCGCCGTCTTGCATGAAGCTGCGCAACGAGCAATGCCTGATGCCGATTTTCTCCACGACATTGGTTCTGCCAAGGCGGATGTATTCGTCGAGTTGTTGTTTGTGTTGGTTAAACAAGGTCTCGCTCTCGAAGGGGCGGATGACTTTCCAATCCTTGGCGGTCCAAGCTTCTTGTATCTTCATGAACACTTCGCGCGCGAAACCGATGAATTTGTCGGACGAGAAGTTGGGGTCGATTGCACGAACTTTTTCGGCTACAATATTGGTGTAGTCCATGACGATGTCGGAATCGGCCTGCTGTTGAACCTGTTGGTTGATATAGGTGGTGTCTGTGGCTTGGCGTTGCGCCTTTTTCTTGGTCATCATCCAGATGATGATGAAGATGACGAGAAGGACGAGCCCCACCGTGGGGTTGTTGATGAACAGTCCGATAAGGTAGGAGATGATTTCACTTATTCCTTCCATGTCGCCAAAGCCGACGCCACCGTTACCGCTGCCCGTGGAATACCGGTTGACGTTGCCCACGTCGGTGGTGGCGTGGTTGATGAATTGGAAACAAAACAATCCCACTAGCAGCACCAAGATGGCAAAGGGCAGGGTCTTTAAGAACTTTTTTTTCTTTTCGCTATTCATACTAAAACTACTTGCATGTAAAGATAAAAACGTGCAAATGTAGAATTATTTCGACAAAAATCATACTAAAAGTCGATAAATCGGAAAAAAGTCCTATTTTTGCAGCCCGAAAGAGGGAGCTTAGCTCAGTTGGTTCAGAGCATCGCCCTTACAAGGCGGGGGTCGTTGGTTCGAGTCCAACAGTTCCCACTCAGAAAACAAGGAAGTCGTGTAAGCATGGCTTCCTTTTGTTTTTGAGTTGCGTTTACATTATTGGCTTGGGGTAGACAGGAATGGCGCAAAAGAAAAACCCTAACTCTGATTTTAAATGAGTTAGGGTTTGTTTTTGTAGTCTCTCCGGGATTACTTCAACAAACCCGTAATGGATTTCGTTAGAGGTGATTTCGGGGAGGATTTATTCATAATTCATTGAATTTCAGTGTTGTTATTATCCGCGGCCGTTATTTAGAACTAAAACAAATTACTACGAAATAACACATTTTGTGGGTTTGGTTGACACGGCGTTGACACGGATTTTGTATATTTGCAGTGCCTTTTGAGGGGATGGGCTTCCCCTTTTTGGGCATCTAACAGATACAATAACTCAATACTAAAACTTTTATTTTATGGCTACACTTAAATTTTACCTTTCAAGGTACATCAAAAAAGATGATGAAAGAGGCGAAATCCAGATGCGCTTTAGTGGCAACAGGAATTTCGTGAAAAGAATGGCCACGGGAATCTTCATCACAGCGGGAAATTGGGACGCTGAAAAAGGGATGCCCAAGGGCAAGAAAAACAACAAGTATCGCGATGACTGCGAGGGAATCCGTGAACGACTCAATGAACTTACAAGTTATTTGCTGCGTTGCTGGGAGCAACTTGGTAACAGCGAGCCTGAACCCGATATGCTGGCCAAATGGATGAACGACATCGAATGGATTGAGCAGGAAGAGGAAGTCGTTTTCAATGGGAATCAGCTCGTTCAAACGAGATGGACACTGGAAACCAAGTCGCATAAAGCCGCTATGGAGGCAGCGAAGAAAAGAGAACTAATGAAGTTGGAGAATCGCTATTTCCTCAGTGCCTTCGATGAGTATATCGAAGAGCAGTATAATAACGGTGTGATTGGCGATGTTAGAAAGAAGACGTATATGACCGGGTATGGATTGTGGGATAGGATGGAGAAGTATCAAGGTAAGCGGTATAAGCTCAACGAGATTAAGACCGAGGATATCTACACCTTCCGCAATTTTATCATCAATGAGTGCGACTTGTGGAGGAAGGACAGCGATGGGCAGTATAAGCCTAAGAGCCGTTTTGAATCCATTTATGAAGGATATGAATATGTCCGCCAAAGAGGGGTGGAGAAGAGGAGCTTGAACTATGTGATTAACCAAATCAAGTATGTCAAGGCTTTCTGGCATTGGCTTCTACGTGTCAAAAGAGCCAGGTTGGATGACATCTTTCTTACCTATACTATGGACCAGGCTGTTTATGGTACACCTTTTTTCTTCTCCAATGAGGATAGAAAGAAACTCTTTGAGGCTGATTTCAGTGAACGTCCAGAGTTGGCAGTGCAAAGGGATATCTTTGTTTTCCAGTCCTTGGTTGGATGCAGAGTGGGTGACTTGCTGCGTATGACGAAATCCAACATCGTGGATGGGAAATACCTTCAATACGTTGCAGGCAAGACGAAGAACCATAGCGGCAGGGTAGTGACGGTTCCGTTGCATCCTACGGCCAAGATCATTCTTGAACGATACAAGGACACGGAAGGCGATAAGCTGCTGCCCTTCATTTCGAATCAGAACTATAACGATGCCATCAAAGAGATGTTCAAGGCAGTGGAAGACATCGACCACACCGTGACCATCTTGGACCCGGTGACGCGATTGGAGAAGCAAGTGAAGCTGTCGGAGGTGGCCAGCAGCCACATGGGGCGACGGAACTTCTGCGGCAACCTGTACGATGCAGGCTTCAGGGATGCGGACATCGCCTCAATGAGCGGCCATGCCGAAGGCAGTAAGGCCATATCGCGATACCGAAAGGTAAGTGAGCAGCAGAAGCAGAAGATGATTGACTCCTTATAATTAATATAGAGACGGGGCTGTTGCCGAAGGTAGCAGCCCCGAATGCTAAAAAATGGAAGCCGATGAAATTGGGCTTTCGGCTTCCATAGTAACAGATAACTCCATTTTATGGCTACGGAGTCGGGTGCAAAGATAGGGATTTTCCAGAAAATGCTGGGCGTGGCATATTGTTTTTTTCAGGCAAGGGCAGGACGATGACGGGTCAGATGCTGAACACTGCGCTGCAAGCCATCCAATTGTTTTTCACGCTGAAGCCTGACTGGATGGCAAAGGCTGCGGCCATAAAGCTTCCCCACAGGGGACGAGCCTCCTCCGCAGCCTTTGACAGCCAGGCAACACACCGAATCCCTATCATTGCCGGAGCGGAAAGGAGAAACGAGAACGGGAAAACGGGAATCCACTACTAGCCGAGGACGGACAAAGGTTGCGGCCATTGAGCTTCCTAAAAAGATGCGAAACCTACCTCCGCAACCTTTGGCCGGTATCGGATTAACAATTACACTATGACAGAGCCGCTATATCCACCATCGCGCGACGGGCAAAAAAAAGAGAAGGCCTCCATCAGGAAGCCTTCACCATCTTAATAATGACCACCATCACAAATGCGAGGATGCCAGCCAAGACGATAACCATGCCCAACAGGACCCAAAGGAAGTTGGGCGGCTTCTTGGACGGTGGTGGCTCCTCGATGACGATTTGCTGAAAGTGTAGCGTGTCGGCATAGTGGATGGGCTCTTGCTCGGCCTCGTAGGTGACTGTGAGGCTGTCGTTGGTGGCCGTTGCCGTGAAGGTGCCCTGCTCCGTCTGGATCTTGACGGCTTGGCCGTCAAGCAGCGGAGCCAAGGGCATCACGGCAGAATCGGCCAAAGGTGGCAATTCTATGAAGGTGTCGATGGGATGCGCCTGAACGCTCAGCAGCTCGGGGCATCGCTCGACGATGCGACGGATGCGACGCTTCGCGTCGCAGGCACATAGTGCCATCGACACCAACAACAGGAAGAGGAAACGGCGTGTCTTCATGGCCTTACAGGTTTTCGATCAATTGCTTCAGCTCAGCGTTTTCAAGGGTGAGTTGTGCGACCTGGGCTGATAGCCCGACGATTTCCCGTCGGGCTTCGGTCAGCTCAGCGTAGACGCGCTTGTTTTCCTCAACCAGGTTGAAGATGGTCTGCTGCATCTCACGGATGGTGCGGTTCTGGCGCAGCCGCGTTGCGGCGAGCCAAGAGGCAACACCTGTCAGAGGGGCAAGCAGCAGCGATGTCCATTCAAAGATGCTCATATCTGCACGGTTTTACCGATCTTTCGACCGACCTTCTCGGCACGGGTCTTGATGATGAAAGACCCAAAGCCTCTCAAATAGACATTCTCACCCTTGGCTGCATAGGTGAGGTAGAAGCGGATGGAATCTCCGACTTCTGCCCAGTTGCCAACAGGGACAGACACGCCCAAGGATGGGTCGGTCTCTTCCGTGTTGAAGATGCCGATCTTTCTTTGGGTGATGTTGTAGGCCACGGCGATGAAGTTGGCTTCGGCGGGCTTGCCGATTAGCTCCGCTGCGGCAGGCTCAGCATAAAAGTCTTTCACGTCGTTTGTAAGTGAGACAACGCTTTCCAGCATCTGCGAGTCGATGCGCTCACCATTGCCGATGCCCTCCATCAGGGAGAGGTCGACGGATTTCACGTCGTCTGTCACGACAGCGGCAGCGGCCAGCTGGCGCGTGAGCATGTTACGGCGGGTCATGCCACGCATGACTGTCGGGAAGAGCGAGGCAAGCTGCTCATCGCTGAGCTGCGCAACGAGCTGCTGCAGGTCCCTGAAGAAACCGCGTTGCTGCAGCTGTGCGTCCG
>CAMUYT010000067.1 GCA_947164955.1 uncultured Bacteroidales bacterium | reverse complement strand
CTTGTGACCTCATGCCTGTCAAGCATGCGCTCTAAACCAACTGAGCTACCGTCCCGATTGCGGCTGCAAAAATACGGCTTTTTCCGAAACTGACAATATTTTTTCCGCTTTTTTTCAAAAAAATTCTACCTTTGTGCAATCAAATCTATGTGTTATGAAGTTCAAATACCTATTAGTCAGTTTGTTCCTTGTTTTTGGAACCTTTGCGGCTACGGCCCAAGAGAAGAAGAATTTTGAATTGGAAGACCTTTATCAGCGCGGCACTTTCTACGCAAAAAGCGTCCGTGGCATGAATTCGATGAAGGACGGCAAGACCTACGCCTCCTTCGAGAAAGGCCAACTCAACATCTACAACTATCAGTCTGGCAAATTAGAAAAGACCTTGTTTGGCATCAGCGACCTCACCGTACATCCCGATTCGCTGCCCATTGGCCTCCAAAACTACGAGTTGAGCCAAAACGAAGATAAGATGCTGTGCCTCACCGATATGGAGAGCATCTACCGTCATTCGTTCCACGCGAATTATTATGTCTACGACTTCAACGCCAAGACCTTGCAGCCGCTTTCCAACAACGGCAAGCAACGCCTCGCCACCTTCTCACCCGATGCCACCAAAGTGGCTTTCATGCGCGACAACAACCTCTTCATCAAGGACTTGACGACAGGGGAGGAGAAGCAGTTTACGAACGATGGCCTCTATAATCACATTATCAATGGCGCGCCCGACTGGGTTTACGAGGAAGAATTCAGCTTCTCGCAGGGTTTCTACTGGTCGCCTGACAGCAAGAAGATCGCTTTCATGAAGTTTGACGAGAGCAACGTGCGCGAGTTCCAGATGGAGGAGTTTGAAGGCCTTTATCCCGACTGGTACAGCTTCAAGTACCCCAAGGCGGGTGAGGACAACTCCATCGTCGGCATTTACGTCTACGACCTCGCAAGCGGTAAGACGGTGAAGATGGACACGGGTACCGAGACCGACATCTACCTGCCCCGCATCGCCTGGACGAAGGACGCCAACGTGCTGGCCATACAACGCCTCAACCGTCACCAGAACCACCTGGAGATTCTGGCCGCCGACGCCACCACGGGCAAGAGCCGCGTGTTTTACGACGAGACCAACGAATACTATATTGACATCACCGACGACTGGCACTTCCTTGAGGACGGCAAACGCTTCCTGATGACCTCGGAACGTAGCGGCTACAACCACATCTACCTTTATAATATGGATGGCACGCTGGTGAAACAACTCACCGACGGCCCTTGGGATGTGACTTCAGTGTATGGCTTCGATGGCAAGGAGGTGTATTTCCAAGCTGCCAAGAACACACCTGTCGACCGTCAGATCTATGCCGTCAACCTGAAGGGCAAGATGCGCGAAGTGATTGGCCGTCCTGGTACCAACAACGCCCGCTTCAGCAACGACTTCAGCTACCTTATTAATATCAACTCGTCCATCACCCAGCCTGCGCAGTACGAACTTTACACGAACAAGGGCAAGTTGGTGCGTGTGCTTGAGGACAACCACGAGTTTGCCGAGAAGCTGAAGACCTTCAACCTCGGTGAAAAGAAACTGATGAAGATCAGCGACCCCGCCTTCACTTTGCCCGATGGTCAGCAAGTCGACATCGACGCTTGGCAGATCCTGCCTCCCGACTTCGACCCCTCGAAGAAATACCCTGTGTTGATTTACGTCTATGGCGGTCCTGGCCACCAGACGGTACTCAACTCGTGGGCCAACAGCGACTATTGGTGGCTGCAACTGCTTGCCCAGCACGGCATCATCAGCGTGAGCATCAACAACCGTGGTAGCGGCGCCCAAGGCGAGGTCTTCAAGAAGATGACCTACCTGCAACTCGGCAAGTACGAGACCGAGGATATGATTACGCTCGCCAAGTACATGGCCAAGCAACCCTACGTCGATGGCGACCGCATCGGCATCTACGGCTGGAGCTACGGTGGCTTCATGGCAGCCAACGGCATCACCAAGGGCGCGGAGGTCATCAGCACGGCCGTTTCGGTGGCTCCGGTGACCAACTGGCGCTACTACGACAACGTCTACACCGAGCGTTTCATGCGCACCCCGCAGGAGAACCCCGACGGCTACGACCTGAACTCGCCCGTCCACAACACGGCTTTGATTAAGGGCAACTACCTGCTTTGCCATGGCAGCGGCGACGACAACGTACACTACCAGAACGCCATGGAACTCATCAAGGCCATGATTTCCAACGGCAAGCAGTTCGACCTGATGATCTATCCCAACAAGAATCACGGCATCTACGGCGGCTATGAATATGGCGATGGCGAGTGCCGTATGCATTTGTTCAATAAGATCGACAGCTTCTTGTTCAAGCACTTGTTGGGCGAATAAGGCTTCTCCAATGAATGAACAGCTGCAAGGCCGCATAGATGGCTTTGCAGCTGTTTTTTGCCAACATTTCTATGGGTATCACAATCGGTCTTTTGATTCCTCTGTTGGGCACCATGCTCGGTGCGTCCTTTGTCTTCTTCATGAAGAAGGATATGTCACCCAAGTTGCAGAAGTCGCTGTTGGGCTTTGGCCGTCACCATCCACAACTTGCCTGAAGGCATGGCGGTGGGCGTGGTGTTTGCCGCCGCCTTGCAAGGTGCCGAGGGCGTTACGTTGGCCAGCGCCGTGGCCGTGTCGCTGGGTATCGCCATCCAAAACATCCCCGAAGGGGCCATCATCTCCATGCCGATGTGCGCCGAAGGCAACAGCAAGCGACGCTCGTTCCTTATCGGCAGCTTGAGTGGCATCGTGGAACCGTTGGGCGGTTTGTTAGTAGTGCTGTTGGCCGCATGGCTGACGCCCATCTTGCCATACATGCTTGCCTTTGCTGCCGGAGCCATGTGTTACGTTGTCGTCGAGGAGCTGATTCCCGAAGCCTCGTCGGGCGAGCACTCCAACCTCAGCACCATCGGGTTTGCCGTTGGGTTTGTGCTGATGATGGTGTTGGATGTGGTGATGGGTTGAGTCCCTCTAATTCCAGTAAATACCGTTTAGCTTCCAAGCCTCCACCGTAGCCAGTCAGCGTGCCGTTGCTGCCGATAACGCGGTGGCAGGGCGCGATGATACTGATGGGGTTGGCTCCGTTGGCGTTGGCCACGGCTCTGACAGCCTTGGGTATGCCAAGACTTTGCGCCATTTCACCATAGGAAAGGGTGGTGCCATATGGGATGCGCAACAACTCCGTCCAAACCTGTTTCTGGAACGCTGTCCCGACGAAAAGCAATGGCAGTTCAAACGCGGTGCGCTGTCGGCGAAAGAATTCGTCGAGTTGCTGGCGGGCCGCATCGGCTATTTCCGAAGGCTGCACAACGAAGTCCGCCCGAAGCAATTTCTTCAAACGGTTTTCAGTCGCCGTGCGATGCCAGCCGTTGGTCCAGTCGCAGAGGCAAAGCTTCCCCTCAAAAGTGCCGAGGAGCAATGTGCCGCAAGGCGATTCATATTGCTGTATGGAAATGGTTTTCATGGGACGAGATTGTGTCTTCAGTACAAGCGCAAAGTTACGAAAAAATGATAGGCGTGACGACTTTGCAACCCGGTTGCAAAACTTTTGCCACATTTTTGCAGTCGGAAAATAATAAAAACTACAAGAATATGTCACACAATCATTGTCACAATCAACAAGATGAATGTTGCGGGCACGAGCATCATCACGAGCATCACCACGAGGAGGAAAGCCTGAGAGGGAAAATCATCAAGATCGCCGTTACGGTTGTTCTGCTCATTGCAGCAGTCATTATCGAAAAACGCTGCGATTTGCCCACATGGCAACTGCTCCTAATTTATTTAATCCCTTATTTGCTCATCGGCTTCGAAACGCTCAAGGAGGCTGCCGAGGGCTTGGCGCACGGCGAGGCGTTCAACGAAGATATCCTCATGTCGGTGGCAACCATCGGGGCGCTCTGTATCGGCTTCCTGCCAGGGGCCGAGACGCAGTTTCCCGAGGCGGTCTTCGTCATGCTTTTTTTCCAAATTGGCGAACTCTTTGAGGAATACGCCGAAGGCAAAAGCCGTGAAAGCATTGCGCATCTGATGGATATTCGACCTGATGTGGCCAACGTGGAGCGTAATGGGAAAATGGAAAGCGTCAGCCCCGAAGAAGTTGAAATAGGGGAGACCATTGTCATACGTCCTGGCGAGAAAGTACCGTTGGATGGCGTGGTGACGGAAGGTACAACTTCATTGAACACAGTGGCTCTGACCGGCGAAAGCCTGCCGCGCGAAGCCACCGTGGGCGACGAGGTGGTTTCGGGCTGCGTCAACCTTTCGGGTGTGATCAGGGTGCGCACGACGAAGAGCTTTGGCGAAAGCACAGTCTCTAAGATTATCGATTTGGTGGAAAATGCCAACGAAAACAAGTCGAAAAGCGAGACCTTCATCACCCGTTTTGCCCGTGTCTATACGCCGATTGTGGTCTTCGCTGCTATCGCCTTAGCCTTGCTGCCACCGTTGCTTTCGGGCGATTTTGCTGGCACTTTTGCCACCTGGCTCTATCGCGCCTTGATGTTCCTGGTGGTGTCGTGTCCTTGCGCCTTGGTCATCAGTGTGCCGCTCACGTTCTTTGGTGGTATCGGTGGGGCTTCGCGTAAAGGCATCTTGGTGAAGGGCTCGAATTATATGGATGTGTTGGCTAAGGTTGGCACGGTGGTATTCGACAAAACGGGCACTTTGACGCACGGACAGTTTGCTGTGACTGCAGTGCATCACAGCCAATCGGATTGCAAAACCGAAATCGCCGATTCCCCCAGCTCTCAACTCTCAGCGCCCAATTCTCAACTTCTTCATCTTGCGGCTCACGTGGAGCATTTTTCAACCCATCCCATCGGCATCGCATTGCGCGACGCATTTCCCGATGAAGCTACCGACGGATGCCAAGTCTATGACGTTCAGGAAATCGCCGGACAAGGCATCCGCGCCATTGTTGAGGGTAAGACCGTCTGTGTCGGCAATGCCAAGATGATGGATGCGATTGGTGCGAAATGGCATGATTGTGACCATGTCGGGACAATCATCCACGTGGCCATCGATGGCGAATATGCTGGACACATCGTCATCAACGACAAGATCAAGGAAGATAGCGCAGAGGCTATCCAAGCCCTGAAATCGTTGGGCGTGGATCACACGGTGATGCTCACCGGCGACCGCAATGAAGTGGCTGAAGATGTAGCACAAAAACTCGGTTTGAGCGAATTTCACGCCGAACTCATGCCCGCCGACAAAGTTGCTTTTGTCGACGAACTCCTCAACGATAAACGCTCAACGCTGAACGCTCAACTCGCTTTCGTAGGCGATGGCATCAACGATGCACCCGTCCTCGCGCGTGCCGATGTGGGCATCGCCATGGGCGGTCTCGGCAGCGACGCTGCCATCGAAGCTGCCGATGTCGTGCTGATGGATGACAAGCCTTCCAAAATTGCCCTTGCCATTCGCATTGCGCGACGCACTTTGCACATCGCCAAACAAAATGTCTGGTTTGCCATCGGGGTGAAGGTGCTGGTGCTCCTTTTGGCTGCCTTCGGCATCGCCACGTTGTGGATGGCTGTCTTCGCCGATGTGGGCGTCACGGTGCTGGCCGTGTTCAATGCCATGCGGGCGTTGCGGGTGAAATGAAAGTGAAAGAGGACGACCTCGTGGCCGTCCTCTTTGATTTTTAGATCTGTTTTAGCTGTTCCACATAGTCGTCAATCCTGTGCAGTTGCTTCGGGATCTCGATGTTCTGCGGACAATGCGGTGCGCATTGGTTGCAGCCGATGCAATGGTTAGCCTGGCGCAAGGCAGGGATGTTGCGGTCGTATCCAATGAGGAAACGTTTGCGGGCTTCCCAATATTCCTTGGCCTCTGGACCGCCTGTAGGCATCTTGCCTTCGGTGACGCTACTGTTGTAGTAGGCAAAGATGGCGGGGATGTTCAGCCCGTAGGGACAGGGCATACAATAGTTGCAGGCCGTGCAAGGCACAAGTGGCAGCTCCACGATTTCTTCCGCAATCTTCATCAGGAAGGCGTTCTCTTCCTCGCTGATGGGGCGCAGCGGCGAGTAGGTCACCACATTTTGTTTCAGGTGCTCCATATAGGTCATGCCGCTCAAGACGGTGAGGATGCCTTCGGGCGTACCGGCAAAACGGAAAGCCCAACGGGCCACTGGCGACTCAGGCTCGCGCTCTTGCATCTGCTTCACGATATGGTCGGGCAACGAGGCCAAACGACCGCCTAAAAGCGGCTCCATGATGACGCCAGGGATGCCACGGCTATGCAGGGCTTCGTAAAGGTATTTGGCATCGGTGTTGCGCGTGTTGAGCTCGTCGGCATACTTCCAGTCGAGGTAATTCAGCTCGATTTGGACGAAGTCCCAGTGGTATTTACCCTCGTCGTGCCATTGCAGCAGCATGTCGAAGATGTCGACATCGCCGTGGTACGAGAAACCGAGGTTGCGGATGCGTCCCGCTTTCTTCTGTTCCACAAGCCAATCCAAGATGCCGTTGTCGATGAAACGGGTGTTGAACAGCTGGTGACTGTCGAGGTCGTTGGTGTTGCCACCGATGCTGTGAAGCAGCAGGTAGTCGATGTAGTCGGTCTGAAGCTCTTTCAGCGAGTTCTCAAACATGGCCTGCGATGCCTCACGGCTCCATGTGGACGGACTGAAGTTCGACAGTTTGGTGGCGATGTAGTAAGAGTTGCGCGGATGTCGTGAAAGGGCGATGCCCGTCGAGCGTTCCGAAAGGCCTTTGCAATAGGCAGGTGATGTGTCGAAATAGTTAATGCCGTGTTCGAGGGCATAGTCCACCTGCTCGTTGACCATCTCCTGGTCGATGTTGGCGTCGGGGTGGTCGCGGAAGGTGCCGCCGCCTTCCACAGGCAAGCGCATCATGCCGTAGCCCAACAGCGACACCTTGTCGCCCGAGTTGGGGTTGGTGCGATAGGTCATCTCGCCTTGGCCGTCAATGACGTTTTTGGCGATGACGGGCGATTCGTCATTGTTTTTGCAGGCGGACAACACCACCGAAGTGGCCACCGCAGCACCGCCCATATGTTTTAGGAAATCTCTTCTATCCATTTTATTCAGTTTGAAGTTTTCAGTTGTTCAGTTTGTAGTTAATAGTTTGTTGTTGGTATGCCAATTATCGGTTTCATTGTGTTGATAACTGATAACTGGCAACTTCCAACTGTCAACTAATATGGTGCATTTCATTCCCTTCCACATAAATCGCGCTGAACGGGCGGGCAGGGCAGAGGTTCTCGCAGGCACCGCAGCCGATGCATTTGTTTTCATCGATGGCGGGCACTTGCACGGTGCCGTTAGGTCCTTCGTAGTCAATCATCTGGATGGCTCCGGTAGGGCAGTGGCGGGCGCAGTTGCCGCACGTTACGCCGTCAGTCAAGACCACGCAGTTTTCCTTTACCCAAACGGCATGGCCGAGATGGATGCTTGTTTTTTCCTCGCGCGTGATGGGCTTGATGGCACCGGCAGGGCATACATGGCTGCACATCGTGCATTCGGGACGGCAATAGCCGCGCTCGAACGACATGGTGGGCTGCATGAAGTGCATCAGGTCGGTGGAGGGACGAAGCACATTGTTCGGGCAGCTCGAAACGCAGAGCTGGCAGGCCGTGCAATGGCGTTGCATGTGTTTTGCCGAAATGGAGCCAGGAGGCGTGAGAGGTGTCTCGCGTTTTGGGGCCACCTTGTCCTCGATGACTGCCAAACCACCGTCCACTTTCATCTGGGTCTGGGCCAATGCGGCGGAAGTCCCAGCCACGGCTGCGCCAACTAAGAAAGCACGACGTTCCGTGTCGACGGGCTTCGATGCGGCAACGGGCTTTTTCGCGGTATAATGCAAAGCGTCGAACTTGCACTTGTCCAAACAGTCGCCACAGACCACGCAGCGTGAATAGTCGACCTTGCCATTTTTGAAGTCAATGGCTTGAGCCTTGCAGTTCTTTTCGCACATGCCGCAGTGTTTGCACTTGCTTTCGTCGAAACGCACCTTGAACAGCGAAAAACGCGAGAAGAAACTCAGCGTAGTACCCACGGGGCAGATGGAGTTGCAGTAGATTCGGCCTTTCCAGATGGCCAAACCGCCTAATATAATTAAGGTGAGGAGTGCCACCACAAAGGTCGTCACGCTGCGGGTCCAGACTTGCACCTCGGTGAAGTTGTAGCGGTCGTTGGCGGCATCCATGCCTGCCAGCCAGTTGTTGAGCAGGTCATAGAGCGGCTTGAACAGACTGTTGACGATGCGTCCGTAAGCGCTGTATGGCGCAAAAAGCGTCGTCACAGGCGCGAAGCCGATGATCAATAGGATGGCGAAGACGGCAAAGAAGCCGTAGCGTAGCCATTTGTTTTCCTTCGCGTAGCTGAAACGGTTTTTTTTCACCTTGCCGCCAATCCACGAGAAGATGTCTTGCATGATGCCCAATGGACACACCACGCTGCAATACATGCGCCCGAAAAGCAGGGCACATACGATGAGCACGGCCAAAACGCCGAAATTCAGGGCCATGAGGGCAGGCAGGAACTGGATCTTGGCAACCCAGGCGGCCCAGTTGTGCACCTCGAAACCGATGTGGAGCAGTAGCAAGGTCACTAAGGTCATCATAACCACTTGAAGACAGATTCTGATTTTACGTAACATATTTGAGTGTTTTTGAATTAGTTCTTTTTACGATAAGTATACTTGTCTCATACAGCAAATAAATCGGCACGGTGACGAGCATCAGCGTAACGGCATCGCCCGTCGGGGTGATGACCGCCGCCACAATGGCAATGGCCACGATGGCATGTCGGCGATATTTCTTTAAAGTCTCCGCGCTGAGCAGTCCCGCCTTGGCCAAGAGGTAATTGACGATGGGGATTTCGAACAATATGCCCATCAAGAGGCTGAGCATGAGCAGCGTAGAGACGTATGACGAAAGCGCGATCTGGTTGTGCACCTCGGCATAGACCTGATAGTTGAAGAGGAAACGAAACGCGAAAGGGAAAATGATGAAGTAGTTCATCAGCACACCGAGGACGAAGAGTAGCGTTCCCCATATTATAATAGGTGCGGCATGGCGTTTCTCCTTGTCGTATAAGGCAGGCGCGATGAAACCGTAAAGTTGCACGATGAGGTAAGGCGAAACCACCACGAGTCCCGCCCATAGCGCCACCTTGAGGTGTGTCATGAACTGCGCCGCCAGTTCCGTGTTGATGAACGAAGCTTCGAAACTGCCCGGACACAGCGACTGCCATCCCGTTCTTGCGCACAGCCACTCCATCAGTCGGTAGGAGATGAAGTCGTCGCGTGATGGGGCAAACAGCAGGCCGAACAAGACGTCCTTGAAGCAAAACGCTGCTGCCGCTCCTATGGCCCAAGCAATCAAACAGCGGAAAAGCACCTTCCGAAGCACTTCCAAGTGGTCCCAAAAGCTGCTGACCTCCGTTTGGCTCATTCTTCTTTTGCGTCTTTGGCAGGTTCTTTTTTCTCGTCAGGGTCTTCAACGCCGTTCACACCGTCCTTGAAGCTCTTCACGCCTTTGCCCAATCCTTTCATGAGTTCCGGGATTTTGCGGCCACCGAATAGCAGCAAGACAAGCGCGACAATGAGGATGATTTCGGTCGTTCCAATGGTAAGCAATTGCATAATGTGTTGTGTTTGTTGATTAATCGCTGCAAAAATAGGGAAAAAGACAAGACATCCAAGTGACATTTTTTCGGTTTTTGTTTCAAATATCACGGAAGCGGACCTAGAAAACATTTTTTTTCGGAATTTGTGTTGCGGGAAAAGAAAAAGTCGTACTTTTGCGGCCTCAAATTCAATCAACCATAGTATTAACAACTTAAAAGAAGGAAGTGTTTTAAAATGATTATTGTTCCTGTAAAAGAAGGCGAAAGCATCGACAGAGCTTTGAAGCGCTACAAGAGAAAGTACGAAAAGACCGGCGTCGTGAAAGAACTTCGCGCCCGCCAGCAGTTCACCAAGCCCTCAGTCATCAAGCGTGCGCAATTGATGAAGGCTATCTATGTGCAAAAACTCCGTGAGGCTGAACAGAATATGTAATTCGCCCGCTTAGGAAAATAATTTTTTTAGGCAAACTTCGCCGTGGATTGGTAATTTATTACTAATTTTACGGCGAAGTTTTTTGTTATGCTCATCGACCAGTTCATAACCTACATCGAAGCCGAGAAACGCTTCTCGCCCCTCACCGTGAAGGCCTACCGTCACGATTTGGAGCAATTCGTCGGCTATCTGAAGGATGTATACGGCATTGACGACCTCACCCAAGTGAAAACCACAGAGGTGAAGTCGTATGTCGTCCACCTGAAAGGGAAGGGAATCGAGAACCGGAGCATCAACAGGAAAATATCCGCACTGCGCACCTTCTATAGATACTGCCTCCGCGAAGGCCTCGTCGAGAAGACCCCCATGACAGGCATCAAGGCGCTCAAGCAGCCCAAGGCACTCGTCAAGTTCGTCACCGAGACCGATATTAATAAGGTGTCGTATGGCGACGACGCCGATTTCGCCAAACTGCGCGACCACCTCCTCTTCGAGCTGCTCTATCAGACCGGGATGCGGCAAGCCGAGTTGCGCGGACTTCGCGATGCCGACATCGACAAGATGGGCATGGAGGTGAAAATTCACGGCAAGCGCAATAAAGACCGCCTTGTGCCGTTATCCCTTCAGATGGTGCAGCTGATCACCAAGTATCAGACGTTGCGCGATGCGACTTTTGAGGCTAAGGCCGACCGGCTGCTGCTGAACGACAGGGGAGGGGAGATGACCCCCACCTATGTATATAATAAGGTGCATCGGATGCTTGAGGGTGTCACCACCCTGAAGCAGAAAAGCCCCCATGTGTTGCGGCACACCTTCGCCACGCACCTCCTCGACGAGGGTGCGAGCCTGGTGGCCATCCAGAAGCTGCTCGGGCACCAAGACTTGGCCACAACCCAGGTGTATGCCCACAACACAATTGAACAACTAAAGAAAATCCATAAACAAGCCCACCCTAAGGGTGACTAAAAGAAAGGAGTCATTATGAAAGTCATGATCAATTCAGTTCACTTCAAGGCTGACCAAAAACTTGAAG
>CAMUYT010000066.1 GCA_947164955.1 uncultured Bacteroidales bacterium | reverse complement strand
AATGAAAACTGTATCATTGAGCGGTTCTCTTCGCGAGAACGTAGGGAAAAAGGATACGAAAGCTTTGCGCAACGCCGAAATGGTGCCTTGCGTGATGTACGGTGCTGGTGAAGAGCAAGTTCACTTCGCCACCGCCGAGAAGAACTTCTCCAAGATCCTGTTCACCCCTGAGACCTACATCGTCGAATTTGACGTCAACGGCAAGGTTTACAAGACCATCCTGCAAGACATCCAGTATCACCCTGTGACCGACAAGGTGCTGCATGCCGACTTCCTCATCGTGAAGGAAGACAAACCCATCACCGTGACACTGCCTATCGCCCTCGAAGGCTCTGCTGCCGGTGTGATGCGCGGTGGTAAACCCAAGATGGGTGTCAAGAAGGTGAAAGTCTGTGGCTTGATCAAGGACCTGCCCGACTACATCAATGTCAACATCAGCAACGTTAACATCAACGAAGCCATCAAGGTGAAGGACCTCAACATCGAGAATGTCACTCCTGTCACTCCTGGCTATACTGTCATCTATGCCGTCAACGCTGCCCGTGGCGCTGTTGTGGGCGAAGAAGAGGCTGCAGAATAATCAATTTATTCAACCATACGAATAGGCCGTCTTCGGGCGGCCTTTTTTTTGACTTATGAAATACCTGATTGCCTGTTTGGGAAATATCGGCGCCGAATACGACAACACGCGCCACAACATCGGCTTCAAGATTGCCGACCGCTTGGCGAAGGACTTGGAGTGTTCGTTCACTACTGGCCGTTTGGCTCAGACCGCTGAGGCGAAGTATCGTGGCAAGACCTTGCTTCTCATCAAGCCGACCACATACATGAACCTGAGTGGCAGGGCGGTGAAGTATTGGCTCGACCAAGAAAAGATTCCCATCGAGAACCTGCTGGTGGTCAACGACGATATCGCGTTGCCCTTGGGTACGTTGCGCCTCCGCAAGCAAGGTGCCGACGGCGGCCACAATGGGCTGACCGATATCATCGAAAAGCTGGGCACCAATGTGTTTTGCCGGCTGCGTTTCGGCCTTGGCGACGATTTTCCACGCGGCCGTCAGGTCGATTTCGTCCTCGGCCATTGGAAGCCCTCGGAGGAGCCTATCGTAGACGAAAAAGTGGACCAGGCTGTAGAAATCATCAAGAGTTTCGTCACCCAAGGGCCGGATAGGACGATGAATTTGTTTAATAAGAAGTGAGTTTTTTATTGCTCTGCTTCGCGGGCTTTCTTGTCCTTCAGCGAGCCTTCAAAGATGTCGAAGCAGACGAAGCGGCATTCCAATGGACCGTTCCAGATAGGAATCTTGGCTGTGGGCTTGAGGCCTACATGGCGCAGGGCCACGGCATCGTCGGTGATGAGCCAGCATTGGAAGCCTTGAAAATTATGCTTCAGCGTGCGTCCGATTTCCTCATACACATTGTCGATGTTGTCTTCTTCCAAGCGGTCGCCGTAGGGTGGGTTGATGACAACGATGCCACCGCCTTCGGGTGGGGTGAGGTCGTGCATGTCCTTCTTCATCAGGTGGATGTCGTGTTGAAGGTGGGCGTAGTTGATGTTGCCATCGGCGATGGCGACGGCCTTGGGTGAGCGGTCGGAGGCCCAGATTTCATATTCGAAATCGCAGATTTTGGCGTCGGCCTCTTGGCGGATGCGTTGCCAGAGGTCGGCATCGTAATCGTCCCACTTCATGAACCCCCATTGCTTACGGTAGTAGCCAGGTGGTATTTTCATGGCATACATGGCCGCTTCGATGGGTAGCGTGCCTGAACCGCACATGCAGTCGAGGAAGTTGCAGTCGGCCTTCCAGCCTGTGAGTTGGATGAGGCCAGCGGCTAGCACCTCGTTCATCGGGGCCTTGTCGACTTGCTTGCGGTAGCCACGATGGTGTAGGCTCTCGCCCGAGCTGTCGAAGAGGAGCGTCACCTTGTCCTCACGGATGTGCAGATTGATGCGCAAGTCAGGATTCAGAGTGTTGACGTTGGGACGGAAGCCGTAAACATCACGAAAGAGGTCGACGATGGCGTCTTTCACCGTGAGGGCGGCATATTGCGAGTGGGTGAAGAAACGTCCGCTCGTGACGGCATCGACGCAGAAGGTTTGGTCGGTGCGCAACAGCTCACACCAGTTGATTTCCTTCACCTTGGCATATAATTCGTCGGTGTTTTTTGCGAAGAAGTTCTTGAAAGGCTTGAGCACCTTGAGGGCGGTACGCACCTCGTAATTAATGCGATACATCAGTTCCTTGTTGCCTTCGCAGATGACGGCGCGGTGCATCGGGCGCACGTTTTTGGCCCCAAGGGCCTTGATTTCTTTGGCCAGCACGTCTTCAAGTCCAGCGGCGGTTTTGGTAATTAATTGGTAATTGTCTTCCACGGGATGAAATTTTCGGCAAAGATAATGTTTTTGTCGGTTTCGTGCAAATTTACTACTTTTGCGGCCACAATATTATCCATCATGAAAGAAGTAAGAGTAAGATTTGCCCCCAGCCCGACGGGTCCTTTGCACATCGGGGGTGTGCGCACTGCATTATATAACTACCTGTTTGCCAAAAAGAACGGCGGCAAGATGATCCTCCGTATCGAGGACACCGACCAAACGCGCTTTGTGCCGGGTGCCGAAGAATACATCGTGCAATCCTTGGATTGGTGCGGCATCAAGTTCGATGAGAGTGACTATGTGGGTGGCAATTACGGCCCTTACAAACAAAGTAACCGCAAACATCTTTATAAGCAATATAGCGACGAACTGTTGGCCAAAGGCTGTGCCTATATTGCCTTCGACACCGCTGAGGAGCTCGACAAATACCGCAAAGAGGCCGAAGCCAACAAGCAGACCTTCATTTATAACTGCCAAAGTCGCAAACATCTGCGTAACAGCCTGACGATGAGCAAGGAAGAAGTCGACAAACTGATGGCCGACAGTACGCCCTACACCGTGCGTTTCATGATCCCCGAAGACCGCGAAATCGTCATGCACGACCTGATTCGTGGCGAGGTGCACGTGCAAACCAACACTTTGGACGACAAGGTGCTCTTCAAGAGCGACGGGATGCCGACTTATCACTTAGCCAATATCGTCGACGACCATTTGATGGAGATCAGCCACGTCATCCGTGGCGAGGAATGGCTGCCTTCGATGCCGCTCCACGTCATGCTTTACGAGGCCTTTGGTTGGGAAGCCCCGAAGTTTGCCCACCTTCCCCTGCTACTCAAACCCGATGGCAATGGTAAATTGAGCAAGCGCGACGGCGACCGCCTCGGTTTCCCCGTTTTCCCGATGTATTGGGTCGACCCGAAGACGGGCGACACGGCCATGGGCTACAAGCAGTCGGGCTACTATCCTGAGGCGTTCATCAACATGCTGGCTTTGTTGGGCTGGAATCCGGGCACCGAGCAAGAAATCTTCACCATGGACGAGCTCATCCAGGCCTTCTCCTTGGAGCGTTGCAGCAAAAGCGGCGCCAAGTTCAACGTGGAAAAGACCAAGTGGTTCAACCACGAGTGGCTGATGCGCAAGTCGAACGAGGAGGTCGGCAAGGACTATCAGGCTTGGCTGAAGGCTGAGAAAAACCTTGATGTGCCGCTCGATTTTGCCGTAAAAGTGGCTGGACTTGTGAAAGATAGAGTCAATTTCGTGAAGGAAATCTGGGATCAAAGTTTCTTCTTCTTTGAGGCCCCGACCGAGTATGACCCTGTGACCGTGAAGAAGCGCTGGAAAGAGAACAGTGCCGAGACGATGCTTAAGGTGAAGGAAGTCATCAAGGGCATCGAACCTTTCACTTTGGCCAATATCGACGAGACCTTGAACAATTGGATTACGTCCAACGAATTGAATATGGGTCTCGTGATGAACGGCATGCGCCTGATGGTGGTGGGCGCTGGCAAAGGTCCACACATCGGCGAAATCCTTGAGCTTTTGGGCAAGGAAGAGACCCTCAAGCGCATCGATGCGGGCGTGAAAGCCTTGGGTTAATCTTAGTATACGACCAGCCGTTGCGTAGTGGTGCCTTGCGATGTCACTACCGTAACAATGTAAATCCCTGATGTAAGGTCGGTGGTGTTGATGACACATCTGTTTTCACCATCCAGCGCCATGACTTTGGTTTGCTGTCCCATAAGGTTGTTGAGCACGACTTTTTGCAAGCCGTCTTCGGCCCATAGGTTGACCGCATCATGAGTGGGGTTAGGATAGAGAGCCACATTAAGGGTTTTGTATTCTGACGCCGATGTGGGTTGTAGTCCAGCCAACAGAGCCACGGTGCCCAAGTTGAGTTCGGTGAAGCGTTTGGATTGCTCCAAATTATTGACACTCAATCCTAAGACATCCTGACGAGTATGGATAAAAGGTGAGCTGGCGTGTGTGTCTTCGAAAGGATGGATGGCCGCATAGCCATTGCGGTTGAACGACGAGTAGTCGCTGTCGCCCCAAGCCAACCAGTCCTGCCAAATGCGCATCTCGGGGAAATAGGTACGGCTGAAACTTTTCACGTAATCACCTAGTAAGGAGTCACGTGTAGTGTACATTAGGTTAACGTGGATGTCGGAACCTTCTGCAAGGTAGCCTGTCATGTCGAGGTTGAAGTAGGCCACGATGTCCATGCCTTGTTCGGCCATGTCATGAGCATAGGCTGCACTGCCCACGAGTCCGATTTCTTCGGCGTTCCAGTTGGCGAAGATGATGGAGCGTTCGAATTTGTAAGGACTGAGCAGCCGAGCTGTCTCCAGGATGCCTGCCACGCCTGAGGCATTGTCGTCGGCACCAGGCGAACGGATGGTGTCGGGATCGGAACCATCGGAGTTCCATGAGTCGTAATGCGCTCCGCAAATCACAAACTCGTCGGGCTTTGTAGTGCCCCATTTCACTGCGAGAATGTTGTCTGCCGTCTCGATGTCGGAGTCGGGCACGGGGAAGTTGTGGAGCATCACCATGTCGACATCGAGTTTTTGGTAGTATCTGACGAGCCAGTCTTGCACATCCCAAATGAAACGACTGTCGTATCGACGGGTATGGTACGAACTCAAATGTTCGATGTTCGCCTCGATGCTGTCGGCGGAGACGGCGTCCATCAAAGAGCGAATTTGCGGATCTTCCGTTGTAACTATTGGATAATTATGTTCATAGATATGTGGCGATTGCGCATAGGCCACGATTCCCAAAGCCATCCAAAAGGCTGTAATCCATATTTTTCTCATGGTTATATTTTTAAACGCTATACTACAAACTTATAGTCCTTTCACATGTGGTTTACCCGCAATGAAGTCCTTCAGGTAAAACGGCTCGAAGTAGGCCACGTCGACAAAATCTTGTTCCTTTAAGGCTTTTTCAGCCAATGGGAGCATGAAAGCCGCGGAAGGCTTGAAGCCGTCGACTACACTTATATTAGGTTGGTTTTCAAATACTTTATTTAGTTTTGGCGCCCCATCGCCAAAGAGCCAAAGATGATGGTCTTTCCTCAAATCCTCGAAAGATTGCTCATCGATGATGAGGGCGGCAGTGTCATTGATTTTGTTCAAGTTGGTATCGAAAATGGCAGCGTAAACCTCCATCCTTCGGGCATCGATCATGGGGATAAGTAAGTCGTTCTCACCAAGTTGGCTCCCCAACTTCATTTTCATGCCATAGGCCATGGCCTCCAAGGTATCGATGGCCATCAAGGGCAGGTCGGCGGCATAGCAAATGCCTTTTGCCGTACTTACCCCGATGCGCAAGCCCGTGTAGGAGCCTGGACCCTTGCTTACCGCTACGGCATCGAGTTGTGTATAATTGATTCTACCCACTTCCATCACTTCGCGGATAAAATTGGTAATCTTTTCGGAATGAGCGTTTTGCCCTTCCGTCTCGCGCAAAGCGATAGTACAACAGCTTTCGTTGAGTGCCACTGAACAGACTGGTGTGGCGGTTTCCAAACAAAGTATCATGGTCTCTACTATTTTGTTGATGCAAAAATAGGCTTTTTTGTGGTATCTTAGAAGTCCGGATTAGTCCTTTTTTATTAATTAAAAAAATAATGTTGTTGGAATTGTAAAAATTCGTATATTTGCCTCATTAATTTGCCTTTTTAGGCTTTTTTATATATGATTGAAATAGAGTTCGTTAAGCATTCTTGATGGGACTTAGGAGGCGAAGCTGTATTATGACGGAAACAACAATTTTCATTTCTGAGGCTACAAAACGCAATTGGGATAAGCTGAATAGCAGCGGCAACGACAGACTGAAGCGTCGTGCCAATAAAAGTCGTTCGCAAAAAATCATCACGCCCGAAGGCTATGTGATTGCAGGCAGTTTGCCACGATTTGTGGAGGAATTGAGGGATACCACCTATCCCATCAATGACTTGATTTTCAGTCTCTGTGCCTTGTATGTTGAACACAATCGTGTGAACGAGGCCAACAAGCGACGTTTTTTCGAAGAATATACGCACTACCAACGTCTCGATGTCAGTGTGCCGCGTCAAATTCTCAAGAACCGACAAGACGACTGGATTGGTTTTGTTTACCAATCGTTGACTGCGGAAGGCCAACGCATACTGAAAGGCTTATACTATACTAAACCAGTGATTGTCAATGAGATGCTATCCGACATTCGCATTCTTAATGGAGAGCGTTTCCTTGATCCTTGCTGTGGAAGCGGCATCTTTTTGCTCAAATTGGAACATGCTACAATGGAGCAGCTCTATGGCATCGACAACGATCCGTTGGCTGTGATGATAGCCAAAGCAAATCTGATGGTCAAATACGGTGAATCCGCTGTTTATCCTCAAATCTATCAGATGGACTTTTTGCTTCATGCAGTCTCGGCCCTTGGCGACTTGAGGTTCGACTACATCGTCACCAACCCACCTTGGGGCACCGAGAAAGGCCATTTGCACGCTTCGGATGTCATCCAATCGAAGGAGAAGGCTTCATTGTTCTTTACGGAGTCGTTTAAGTTCTTGAACAAGAATGGAATACAACACTTTCTTTTGCCCTCGTCACTGATGAAGATTAAAGTGCATGCCGATTTGCGTCGCTTTGTGACGCACGAGACGCGCATGGAGAGCCTGAAATGTTACCGCGAGCGTTTCAAAGGGGTGTTTACGGATTTCATCAGTCTGAAGGTCAGCAAGAAACCTGTATTTGGAAGCCAGAACTATTTGGTGTATGGTGCCAACAACGTGGTGTCGCGTAAGGAGTTTGTGCCGCTCGAGGACGATTTCTGCGCCATCCCGATGCTGGCCGACCGCGACGAAGCCATCATCAGTAAAGTGGAACGCTTGCGCCATGATGATCTCTCGCATAGCCAATGGGCCTTGGGCATCATCACGGGCAACAACGCCAAAGTGCTGAAAGACAGACCGCGAAAAGGTCTGGAGCCCATCTTTACGGGCAAGGACATTGCAAAATACAGCTTGAAGGCACCAAGTCGCTATATCAAGTTCGATCGTGCTGATTTCCAGCAATGTGCAAAGGAAGAGTTCTATCGCGCAAAGGAGAAGCTGGTTTATAAGTTTGTCTCAGGTAGGCTTTGTTTCACTTACGACGACAAGCAACGGCTTTTCCTCAACAGCGCGAACATCCTTATCCCTGACATTGACGGCATGAGTACGAAGACCGTGCTGGCTTTCTTGAACTCGTCGTTGTTCAACTTTCTGTACACCAAGCGTTTCAATGACCTCAAAATATTGAAGGGCAATCTTTGTACTTTGCCGTTCCCGAAAGTTACAGCGGAGGAAGACCGGCAATTCACCGAACTTGTTGACAAGGTTTTAGGTGGCGACACCAGTAGCCAGGAAGAAATCGACAAGATGATTTTTGGTTTGTACGAACTTGATAATGATGAGATTGACTTAATCTTAAATCTTAAATTTTGAATTTTAAATAGATGAATATACTAGTCACAGGCGGGGCCGGCTTCATCGGCTCCCATACTTTAGTTGAATTGAATGCCGCGGGCCATGAGACCGTGGTTATCGATAACCTCAGCAACTCCAACCGCAAGTCGTTGGAACGCGTGGCGGAGTTGACGGGCAAGGAAATCCCTTTCTACGAAGTTGACATTCGCGACCGCGAAGGCCTCAACCGCGTGATGGAAAAGCATCACTTCGATGCTTGCATCCACTTCGCTGGACTGAAGGCCGTGGGCGAAAGCGTGGAAAAGCCCTGGGAATACTACGAAAACAACATCGGCGGCACACTCGTCTTACTCGACGTGATGCGCAAGCATGGCTGCAAGAACATCATCTTCTCGTCGTCGGCTACGGTTTATGGCGACCCGGCCATCATTCCCATCACAGAGGAATGCCCCAAGGGCCATTGCACCAATCCCTATGGCCAAACCAAGAGCATGCTCGAAGAAATCATGATGGACATGCAGAAGGCCGACAAGGAATGGAACATCGTGCTGTTGCGCTATTTCAACCCCATTGGTGCCCACCCGAGCGGCAGGATAGGGGAGAACCCCAACGGCATCCCGAACAACCTGATGCCATACGTCACGCAAGTGGCTGTTGGCAAACGACCCGAATTGGGTGTTTTCGGCAACGACTATCCCACGCCCGACGGCACCGGCGTCCGCGACTACATCCATGTCGTGGACTTGGCACGAGGCCATGTGGCAGCCCTGCAAGCCATCGAAAGGAAGTGTGGCATAGCGATTTATAACCTTGGCACGGGACAAGGCTATTCGGTATTGGATGTCGTGAAGGCCTTTGAGAAGGTGAACGGTGTAAAGATTCCATATAGCATCAAGCCGAGGCGTGCTGGTGATATTGCCATCTGTTATTCCAATCCCGCCAAGGCGGAACGTGAGTTGGGCTGGAAGGCGCAGTATGGCCTCGAAGAGATGTGCCGCGACTCGTGGAACTGGCAACGGAATAACCCTGATGGGTATTGATTTTTGGAGAACAAAACTAACAAAACCTTCAAAACAAAGATTATCTTAGCCATCGAAACAAGCAACGGCGGCCAACCGGCACGCCGTTGCAAAGCCACCTTACGGTGGCATACCCCCCCCACCAATAACTACTATGATTGACATCGATGCCTTAAAAAACTATGCTTACGATACGATAGGTGCCATTCATGAGGTTCACAAAGAATTGGGACCTGGGTTGAACGAGAAAATCTATCAAGAAGGTTTGCAGTTGGAGTTGACAGAAAGAGGTATTCCGTTTGAGCGCGAATTGACATTTCATCCATTTTATCATGGCCAAAAAATGGAAGCCACATATCGGTTGGATTTTCTTGTAAATAAAGATATTGTGGTGGAATTGAAAACGGTTGATAGCCTAATATCTGAACATAAAGCTCAACTATTTAACTATTTGCGATTGACGGGTGCTACTGTTGGGATTCTTGTTAATTTTTACCCAAAGTTTGCAGAAATTGAGCGATATTTCCATGACAAGGAGGAGAAAGAAATCTATGGTTCAGATGGCTTTGCTGTCAGGAAGTTCAAATCATTCTAAAAGCTAATCTGCATCCTTCAGGATGCGTTGGAAAGCACGCCGGTTGGCTGCTTTCCTTGTTCTCAAAAAAGGTTTTGTCAGTTTTGTAGGTTTTGTTCTAAAAAAGAAAAATATGAAAGGTATCGTTCTCGCCGGAGGCTCCGGCACAAGATTGTACCCCATCACCAAGGGCGTCAGCAAACAACTGCTCCCCATCTACGACAAGCCGATGGTGTATTATCCCATCAGCGCTTTGATGCTTGCGGGCATCCGCGACATCCTCATCATCAGCACGCCACAGGACCTCCCGGGCTTCAAGCGCCTTTTGGGCGATGGCTCCGACTTCGGCGTCCGTTTCGAATATGCCGAACAGCCCTCGCCCGACGGTCTGGCCCAAGCCTTCATCATAGGGGAGAAGTTCATTGGCGACGACTGTGCCTGCCTCGTCTTGGGCGATAACATCTTCCATGGCAACGGCTTCACCAAGTTGCTGGAGAATGCCGTGCGCGATGCCGAAGAGTACCAGAAAGCTACAGTGTTTGGCTACTGGGTGGCCGACCCCGAACGTTATGGTGTAGCAGAGTTCGACAAGGAGGGCAATTGCATCAGCATCGAGGAGAAACCCAAACAGCCCAAGTCGAATTACGCCGTGGTGGGTCTCTATTTCTACCCCAACAAGGTCGTCAAGGTGGCCAAGAGCATCAAGCCTTCGGCGCGTGGCGAACTGGAGATTACGACGGTGAATCAGGAGTTCCTGAAGGACGGCGAACTGAAGGTGCAGACACTTGGTCGTGGTTTCGCATGGCTCGACACGGGCACGCACGACTCGCTTTCGGAGGCCTCCACTTTTGTTGAGGTCATCGAGAAGCGCCAAGGGCTGAAGATCGCTTGTCTTGAGGGCATTGCCTACCGAAACGGCTGGATTACCGAAGAGAAGATGAGGCAATTGGCCCAGCCGATGCTGAAGAACCAATATGGACAATATTTGCTCCGCGTCATCGATGAAATGAAGGAGGAGATTAATTCTGACACTTTCCGAAAACTACAATAAAACCCAACGACATGAATTATAAAAGATCAATCATCATCACGGGCGGTGCGGGCTTCATCGGCAACCACGTCGTGCGACTGTTCGTCAACAAATACCCTGAATACAAAATCATCAACCTCGACAAGTTGACCTACGCCGGCAACCTCGCCAACCTGAAAGATATTGAGGATAAGCCCAACTACAAGTTTGTCCGCATGGACATTTGTGACTTCGACGGCGTATACAAGCTGATGCAGGACGAACACGTCGACGGTATCATCCACCTTGCAGCCGAAAGCCACGTGGACCGCTCCATCAAAGACCCGTTCACCTTCGCGCAAACCAATGTGATGGGCACGCTGAGCCTTTTGCAAGCCGCGAAGTTGTATTGGGAGAATATGCCTGAGAAATGGGATGGCAAGCGTTTTTACCACATCAGCACCGACGAGGTCTACGGAGCATTGGAGCTGACCCACCCCGAGGGCATCGAACCGCCTTTCAGCACCAAGGCCAGCAGCAATAAGCATCACTTGGCCTTCGGCGACAAGTTCTTCACCGAGGACCTGAAATACCAGCCCCACAGTCCATATAGTGCCGCCAAAGCCTCGAGCGACCATTTCGTCCGCGCCTTCCACGACACCTACGGCCTGCCCACCA
>CAMUYT010000065.1 GCA_947164955.1 uncultured Bacteroidales bacterium | reverse complement strand
AGTTCAGCGACATCACGCCCAAGTTCATGCGCATCCTCAACCAGTTTGCGCCCTTCGGACCAGGCAACATGGCTCCCGTGTTTTGGACCGACAATGTTATCGACGCAGGCGGATCGCGACCTGTGGGTGGTCACAAACACCTGAAACTCACCGTGTCGCAAGTTGGCGACGCCGCACAAGGCATCGCGCCTTTCTCAGGCATCGCCTTCCAGAAAGGCGACCTCTTCAACCGCATCCATAGCGGCGAGCCTTTCAGCATTTGCTACCATCTGGAGTATAATACATGGCAAGGCAAGACCAACCTTCAACTCAACGTGAAGGACATCAAGTTCCGCGACGAATTCTGATTTCTATCTTCTTCTCCGTCCCCTCCTACCCTCGACAATCTTCGAGAACTTGTTCTTCGACTTCTTCATCTTGGCAAAGGGCGTCACCGTGCCTGCCGAAGGACCTTTGAGACTTAGGATGTGGGAGCGGGAAGCCACAAATCCGTTCTGGTCGGTATCGTCGATGCCTCCGTACTTGTTTTTCTTCGAGGCGAAGATGATGACATTGTCGATATACCAGCTGTTGACGTAAGCGCCGTGTCCCGAAAAATAAAGACAAAACTGCGGCGACTTGCTTGGCCACTCTTCCATATCAAAAGTAAGCAGATATTGGCTCTGCGCGATACTGCCTCTGACGGTGTCTTCCCAGATGCTCTCCCAATCCTCGCCGTTTTGCGACATGCCGATGCCGATGCGCACGTCAAGCTCGCCTTGGGTGGCTTCGAGGCTGTGGTTGAATTGGAAATTGATGAAGTCGTATTTTTCCAACTCCACAACGGGCGTAACGAGACGTGTGGTGCCCTCGAAGTTGAAGTCAGGATACATCTGCATCTCATGGGCCTTGCCACCGGCAAAAGTCGTGTTGGAGATGTACCACACCACCCAGTCGTCGCCCTTCGCGTCCCAGCCCTCCTCAAGCCAAGGGTTGAAGAAGCCTTCACACAACACCACATCACCTTGCTGGGCAAAGAGCGGCGAAGTGAGGAAGATGGCGAATAGTGTGAGTAAACGATGCTTCATCGGCAGATTATTTGGCCACAAAAGTAACAAAAAATATGAAAGTGCCACGCATTTGGCTCGATTTATTATTTTTGCGGCAAGAAAAACAATAGTTATGCCAGCAAAAGAGAAAACCGCCTTTTTCTGCAAGGAATGCGGAAACGAGTCGCCGAAATGGTTCGGGAAATGCCCCGCCTGTGGCGCATGGAACACCTGCGTTGAGGAAACCATAGTGACGGGAAAAGACTCCAAATCAGTGAAGAAGACTGTGGGCTTGGAGATGGACAAAGGCTTGCCTGTACCTATCAACGAAATCACCAACGCCAAGGAGCAGCGCATCATTTTGCCTTACGAGGAACTTAATCGCGTTTTAGGCGGTGGCCTTGTACTCGGCTCCCTCACCCTCGTGGGCGGCGAACCAGGCATCGGCAAGTCGACCTTGCTCTTGCAGACGGCCTTGCAACTGGCTGGAAGAAAGATCCTTTACATCTCGGGCGAGGAAAGCCAGACCCAAATCAAGATGCGGGCCGAGCGCATCGGCATCCACAACACCGACTGCCTCATCTTGACCGAGACCAACACGCAAGAGATCCTGAAGCACTTCAAGAACGTTCAGCCCGACATCGTGATTGTCGACTCCATACAGACGTTGGAATCGCCCTACGTGGATGCCACGGCGGGCAGCCTCTCGCAAATCCGCGAGACGGCCGCCGAGATGAACAAGATCGCCAAGGCCTATCAGGTGCCGGTGTTCCTCATCGGTCACATCACCAAAGACGGCAGCATTGCCGGACCGAAGATTTTGGAGCACATCGTCGACACGGTCCTTCAGTTTGAGGGCGACCGCCACTATGGTTTCCGCATCCTGCGCACCATCAAGAACCGTTTCGGGTCGGCCTCCGAGTTGGGCATCTTCGAGATGAACGCCACGGGACTGCGCGAGGTGACCAACCCCAGCGAGATCCTCCTCTCGCAACGCGACGAGGAGGTGAGCGGCATCGCCATCGCCGCCACCATGGAAGGCCAACGCCCGATGCTCATCGAGACACAGGCCTTGGTGAGCAGTGCGGCCTACGGCACCCCGCAACGCTCCGCCACGGGCTTCGACATCCGCAGGATGAACATGCTGCTCGCGGTCCTCGAAAAACGCGCTGGCTTCCGCCTTTCTATAAAAGATGTGTTCCTGAACATCGCGGGCGGTCTCCGCGTCGACGACCCCGCCATTGATTTGGCCGTCATTGCTGCGGTGCTTTCGTCGAATGCCGACGTGCCTATTCCATCAAGTTATGCCTTTGCCGCCGAGGTGGGGCTTTCGGGCGAAATCCGCGCCGTCACCCGCATCGAAGCCCGCATCGCTGAAGCCGACAAATTGGGCTTCGAAAAGATTTTTGTCTCAAAGTACAATGCCAAGGGCTTGGATACGAGGCGGTTTAAAATTCAGATTGTGCCAGTGGCTTCGATTTATGAGATGGGAGCGGAGTTGTTTGGGTAAGGCAATTTTTACTTTAGAAAAGGAGCGACGAATACGATTTTGGAAAAGTCGTTTTCTTCGGCAAATTCCTTGACACAGGTTTCTAAATCTTTAAAGTAATTTGTGTTGGTTTGCATATCATCATCTTTACAGAAAAGAGTCAATCCGTTTGCACGAGTGTATTGGAAAAAATGCCAATTATTAATACCTCCTTCAATAATAGTTGGGTAATGTTGTCTTAAATCCCTAACGCTTTTTCTAAACTGTGCTACAAACTCGTCATTTCTTGATTTCCAAGATATTCTACCCGACAAATCATAATACCTTGGCGAAAACAAAAAGATTTCATTAGGATTGGTTACATCATCATACCAATGGCATGGTGAATCTGGATCAATCTGCTCATAATAGATTGTGTCTTTTGCCAAAGCGATCAATAATGTGGAATCTTCACAAAGCCATGTTAGGTCGTTTTGGTTTTTCAAGAAAAAGCGTAATAGAACGGCTTCAGCTCGGAAATTGGGTGAACATAAAAACTCATCATCTTGTGAAATAGGAACCGTGTCGTAATTAAGCAACTTCTCTGTTCCTGAATACTCGATCAATTCTTCCAAATTAGGGGGAAATCTAAAATAGTCTTGGATATAGTATTCAATTAAGCCAGACCAGCAAGCTCCCATAAAGATAAGATCGGGTTTTTCTCTTACAAGAGTGTCTTTGTTAACCAATACCAATAATTCTTTTTCCGCCCAAGGATAGGAATAATTGTCTTTAGTCCATGGATCAGAATATACAAACTTCCATTGAATTCTTTTTTTCTCTTTTTGGAGATAATATAAAGTTGTCTTGATACTATCTATTTCGGGATAATCATTCCAACTCTCCAAATACACATTACAATAGTTTAGCAACTCTTCTGTTGAGGTCGGATATTCATAATAACGATGGTAATAAGACTCGATTAAATCTCCTAAAAAAGGATATTTTTCTTCGTTCGACAACTGATTTTTGGCACAAGATATTGTGAAAATACTGACAAGTAAGATGAATACAAACTTTTTCATAGGATTTGATTTTTTTATGGCAAAAATATAAAAAAACAAAACAAGAGTTGAGAAAACATAAACCAAGTAAGAAAAATCTAATTCGTTCTCGGCATAATCTCACCAAAACACCAAGATTACGCCAAAAAAACTCACCATTTGACAACAGCTAGAATACCGCCGCCTTCCGTATCTTCGCCATCCAACGGATGACGTCCTTGTCTTTTCGAGCCATCTGAAGATTGTATTTGGTCTGGATGCGCATCAGCAACTCGGCGGGCAGGCCGAGAGCCGCCTCAAAGAGCAAGGCCGTATTGGTGGTAAGAGGACGGTGGGCATTGAGCAGTTCGTTGAGCACGGAATAAGACATTCCCACATTTTGGGCAAACTCGCGCTGCGAAATGCCACGGTCTTCCAATTCGTCTTTGATAATCTCTCCGGGGTGCGTAAATCTGAAAGGAGTCAGATTATTGGCAATCATTTCGTCTTTAATTCCGTCAATGTGTATCATAGTTTCTTCAATCATAATGGTTTGACAACTCAACAATATTGCAGATGGTGGCTACAGTTTCATTTCCTTCCGTTTGTTCTGTAAACTCAACGCGATATTTCTTGTTCACTCTAACAGAGGAAAGTCCATCTTTATCTCCCGACAAGTGCTCATAATGAAGTCCGCCAATCAAAGTAAGCACATTGACATTCTCCGCTTCCAACATAATGTCAATCACCTTGACATATCTCCTTACCACATCGGGTTGGAAACGGTGTTTTTTGTCAGGCGACGTACCCGTGGTGTACAGCTCTTTTAAGTATTCCTTGTCGAAAGTTACCTTCATCTTGCCTGCAAAGGTAAACCAAATCTTTGAATATTCGCAAAAAAAGTGATATTATTTTGTAAACTTTTGATTTCAATAGTTTTAAGATTCGTATTGTTTCCATGGCTTCGGTGTATGAGTTGGGCGCGGAGTTGTTTGGATGAAGACTAATATAAACGGGAAGAATAGAAAACAGGCAGCCACCCATTCGCATGTGATGCCTGGGGCTTTGCCCGAAAATGTATTATCTCCCATCAATCAATAGTAACCACTCTCACCTCACTACTAGAGAGGTTTCCTTCTTGTATCACCTGGATCTGTACTGGGATCTTATTCTGCAGCTCTTCCACGTGGCTGATGATACCCACATGGCGGCCCGACTTGGTGTGGAGCGAACGCAGCGTGTTGATGGCATTCTGCAACGGCTCGCCGCTGAGCGTGCCAAAGCCCTCGTCGATGAAAAGAGTATCCACCGCCAGCTGTTGCCCAATATCACTGAGCGCAAGAGCCAACGACAAGGAAACAAGGAAGCTCTCTCCGCCTGAGATGGTGCTTGCCGCCCGGCTCACATAGCCCTGATAGGCATCTTCGAGCGAAATGACGAACGTGCCTGGCACCACTTTCAGTGTGTATCGGTCGGTCAGCGTCCTCATATAATGGTTGGCCGAATGGATGAGGCTGTTCAACACATAACTTTGGGCAATTTTGCGGAACTTATTACCAGTGGCATCGCCAATGAGTTGGTTCATGCGCGACCATTTTTGATAATCGGCTTGCTTCTTGTCGGCCTCTTCCTTTAGGTGGCCAAGTTGTTTCTTGTTCTCTTCATCGGCCTTCAGCTCCTGGTTGATGGCACCTTTCTTCTCTGAGAGGTCGGTCAAGGCTTTCTCATTGTCCTTGATGCGTTCCTCCATCAATTCGATGGAATCCTCCTCCTTCAGTTCGGGCTTTGCTTGTCTGTGCCCTTCCAGTTTCCGGCCAGCCTCATCTTTCAGGGTTTTCTTGCTCAGCACATTGTTTTTGTCGGCCTCAAGCAAGGCTTGAATCCCGTTGATGCTTTGTGAAGAGTAGGCATTCAAGGCCGTCAGGCGCTCGATGTCAAGGTCTGGATGAGCGCCAAGAAAGGCCTTCAATTGCTGGTCGTTTGCATTGAAGGCGTCCGTTGCTTGTTTCAGCTGCACCTGTTCCGTGTTTTTCTTAACCTCTTCGGCGATGGCAATTCTACCTTTGCAGTCGCTGATGGTTTGTTCGGCCTTTTGGGCAGTCTTCTTCAGTTGCTCCAAGTTTTTGTTTGACTTGTCGAGGGCTTCTCTTTGTAGTTTAATGGCATCTTCTTTTTTAGCTCCATCTGCAATCATGGCCTCAAGTTCCTGAAGCTTTGCTTCGGTATCGGTTTTTAGTGTGGCCAACTTTTCGGGTGTACTTTCATCGATGGTTTCAAAGCCACAAGCCTTGCATGATTCAATGACTTTATGTTTCGCCATCTTGACGGAGTCATCCTTGTCGAAAGCTTCTTTAGTCGTCGTATAGGATCTTTGGGCCGCTTTTATCTCAGCATCCAGCTTGTTTTTCTTGTTCACCAGCTCTTGGTGCTCCGTTTCGGCCTTTGTGAAGGCATCTCTAAGCCCGCCAACGAGCTTGGCCAATTCTTCTTCATGCGGCAGCTCGCTTTTGATTTCCTGCCGACATACAGGGCAAATGTCGCCCACATGCAGTTTCTGGCGCAGCGTCTGGGCAAACTTGTCGACAGTGTCGCTTTGTTTGTCGAGCAATGCCTTACGGTCGTCCATGATTACCTTGGCATCGTGGATCAATGGTTCCATTGCAGCAGATGCTTTCTGTTTCTTTTCAATCTCGGCAAGCGAGGTTTCGAGTGAGGTGGAGGTGGTGGCTCTGCGCTCTTTTTCTTTGTTATACGAATCAATTCGCTCGTATGTGGTGGCGATGTTTCGCTGCAGGTCCTTGGCTGCGTCGCGTTCTTTGCGCAGTTCGGGCAGATGGAGCTCGGCAAGCGCTGTTTCTTGCTCCTTCAGCGCTGCTTCCTGTGTTTCGTAGGCAGCCTGTGCTTCGTTGACATCTTTTTGTGCCTTATCGGAAGCCGGCTGTAATGTTTCCGAGAGCGTCTTTTTTTCGTTGTTAATGGTATTGTCGCATTCTTCAATCTTCTTTTTACCTTGGGAAATGGATTCCTCAGCCCCCTTCATCGCGCCCAGCCAGTTGCGGGCTTCTATCGTGGCATTCCACTGTTGGACCAGCGTTTCCTTTTTCTTGAAGTCGTCGCCTTCCACTATGGCTTGAGCCTGTTGGTACTCCTGATTGGCAGTGGCGACAGCCTTTTCCAAGTCAGCATCCGTGTTGATCCATTGCAGTTTGGCCTTATCCTCCTCGCCTGCTTTCTTGACTTGAGTCAACTGAGCGTCGTATCCGGCGATTTCCTCCTTTTTGGCAGCGATGTCTTTCTCGTCCAAGGTGCTCACGCCATCAATCTTTTGCTTAGCTTTTTCCCATTCTTCTTTCTTCTTCCCGGTCACCTCAAAGACCTTCTTGCCTATCTTCGAATAGATGTCAACTCCCGTGATTTTCTCCAGAATTTCTGCTTTTTCGTCGTCATTGCTGTTCAGGAAGCGAGTGAACTCGCCTTGAGCCAACAATGTTGTGCGGCAGAACTGGCTGAAATCGAGGCCGATGGCTGCTTGAATCTCAGCACTAATCTCTTTGTCTTTGGTATAAGTGAAGTCCGAATCGATGTTCTTCAGTTGCCAGGACTTGCTTTGAAGGGTTCCTGTTGTTTTTTTGTATGCACGTGCAATACTCCAAGTGGCTTCGTAGTGTATGCCGTTGCTGCCCGTGAAGGTAAGCGAAACAAAAGCCTCTCCTGTATTCCTTCGCATCAGCTGACGCGGGTCTTTGATGGTAACTCCGACATTGCCGTCTTTCGTGTTGCCCTGCATCTTTGTTCCGTCCAACCTTGGGGTATCGGCAAAAAGTGCCAAGCAGATGGCATCTAGGATGGTTGACTTGCCCGAACCCGTCTTACCCGTAATTAGGAACACTTCGCTGTTGGCCAACGGCTGCGCTTCAAAGTCGATTGTAGCATCCTCAATCGATGCAATATTATGAATGATGAGTTTCTGCAATTTCATGGTCTTCGCCCTCCTTTATTTCTCATTTCGTGCGTCATCGGTCACCTTATTCACGATCTCATTAAACATGTCGGTCATCTCTTCGTCGAAGCTGATGCCCTCGTATTCAGCATATTGCCTTGCAATTTCGATAGGTTTCTCCGCCTGAAATTCCTGCACCGTCAGCACCTTGACCTCAGCCTGGTTCATGGTTTTCCTTTTGGCATTGATGTGGCAGACATGGCATTGTTTCCCTTTGACCAGACTTGCCGCTTCGGCTTGGGCTTCAACGGGCAGGAAATCGTCAATCTCCACGTTCAAACGGATATACGCTGGGATATCGGCAGGAAACTTTTCCAAGAGTTCCTTGGCCGTTTCCCATGATGCCAGTCCTTCAGAGGGCAGCGTTACCAAGGGACGAGGATTGTTGATTTCAATCTCTGTCACGGTTGGGGTATCGCCATGCTTGCCGATTTCAACCATGCTGACAGAATGGCTGAAGGTCTCGTCGAAGCTAATGGGCAGCGGGGTGCCTGAATATCTTACGTTGTGTTTCCCGCTATGGATGAACTGTCCATGGTGAATGTGACCCAAGGCCAAATAGTCATAGCCTTCGCCCAATTGTTCCAAGTCTATCGAGTCGATGCCACCCACGACATATTCCGTGCCCTGGTCGTGACCCAAGAAATCGCAACCTTTCACCGTGGTGTGGGCAGCCATCACCACGGGTAGCCCCTCAGCATTCTTGGCAGCCACTTTGTCGAGCAATTGTTGGAAGAGCCCTTCTGGAAGGATACGCTCGTAGACATAGGGTATGGCAACGACGTAGCCTTTTCCAGGCACTTCGATGATATGGTCATCCAAGTTTCCCTTCTCCAATTGGCCGATGGCATACACATTCAGTGCCCGCCATGGCGTACGGAATATCTCGTGTTTCGTGCCGCTGTCGTGGTTGCCTGCGGTCATCACAATGACCATCTCGGGATGGGTTTTATGTATGCTTACGAGTGCATCCGACAGCATGGTCTGTATGGCATTCGATGGCTGCGAAGTATGGAAAACGTCGCCGCACAACAGAAACAGGTCGGGCTTCTGTTCCTTTACAATCTCGACCATCTGGTCAAGCATATTTTGTTGTTCATTAGTGCGGTCGTGGCCATAGAGCACATGTCCCAAGTGCCAGTCGCTGGTATGTAGTATCTTCACTGTCTTAGACGATTTATTGATCAAAGGATTTCAACAGCAAAGATACGATTATTTTCGTACTGCCGCCACTTATTCGGCCACAATCTTCCGAACAAGCAATCGACATTATCAGCATAATATCATCACTACAATTCAAAAACAAAAAATGCGGATTCGGCTTTGCCGAACCCGCATTTTTTCTTGCCTTTTGAAGTTTCCTATCCCTCTTCCATCATCCGCTTCCACTTGAAATAGCCGAAGACGGCGATGACGACGTAAATGCCATAAAGCGAGGCCTTGAAGGGGATGTCTTTGTAGAAATATAGCCCACAGGTAACCACGTCGACGACAATCCATACGAACCACTGTTCCAGGTATTTGCGTGCCAAGGCCCAGATGCCTACGATGCTCAATGCCGTGGTGAAAGCATCGAGGACTGGCACATTGCTGTTGGTGAAACGGCTGAGTAGAAAATAGATGGCCAACCATATCAAGGCGGCGAGGCCGAGCCAAATCGCGGCTTGTTTCTTGGGCATGTGGCGGATGGGCAGGTCGGAAGCCTTCTGTTTGTGACGCATCCAGGCGACGAAGCCATAGACGGTCATGGCCAAGTAATAGAACTCCATGCCGCAGTCGGCATAGAGGCCTTTCTGATAGTACAATACGATACCTAACGATTGCATCACGAAGCCGACAACCCACATCCATATGCTGGCTTTGTACTCTAAGAGGATATAGGCCAAGCCGAGCGCCGTCGTGGTGATGTCGAGCCAATGGTGAGATATGAAGTCCATATAGAGATATTTTTGCAGGGATTATAAAGCATGTCATTCCTTGCAGGGAAACGTGCGTTTGGAATCTATGCTTTATAATACCGTCATATAATTAATGTCTTTTCTTTCAAGCCGCCGCCTATAGATTCCAGTCGCACAACCTCTGCCTGGAATGACATAGGCGGCTTAAACTACACATTTATCTTTCTTTTCATCCCTTCCGCTAAATCCAAAAATTCCTTGACCGTCATTCGTTTCAGGAACAGCAATCCATGCGTGGCACGAATGAGCGGGTGAACGTTCTCATAGAAGAAGTCCTTGCCGAGGATAAACTGGATGTCCTTATACTGTTTCACCCAAATCTGCTCCGCCAACTCGCTGAAAGGACCGTCGAAGTCGGGATTGGGGAACTCCGCCTTGACCTGCGTCAGGTAGCTGTCCTTGAAGGCCTTCTCGAACACCGCCATCGCGTTGAGCGACACGGGGATGTACACATTGGCCTCGGAAGGATGGAAGGTCGACCACACGTTGCGGTAGCCGAAGATCTTCAACTCGCTGAGGTCGGCTTCTTCGTCCCAACGGCGCACAGCCTCGGCGATGGTCTGCATCACCTTGTAGTGCGTGTTGGGCCCCAGTCCTTCGTAGTCGATGGCCACGGTGATGGTGGTGGGATTCAGCTCACGCAGCTGGTTGAGGATGGCGTGGACATCGTGTTCATGAACCAGATGGGACCCTTGATCATACAGCCCTAACCGCAGGTGGTGGATATGGTCCAAGGCGGTGCCAGCATAGGCCCACACGAGTTCTTCCTCAAACTCGCGCACTTCGCCTTTCAGTTGCTGCAGCTCGTGGCTATTGGGCTTACCGTCGCGCAAGTTCGCGATCTCGATCTGGAAGCGATCTTCCACTTCTTCCACGCTCTTCAGCTGCCACAGCCCCACGGCGTCGCGGAGGATGCGGTGGCAGAAACCGCGTCGCATCTCGTCGGGGTTCTTTCGGGCCACGTTGTCGAGGTAATGGTGGATGTCTTTCTCTTGCTTGAAGCGGAAGCCTTTCTCGAAGAAGTCGGGGTAGTCGACCATCTGGATACGGCCTTCGTGGAGATAACGCAGCGTGTCGCTGAGAGCTTCACTCAAGAAGGCATCTGTGACGCTGTGGTAGCCCGAGGTCATAATGGCAAAGTGCACCTGATTGTGCGGACTACGCATCTGCCTGTTAATGAAGGGCATGAGACCCAGCATGATGTCGTCGTGGTGTGGACCGGTGTGGTAGATGACCTCGTGGTCAAGGGTCTTGATGCCGCGGCGGAGTTTGGATTCAGTCTCGTCGATGACTTGTTGAACGGTGTCGAGGCTCAAGTTGGGGATGCGGGCGCATCGAGGGTCGTTTTTCAGGTCTTCGAGCGTCAGCTTATGGGCATAACGGTCAAGAATCTTGCAAAGGCCAAGAATGGCGTGCTCGGTCTTTTCGAAGTTCCACGGACCGTCAAAATATTCAGGGTTTGTCTTGTTAAACATTTAATCCCGTTTAAAAATATCCCTTGTATAAACCTTGTCTTTCACGTCGTCGAGGACACTGTCGTAGCGGTTGGCGATGATGGCTTGGCTCATGGCCTTGAACTTGGCCATGTCGTTCACCACGAGGCTTCCGAAGAAGGTCGTCCCATCGGGCAAAGTGGGTTCATAGATGATGACCTCGGCCCCCTTGGCCTTGATGCGTTTCATCACGCCTTGGATGCTCGACTGGCGGAAGTTGTCGCTGTTCGACTTCATCGTCAGGCGGTAGACGCCGATGACG
>CAMUYT010000064.1 GCA_947164955.1 uncultured Bacteroidales bacterium | reverse complement strand
GAGGGAGTATTCAAAAGTTATATTTGAGGGATATTGAATGACAGAGAATAAACGATTTGAATGTAAAGTTTCTAATGTAACTGATAAGTATATTATTGTTGATTCGATGAGAAAATATATCTTTACTGGCTTTTTGAAATCATACTATTTGACATACAAGTTTGATAGTTCCACGGAGTTGGATTTCGCATTTTTGCTTGAAAATGACGATAAGGTATTGAGATGGCTGCGTCCCGTTCCTAACCAATTCCGGATCTATTGGGGCAATGGTGCCCATCGGTATGAGCCTGACTTTGTGGTTGAGACAAAGGATGTTGTCTATATGGTTGAAACCAAGGCAAATAATGAATTGAATAATGAGGAAGTAGTGGAAAAGAAAAAGGCTGCAATGGAATACTGTAGCGTGGTTTCCAAAGAAACTTCAAAGCCTTGGAAGTATGTTTTGATACCGCATGACGCTGTAGAGCGGACTATGCAACTGGAATATGTGTTGGCATCTTCTATTATGCGATAATACAGACGAAGCTATCAGACCATCTTCTCCACATTCCACGAAAAAGCCCTCAGCCCCAAATCCGGGGTCTTGAGGTCTTTTTCGTGAAGTTGGTTCATAATGCCGTCGACGGCCTCGTCGGGGACGATGCTGATGATGGCGTTGTTCAAGGTCGGCCAGGCGTGGGTGCCGTAGTGCGGCTCGCCCGTGTTGCTGCCATGACCTTTAATCTCATTCCATTCTGTAAAACCCTTGACGCCGTTATTGTTTAAAACAGCGGCAATCTCGTCATAATAGGCCTGATTATATGTAATTAAAACTGCTTTCATGGCTTATCTAATGTTTTCAGTTTTGGTAAGTGCTTCCTCGGCTTTTCTCCTCTTTCTACGTACCGCTCTGGTTTCCAACGAGCAATACAGGGCAGGGATTAATAATAAGGTGATGAGGGTGGAAATGGTCAAACCCCAGGCGACGGTGATACCCAAGCCGTTCCACATCTCGGCGCCTTCGCCGCGGCCGATGGCCATAGGAATCATGCCCAACACGGTGGTGAGGGTAGTCATCAAGATAGGACGCAGACGCGAACGGGCGGCCTTCACTGTGGCTTCTTTCACCTCCACACCACGTTCCTCAAGCAGGGTGGTGTAGTCGATGAGCACGATACCGTTCTTCACGACGATACCCATCAAGATCAGGATACCGACCAACGACATGACGCCCAAGGCGGCATTGTTGACCCACAGGCCGAGCAACACGCCGGTGAAGGTGAACGGCACGGAGAACATGATGACGAAAGGTTTCATCAAATTCTCGAACTGGGCGGCCATCACGATGTAAACCAAGATGATGATGAGGATGAGCAACGTAATCAGGTCGCCGAACATTTCCTGCTGGGTCTCGTAGTCACCAGCGATTTTGGTGATGATTTCAGAAGGAATCTCAGTGTCGTCAATCACCTCTTCGGCCATCTTCACCACATCGCTCAGCACCATGCCTTTACCGACGACGGCGGTCACGCTGACCATACGCTCACGGTCCTTACGCTGAATGTTGGGCGGGGTCAAGGCCTCGACCACGGTGCCAAGGTCGCCAACGCGCACGGCTTGTCCGTAGGCGTTGTAGATCTTGATGTCTTCGATGTCCTCGATGCTTGTGCGGAACTCGGGGGCGTAGCGTACGCGAATGTCGTATTCGTCGCCGTCCTCGCGATAATAGGAGGTGACCGAGCCGCTGATGCGGTTCTTGACATAGGTGGCAGCCGTCGAGCTGTTCATGCCGTTGAGGGCCAGTTTCTCGCGATCGAAGTCGATTTGGTATTCAGGCGTGTAGTCGTCGCGACCCACGATGACTTGCTTGATGCCTTTGTCGCGCAGTTTTTGGGCGATTTCGTTAGCCACGCGGTCGGTGGTGCCGAAGTCGTAGCCGTAAACTTCCACCTGAACGGTGCTCATGCCACCCATGCCGCCACCGCCTTCGTTGACGTTGGCCTTCTTGATGATGGGCATGGCGTTGAGCTTGCCGCGGATTTCCTCGGCGATTTCCGTTGAGGTACGCATCCCTGCCTTGCGGCGCTCGGTCTTGGTGCCGATTCGCAGGTTGTAGGAGATGATGTGTGTGCCGTTGTTTCGCATTGAGGCGAAGGCGTTGTCGGAGTCGGCCTGACCGAAGCTGTAGTTGCAGATTTTCACCTCAGGCATGGCCATGAATTCGTCGGCCAGCTCTTTGGCGAAGGCCCCCGTGACCTCTTGTCCCGTTCCCACAGGCAACTCAATGCTGATGGAGATACGTTCCGAGTCGGATTTAGGCATCATTTCGGTGCGCAGTCCGGGAAGGAATACCACGAGCGATATGACGAACAGTCCCATCATGCTGAAAAACACCAACTTGCGGTGGTTGACAGCCCAATTGATGAGGCGGGCATAACCGTTGCTGATGGCATCCAAGGCTTTGTTGATGGGGCGGAAGATGGCCTTGTGGAACTTGCTTTCGTGCGGATTCATCACAAGCATCTTCGAACACATCATGGGCACCAAGGTCAAAGCGCCAGCAGTTGACACAATCATGATGATAGACACGATCCAACCCAATTGCTTGAACATCACGCCAGCCGTGCCTTTAATCATGGTCAGCGGCAGGAACACTGCCAACATGGTGAGGGTGGAGGCGATAACCGAAAGCGACACCTCTTGGGTGGCATGAACGGCGGCTTCTTTCGGCTTTTCGCCGCGTTCGATATGGGTCGTGATGTTTTCCAAAACCACGATGGCATCGTCCACTACCATACCAATGGCGATGGAAAGAGCCGACATGGAGATGATATTCAGTGTGTTGCCTGTCGCAAACAGATAGACTAATGAGGCCAGCAACGAAATCGGGATGGCCAAAACGATGATGAAGGTGGCACGCCAGCGACCGAGGAAGACGAACACCACGAGCATGACCAAGAGGAAGGTGATGAGGATGGTGTTGCGCAAGCTGCCGATGGAGTTGATGATGCTGGTGGAGCCATCGACGATGATGGTCACCTTAACATCGGAAGGCAAGGTCTTTTCGATGGATGCCAGCTGTTTCTTGATGCCTCTGATGACGTTGACGGCATTGGCGTCGGTTTGCTTTTGGATGGTGATGGTGGCACCTTGCACGCCGTTGCTGTACGACTCTTGCGAACGCTCTTCCGGGCCGTCGACTACACGAGCCACGTCGCGGAGATAGACGGGGGCGTTGTTGCGTGAACCCACCACGATGTCTTCCATTTCGCGAGCGGAACGGAACTGCTTCTCGACGCGCAGATTGTAGGTGTTGGAGCCAATGTCGATGTAACCCGACGGAATGTTCTGGTTTTCATACATCAAGGTCGACGAAATCGACTCGATGGTCAGGCCGTAGGCTTCCAGTTTGTTGGGGTCGACGTAGACTTGGATCTCACGCTTTGGGGCACCGCTGGCCGACACCGTACCCACGCCGCTCACACGCGCCAAAGGCGTGGTGATGCGGTCGTCGATGATTTTCTCCAAAGCCGGCAGGCTCTCCTTGGCCGTCACGCTGAGGAGCATGATGGGCATATCCTCGGCGTTGAACTTGAAGATGACGGGGTTGGTGGCCCCGTCGGGTAGGTAGTTTCGCACCATGTCGAGCTTGTCGCGCACGTTGTTGGTGGCTTCCTCAATGTCGATACCGCTCTCAAATTCCATCGAGATGACGGATGTGTTCTCGCGCGAAGTGGAGGAGAGGTGCTTCAGGTCGGGCACGGCGTTGAGCGTGTTTTCCAACGTCTTGGAAATGTTGGTCTCAATGTCCTCGGCGCTGGCTCCAGGGTAGGAGGTCAGGACCATGATGAAGTTGGTCTCCATGTCGGGCAATTGGTTGATGGAGAGGTTCATCAAGGAATAAATGCCGAAGATGGCGATGGCGACAAACACCAAGGCTGTCGTCACCGGATTATTGACTGCTGTTCTTTGTAGACTCATTTTCTTTCAGTTAGGAGTTAGGAGTGAAGAGTTTGGAGTTGTGGGGGAATGCTCCTCACTACTAACTCCACACTCCACAATAATTTATTTCACGGTTACCATCACTCCGTCCTTCAAACGGATCTGTCCTTCGGTGACAATTTTATCGCCCTCGTTGATGCCGCTGATGATTTCATACTTGTCGCCAAGACGCTTGCCGACTTCCACGAGTGTATATTTCACCGTATTGTCGGGCTGCAACACAAAGATGAAGTGCTCTCCCGAGCCTTGTTGCTTGACCACGGCAACGTCAGGCACGACCACATGGTGGTTGGTGCCGAAGTTGGCCGTCACGCGGGCAAACATGCCTGGACGCAGTCTTTGGTCCGCATTCTGGCAGACGACTTCGACGGGGAAGGTGTGGGTCGCAGCACTGATGGTGGGGTAGATGAGGTTCACCTTGCCGGTGAAGGTCTCGCCTGGGTACGACTCCACGGTGATGTCGAAGGTCATGTCCTTGCTGATGTGGGTGAAATGGCTCTCGGACACATTGATGAGCATCTTGACGGGCTGGATTTGCTGCACGACAAAGATGGGCATCTGCATACTGTACATGTCGCCCTTGTCGTAATTGCGGGCGGTCACCACGCCGTTGATGGGGCTGCGGAGGTAGGTGTTCTCGGCCAGGTTTTGATAGGTCTTTTTCGTGACGTTCAGGGCGAGACGGGCCATGTCGTAGTCCGATTGGGCCACGGCGCCGATGTTGTAAAGCTCGGTGAGGCGTGCCAGCTCGGTCGAGTCGTTGACGTATTGCATACGGGTCTTGGCCAAGTTGACATCGTCCATCGTGGCTAAAATCTGGCCTTTGCGCACTTGTTGTCCCACCTCAGCCTTGATGCTGACGATGCGACCTGCTGTTTGCGAGACGATGTTGTTTGTCGCGAAAGGCTCAATGTTGGAGGTGAACGTGTTGGTGATTTCGACGTCTTCGGCTTGTGCCGTCACCACGCTGACCACAGGCGCGGCTTGTGCCGTGGCTTGCTGTTCTGTCGTAGTGGTAGTGTTGCTGTCTTTCGAGCCACAGGCAGTCATCAGGGCGGCAGTGGCGAGAGTGATGATACTGAGTTTGAAGTATTTCATTGATGTGTGTTTAATATTCAAGGATTCAAAATTTAAAGATTTAATATTCAAAGATTTAAAGATTCAGGATTTGGCTGTTGGCCATTTGCCATAAGTTATTAGCCATTAGCCAACGGCCAATCTTATTCCTTGCCAATCAATTCGTCCAACGAGGCTTTTGCGACCATGAAGTTGTAAACCGCTTGGGCCTGAGTGAGTTGTGCCTGTTGTAAAGCCAATTGCGCATCGTTGAGTTCGACCAAAGTGGCCTTGCCCACTTCGTACATCTTCTCCGAGATGTCGTAGCTCTTTTGGGCAATCGAGACGGTGGCGTTGGCAGCTTGGTAGTTCTTGATGCAGAGTGCCATTTGGTCGTTGTAGTTGCGGATACCGATGCGCAGGTTGCGTTCGGCGTCCTCGCGTTGCAGCTCCAGCATGCTCTTGTTCACCTTGCTCTGCTTGATGGCGTTGTGCTTCTGGAAGCCATCGAAGATGGGAATGCTGAGGCTCACTGCAGCAGTGGAGGAGGGGAACCAACGCAGCTCGTCGTCGCCCATGGCGCTGTAGTTGTAGTTGATGCTGGCAGCCAGAGTGGGCAAGTATTGCTTCTTTTGCATCCTAATGGTCGATTCGAGCATACGCTTCTGGATGTCGAGTTGCAGCAGCGAGCTGTTGTTGCTCAGGTTGTCTTCTGAGACATAGGGTGTGAGCATGGTCTCGGTATAGTCGTTTAGGTCGCCGACCACTTCCACATCGGTGTCCAAATCGATGCCCATCACGGCTTTCAGTTGCCATGTGGCGAGCAAAACCGAGTTTTGTGCACTTGATACGTTGGGCTCGGCGTTCATCATCGTCACTTGGGCACGCAGGCGTTCCACTTCCGAGGCTTTGCCCACGTTGAAGCGTTGTTCGGTCTTCTCGTAGTTCTTTTGCGCGTTCTCGTAGACCGAGGTCACCACGTCGAGCGACTTCTGAGCGAGCAAGACGGCATAGAAGGCTTGTTTTACCTGTTTCACCATCGCAATTTTAGACGAGCGTGCTTGCTCGACGGCCAGTTCCACGTCCATGCCCGAGAGTTTCAGGCTTTCCCAAAGCTGGGCGTTCACCAAGTGCATGCTGGCCGAAGCCGAGGTGCTGATGTTGTTGTCGCGCCCCACCTTGATTTCCATGGGATTGCCGCCCATATCCATCACCATCACCTGCTTTTTGAGGGTGCGTTGGTAGGAACCGTTAGCGCTGATATTGGGATAGAGTGCAGCATAGCTGCCTTTTCGCGCATAGCCCGTCTTTTCCACGGTCATGTCGGCGATTTTGATGGTGTTGCTTTCCGAGAGGGCAATCTCCAAAGCATGTTCAAGGGTGAGTTGCAAGGCCCCAGGGTTCTTAGGCCCCTGAGCCTGTTGAAGGGTCGATTCGTCGGTCTGCCCATACGAAAAGAAGGGTGTTATAGCAAAAGTTGTTATTGCCAAAATGTTGAAAATCAATTTTTTCATATAAGTGTCTTCAAAGTTGTAGCGCTTTTAATAAATAAGGTGCAAAAGTAGTGATTCCAATGAAGTTAGATACGAAGTTTTCAACGAATTATTATATGTGTTCAACGAAATTTTTTCCACTTTTTGAATACAATCCAACGGGACGGACCAACGATTAACTTTTAACCCTCAACATCCAAGTCCCAACTTTATTGACATTTTCCCAAATTTCGTTGAAAAGCGTTTCGGCATTGGCCTAATCGCCTTATCTTTGCGGCATGAAAATCAAGGATATGAAAAGGCCAACGTTGCCCAACCTGGCGACCGCCAATCTCGACCTGCTGGAGCGCCTCTACAAGAACGGCGTCATCTGGATTGCGCTGTTTGTCATTTTCTTCGCAGTGCATTCCAATGGCAACTTCCTGTTCCGCACCATCAGTTCGTTGTGCTTTGTGGGGATTGAGATGCTTCTGGTGGTCCTTATTAATAAGGTGTTGATTGAGCATTTCTTGAAGCGGAGCAAGGTGGTGCTTTTCATCCTGCTTTCCATTCTTGTCATTCCATTTTGGGCTGTTGTCTCCACGACTATTGACATCTGTCTGTTGCACTTCATCACCAAGCGTCCCTTTGCCGAGATTTTCGATTTTGGTGTCAGTTTCGTGGTCTTCATGGTGCGACTCATTTGGTTCATCGCTACTTTCGCCATTGTCCTGATTTTCTACTATCAACGTAAGGAAAATGAGGAAAAAATCATTGGCGACCAACTGAAAAGCGAGAAACTCGACATGGAGTTGCGTTACCTCAAGTCGCAAATCAACCCACATTTCCTTTTCAATGCTCTAAACAACATTTACTCAATGGTTTACACGCACGATGACAATGCTGCTGATGGTGTGTTGAAGCTTTCTGAGATGCTGCGTTATGTGCTTGTCGACTGTCAGGCCGAGATGATTCCGTTGAGCAAGGAAATCAAATACATCGACAATTTCATCGATTTCCAGATGATGCGAATGGGCGGTCACCGCGACGTGAGCTTCACGAAAGATGTGGAGAAAGAGGAATTCATGATTGCACCCATGCTGTTGCAACCTATTATTGAGAACTGCTTCAAATACAGTCGTTTGGAGACGCATCCCGACGGTTATGTGCACGTCAGCGTGAGGCAGGCGGACAACAGCATTTGTTTTGAGGCCGAGAATACGGTGGCCGAAAACGCACTTCCGATTGCTGGCAATGGGGGAGAGAAGTCGGGTATCGGACTGAAAAACGTGCAACAACGTCTGATGTTGCATTATGGCGAGGACTATTCATTTGATATTAAACAAGATAAAGGAATCTATAAAGTCAAGATTGAACTATGAACGAGAAGTATAACGTGATCATCGTCGATGATGAGTATTTGGCACAAAAGCTCCTTCAGGATTATGTCTCAAAGGTTGAATCACTTCAATTGGTAGCCACCTGTAGTAACGCTTTTGAGGCTATGGAGGCCTTGAAAAACAACCATATCGACATTATGCTTTTGGATATCCAAATGCCTGATTTGACTGGACTTGAGTTAGTGAAAAGTTTGGAAAAGAAGCCTGCCGTCATTTTCACAACGGCATATTCCGAGTACGCCGTCGACGCTTTTAACTTGGCCGTTTCCGACTATTTGCTCAAGCCTTTCGACTTTCCTCGTTTCTTCCAAGCCATCAACAAGGCTATCGGCAACGTGCCGTCGAGGTCGGAAAACGCGCCTAAGCCCTCAGCCGACACCATTAGCAAGTCGAACGATTTCATCACAGTGAAGGCCGATTACAAGCTTTACAAAATCAATTACGACGACCTGCTTTTCATCGAAGGGCAACACGAGTATGTCACCTTCCACACCACACAACGCCGTATCACCGCCCTTTTTGCATTGAAGGATTTGGAGGAGTTGCTGCCCAAGGAACGTTTTGTGCGTGTCCATAAGTCGTATATCGTCTCGTTCATGCACATCCAGGACTTGGACAAGAGCGATGTCACGGTGATGGGCAACAAGATTCCCGTTGGGGCAAGCTATCGCGATGAATTGCTGGCGCGTTTGCAATGAAAAAAAACATTTTTTTTCTGATAATGAGAAGAAAAAATGTATTTTTGCACCCTAAACCAATCTTAAAAACAAGAAAAAATGGGAAAATTTGAAATTACAACCAGGAAGAACGGCGAATTCCAGTTCAACCTGAAGGCCACCAATGGCCAAGTCATCCTCACCAGCGAAGGATATAAAACAAAGGCTTCTTGCTTGAATGGCGTGGAATCCGTTAGAAAGAACAGCCAGGATGAAAAGCGTTTTGAGATCAAGGAAGCCTCGAATGGCAAGCCTTACTTCAACCTGATGGCCACGAACGGTCAAGTCATCGGCTTAAGTCAGATGTATGCCAGCGAAGCCACGATGAAGAATGGCATCGCTTCGGTGATGAAAAACGCCCCCGAGGCAGAAATCGTTGACCTGACGGAAGAGTAATATAGGGGTGTTGAAAACGAAAAAGGGACTTGAGAAAGTCCCTTTTTTTGTTGTCGGGGCAAAAGGATTCGAACCTTCGACCCCCTGCTCCCAAAGCAGGTGCGCTAGCCGGACTGCGCCATACCCCGAAAAAAAAGACGATGCGTTTCATCGTCTTCTTTCTTTCGCGGAGAAGGGGGGATTCGAACCCCCGGTACCCATTGCTGGATACGACAGTTTAGCAAACTGTTGGTTTCAGCCACTCACCCACCTCTCCTCGGTTGTGAATTGCGGTGCAAAAGTAGGCTTTTTTCCGTTACCCACAATCGATTTTTGTCATTTTTTTTGAAAAAAATACTCATTTTATTGAATTACAGCGAGATAAATTGTCATTGTTGGCAACCCTCAAAAATATTGTCCGACATTTGATGACCTTTTGTTCGCCTAAATTCGAAAAAAATCGAAAAAATAACCTCGCTTGACAAATAATTCCTATATTTGCACGCTTTATTGTATAATAGGTATCGAGGCTATTCCTTGATCATAAAACGAATTGAAATGGAAAACAACGAACAACTGAATCAAAATTCCCCCGTTAGCGAAGGAATGGAGAATGAAACGACGTCGAAGGCTCCCAAGAAAGCCATTGACGGTAACGAGAAAAAGAAGATTGTCAAACTGATCCAACCCAGCATCCTGCCTGGTAAGGTGAGAATCGAGGCAAAGACCCTCACGGAGGAAGCCATGGCCGAAAAGGCACCAGTGACCGACGAGGTGATCCCTGAAATGGTAGATCTCCCTGAACAGGACGATGAGGAAGTGTTAGAAGACAACACCGACTTGGACGGCCTCAACAAACTGCAACTCGTAGAGATGCTCGAAGAACTCGTGCAAGACTCCGATGTCCAAAACATCAAGGATAAGGTTGCTGCTATTCGTCTCCATTTCAATAAGTTGAACAAGGAAGATATGGATAACGAACTCGAGAAATTCCTTCAAGGTGGCGGTGAAGCTGATAGTTTCCAACATGTTGAAGATCCCGTCGAGCAGCGTTTCAATGCAGCTTTCGGCATCTTCAAAAACAACCGCGCCAAGCAGAACGAGGACCTCGAGAAGCAAAAGCAGGACAACTTGGCCAAGAAACAGGGCATCCTTGACGAACTGAAGGAAATCATCGCTTCGGAAGAGTCGCTGAAAAAGACCTACGACGACTTCCGTGCCTTGCAGGATCGTTGGAAGGAGATAGGCCCCGTGCCTGCCGCCGACAACGCCAACCTTTGGAACAACTATCACTTCCTTGTGGAGAAGTTCTTCGACAAAGTCAGGATTGGCCGTGAATTGCGTGATCTCGACATGAAGAAGAACCTTGATGCCAAGATTGAGCTTTGCGAGAAAGCCGAGGAGCTCTTGGACGAGAAATCGATCACCAAAGCCTTCAAGGCCCTGCAGAAACTGCATGAGGACTGGAAGGAAATCGGCCCTGTCCCGCAAGACAAGAAAGATGAGATCTGGGAACGCTTCAAGGCCGCTACAGATAAGATCAATGCCATCCGTCGCGAGCATTATGCCAAGATTGAGGAGGAGCAAACAGCCAACCTTGAAGCCAAGAAGGCGCTTTGTGAAAAAGCCAAAGAGATTGTTGGTGAAGATTATCCTAGTGTCAACGCATGGCAGAAGAAGTCGACCGAGCTGTCGGAGATTTTCGGTGTTTGGAAGACTGTCGGTCCTGCTGGCAAAAAGGAGAATGAGGAGATTTGGCAACGCTTCCGTGGCGCCATGGATTCGTTCTTCGCCAAAAAGAAGGCTTTCTTTGCAGGACTCAAGGACCGCCAAACCGAGAACTTGGAACGTAAGACCCAGTTGTGCCTTGAGGCTGAAGCCTTGATGGAGTCGACTGAGTGGAAGAACGCCACTGAGCAGATGAAGAAGCTCCAGGAGGAATGGAAGACCATCGGCCCTGTGCCGAAACGCCATACTGACAAGATTTGGAAACGCTTCCGCGCTGCATGCGACACCTTCTTCACCCGAAAGAATGAGCATTTCAGTGGCCGTCGTACTGAGGAAGACGCCAACTTGGCAGCCAAGCGGGCCTTGCTCGATGAGATTAAGGCTTTTGAATTGGGCACCAATCGCAATGAGAACATGGATGCCATTAAGGCTTTCCAAAAACGTTGGATTGAAATTGGTTATGTGCCGATGAAGTATAAGGATGCCATCAACAAGGAATACCGTGAACTCATTGACGGTCTCTTCGACACGATGCGCAGGAACCAAAACGAGGCTTCGACCAATGAGTTCCGCGAGATGATGGAAAGTTGGAAAGACGATCCGAACGCTGGCGACCGCATACGTAGGGAAGGCAACAAGTTGCAAACCCGCATCCAAAAGCTGCGCGACGAAATCG
>CAMUYT010000063.1 GCA_947164955.1 uncultured Bacteroidales bacterium | reverse complement strand
CCATCCTCTGCCGCACCACCTCGAAACAGACGATACCCGTGGCCACGGAAACATTGAGCGAATCAATGTCGCCAGGCATCGGAATCATCAGGTGGTCGTCGAGGCGTTTGAGATAGGCGGGGCTGATGCCGTCCTCCTCCGAACCCATCATCACACAGAGCGGGCCGGTGAGATCGGATTTCCAAAGGCTCTCTTGGGCCTTCTCGGTGAAACCTACAACACGCAGGCCGCTGGCTTTCAGGAAGTCGATGGCATCCTTCATGTTCTCAACACGGCACACGTTGATGAGTGACAACGCCCCTGCCGAAGTCTTCATCGCGTCGCCGTTGATGAGTGCCGAGCCATGGTTGGGAATGACGATGGCATCCACGCCGGCGGCGTAGGCCGTGCGGGCGATGGCGCCGAAGTTGCGCACGTCGGTCACGCGGTCGAGCATCAGGATGAACGGGTCGCGACCATCTTCGAAGATGGCTGAAACCACGTTTTCCAAAGGCTGGTATTCGATTGGGCAGATGAAGGCCACCACACCTTGGTGGTTCTTGCGCGTCAGGCGGTTCATCTTCTCGATGGGCACAAACTGAACTGGCACGCCGTTCTTGCGGCAAGTGTTGGCGATCTCCGAAATCTCCAGCGAGCGCGAACCACCTTGTATATAAACTTTCTCAATCTCCTTCTGCGAGCGGATCAGTTCGAGCACAGGATGGATGCCGAACACCATGTTGTTCTTGTAGTTATCTTCCATGGGTTGAAATTTTCTGCAAAAATACGCTTTTTTCCGAGTATTTTCCTACTTTTGCATCATCGTAACTATAAAACTCAGCACTATGAGACACACTCGCCCACTTTTCATTCTCTTCGTCCTCTTTTATGGGCTGCAAATCAAAGCGCAAGTGGCACTTCCCGAGCCCATTGCTGGCACGGCAATCACCAAACAATACATCACGCAAAACCTCATCTATCCTGCGTCCGACCTCGAACAAGGCAACAGTGGCAAAGTCGTGATCGGCTTCCATGTTGATGCACAAGGTGATGCCAGCCAATATGTGGTAAAGTCGAGTTTCAGCGATGCCGCCACGCCCATCGCACTCCATTTGGTGAAGACCATTCTTTGGAAGCCTGCTCTCATCAGTGGTTTGCCGTCAGACTACGATTTCGCTTATGAGGTGGACTTCCATGCCAAAAGCTACAAGCGTTACTGGAAACGTCGTGAGCGCCTTGTAGCACCCCTTACCCTTGATGCCGACACCTCATATAAAATATATGAATACAAGCAACTGGAAGAAGTGGCCAAGCCCTATTTCGCCGATGGCAGCAATATGGGGCAATATATCGTCAACAACATGCAATTCCCTGCCGAGGCCAAGGAGCGTGAGATCCAAGGCACAGTACGCCTGAGCTTCGTGGTGGAGACCGATGGAAGCGTCTCTAACATCGTCATTCTCAATTCGGTGGGTGGCGGCTGCGACAACGAGGCCGTCCGTCTGTTGCAAGAGACCGTATGGATCCCTGCCGAGAAGAACGGCAAATACGTGCGCAGCAACAACATGCAGGATATCACTTTCAGCATCGGCAACCGAAATTTCCAGGATGGGAACAGTTATTAGTTTAGAGTTAGCCGTTGGGAGTTAAATCATGAATCTTCGAATTATAAATCTTGAATCTTTAAATCATTAAATAACAAATAATTACAACCAAATGAAAAAAGTATTACTTAGCGCATTGGCAATCATGCTATGCATTGCGTCTTTTGCACAAGACGAGCAACCTCAAGGTTGGACCCACAAAGGCAACATCGGCCTCAATTTCGGACAAAGCAGCTACACCAACTGGGCTGCCGGCGGACAGAACTCCGTCAACGGGCAAGGCCTATTCAACTACGAGATCCACTACTTGAAAAACAAATTCAAGTGGGATAACACCTTGAATCTTGGATTAGGCTACAGTTACTACAGCTTCAAGAAAAAGCCCATCAAGACCGACGACAAGATTGAGTTCACCTCATTGGCCGGCATCAAGGCCACAGAGCACTTGAACTATAGTGCCGAACTGGCCTTCCGCTCGCAGTTTGCCAAAGGCTACAACTACGAACTTGACTCCACCACCTACATCTCCAAGTTCCTTGCTCCGGCCTACATCTCGTTGGGTCTTGGTATCGAATGGGTGCCCAACCCGCACTTCTCGCTCTACTTCTCGCCCATCACCGGACGCATCACCATCGTCAACGACGAATACCTGGCCTCCATTGGCGCTTTTGGCGTCAACGCCCTCGATGCCAACGACACCACCCAACATGCCAAGAGCGAGAAGATACGCTACGAGTTTGGTGCCCGTGCCGTGGCCAAGTTCCAATATCCCTTGGCCAAGAATATCGACTTCAACTCGAAGCTCGAGCTCTTCTCCAACTACCTCAACCACCCCGAGCGCATCGACGTCGATTGGCAAAACATGCTCGTGCTGAAGGTGAACGACTGGCTCAACGCCAACCTTGCCACCCATCTTATCTATGACTACGACATCCCGTTCTACACTGAAACAGGCGACTTGATCAAGGGCTCAAAAGTCCAGTTCAAGGAAGTGTTGGCCATCGGCTTTATGATCAATTTGAAATAAAGAAAGTTTTTTCTCCCTCTGCCCCCACAGATGAGGGCAAGGGGGACAACCAAAAATGAAACGAATAGGCATTCTTTCAGACACCCATTGCACCCTCATCCCGCAGCTCTTCGATTTCTTCAAGGATGTCGACGAGCTGTGGCATGCAGGCGACATCGGCAACATTGCAACGGCTGAAGCCTTGGCGGCTTTCAAGCCGTTGCGTGCTGTTCATGGCAATATTGACGACCACATCGTAAGAATGCAATATCCCGAGGACCTGTTCTTCCACGTCGAGGATGTCGATGTCTATATGACCCACATCGGTGGTTATCCGGGCCATTATATGTCAGAGGTGAAATACATTTTGGAAGAAAAAAAGCCCAACCTATACATCTGCGGGCACTCGCATATCCTAAAGGTCATCTACGACAAGAAACTCAACCTTCTGCACGTCAACCCCGGAGCGGCGGGCAACAGCGGTTTCCACAAGAAAATCACTTTCATCCGCATGGTGATCGAAGGGAAACAATTCAAGGACATGGAAATCTTCGAACTCGACCGAAACAAAATCATCTGAAAATAGCAAGGCCGGCTCCCAAACGGAAGTCGGCCTTCATTTTTCCTCTTTCTAAAAACTCAGCGGATGCGGTCGGTAGAACGCACTTTCTTGATATCCTTCTTCAGCCCTGAGGCGGCGGCAATCACCAAAATCAAGGCTACCAAGGGCAGGAAGGCTCCCACCTTGAAAGCCGGAGCTGCACCGATGGGGTTGCCAATCACGCGAATGTAATAGGCAAAGACCACCGCAATCCAAGCCACGATGACGATAATGTCAACACGGGCAATCTTGTGCAATTTCACGAACTGGGACAGCTTCACTGCTCGGAACAGGCCCATGGCCAGATAGCCACTCAAAATCATGGCAGTAACGGCCAAAATCAGCACCGGAAGGCTAAAGGTCCGTGGATAAGGGACCGTGCCACTAGGAATACCCGATTCAATACCAAACACGTTGAAAACCAAAATATTGGTCTCTCCAAGATATTCGGCCAACGGAATAAAGAACAACAACGCGAAAAGCAACGCCGAGAGGAAAAAGAAAATGGATTGCAATCTTTGTGACATAACTACTCGTTTTTAATTGGGTGCAAAAATACGATTTTTTTTACAAAAAAACTTGCCACTTCGAAAAAAAGCAGTACCTTTGCCACAGTTTTTCAGACAAAGTAGTATACCCTACTGAAAAATCGTTCCATCATTTTCATTGAATTATCATTTCAATTCCACAAGGAATTATCAGAATTTTCTCATATGTATAACATTTTTGAACTTCAAGAGAAGTCGTTAGACGACCTCAAAATCATCGCCACCGAGTTGGGCATTGACGACGAGAACAGAGACCGAATGCAACTCATTTATGACATCATTGACCATCAGGTGGACCATCCCGACATAAAGAAAGCTGCCAAAACAAAAAAAACAAAGCAGAAAGCGCCAAAAGCCGAAAAAAGCGAGCCCAAGGACCCTTCTGCACCTGAACAGCCCATCGTTGTCCCGGAAAAGAAAGAGGACGAGCCTTTGAAACCAGCAATGCCAGAAGCCAAAGACACCGACAATGTCCCGATGCAGCAAAACAAACGATCAAAACGTCCACGCATCAGCAAAGAAGCAGAAGCCAATGTCAGCGAATGGCAAAGGAACAACGCTCCTCAAGCCATGGAGACATCTGTAGCTAAAGTCGAGAAAACAGAGGAGCCCGTCCTTACAGAAGCCGAAAACACGGCAGAGTTTGTCGCGACCGCACCCGAAACCGTCAGCGAGCACAAGCCTAGCCAGAAGAAAGAAAACCAAAAGCAGAAACGCAAACGCATCCATGAGAACAACGCTGAAGCCAGCGTCGCAAAGGATGCCGGTGCAGAGACGGAGACATTAGCCGAAGCCACCCGTCCCACAGAAGAGCCTGCGTCCATGCCGAAACAAGAGAAAACCGAACGTGTGGAGCCACGCCCGCGCCGCGACGATTTGCTGAGCCAATTCGACAGCACCGTGAAAGCCGAAGGCGTTTTGGAAATCATGCCTGAAGGTTTCGGTTTCCTGCGTTCGTCGGATTACAATTACCTGCCTTCGCCTGACGACATCTACGTCTCGCAATCACAAATCAAGCTGATGGGTTTGAAGACCGGCGACACCGTATTAGGTGTGATCCGTCCCCCCAAAGCTGGAGAAAAGTTCTTCCCACTGGTCAAGGTCGACCTCATCAATGGCCGCCGTCCCGAAGAAGTGCGCGACCGCATCCCGTTCGATTACCTCACACCCTTGTTCCCGAACGAGAAATTCAATATCACTGGACACAAAGGTTGTACCATTTCAACCCGCATCATGGACCTCTTCGCCCCTATCGGCAAAGGTCAGCGCGGCTTGATTGTGGCACAGCCCAAGACCGGTAAGACCGTCTTGCTGAAAGACGTGGCCAACGCCATCGCTGCCAACCACCCCGAGGTCTACCTCATCATCTTGCTCATCGACGAACGACCCGAGGAAGTCACCGACATGCAACGCAGCGTCAATGCCGAGGTCATCGCCTCCACATTTGACGAGCCCGCTTCGAAACATGTGCAAATCGCCAATATCGTGTTGGAAAAGGCCAAGCGACTCACCGAATGCGGTCATGATGTGGTTATCCTTCTTGACTCCATCACGCGTTTGGCACGCGCCTACAACACCGTTTCGCCCGCCTCGGGCAAAGTGCTCACCGGTGGTGTGGAAGCCAACGCCTTACAGAAGCCGAAACGCTTCTTTGGCGCTGCCCGTAAGATCGAAAACGGCGGTTCGTTGACCATTTTGGCCACCGCCCTGATCGACACAGGTTCCAAGATGGACGAGGTCATCTTCGAAGAATTCAAGGGCACCGGCAACATGGAGTTGCAACTCGACCGCCGCTTGTCGAACAAGCGCATCTTCCCCAGCATCGACATCGTGGCTTCGGGTACGCGCCGCGACGACCTCCTGGTCGACGAACGCACCCTGGCCCGTGTGTGGGCCTTGCGCAACCACTTCTCCGACATGACCCCTGTCGAAGCCATGGAATTCCTGAAAGACAAGGTCGCCAAGACCATCAACAACGAAGAGTTCCTTATGACTTTGGACCGATAACCCAAAAGTAATAATTCCCCAAAAAAGTGACGTCATTTTTTCGTGGCGTCATTTTTTTGTTTATTTTTGTCCGCATGAAAAAACTATTAATCACTCTTACATTCATTCTATTCACAACTCAAATCCACGCACAAGGCAACGATGTTCTCAGCCGCATCAAAGCCGCGGGAAACAGTGTGAAGACCTTCGAGGCTGACGTATCTAACGTCAAACAAAAAGCCGGCAAAACCTATAGTCAAGACGGAACGCTCCATTTCGTAGCGCCCAATGAGATGGCTGCCGTCTTTTCCACTGGCAAACACTTTATCGTCAACGAAAAGAAGATGAAAGTCGACATTGGCCAATTCCACGGGACATATCGCCTGCGCGAAGGCGGCATCCCAAAATCGCTAAGCAACATCTTCCTGTATGCCTTCCAAGGCCGATGCCAAGACCTTGCCGACGAAAACGACTACACCCTTAAAGTGAAATCCTCAGAGCCATACCACGTCATCACCTTTATCTCCAAGAAAAAGCGCATCCTCGGCATAGGCTACAATAAAGTCGTCTTTAAATTCAACAACAAAGACCTAAGGATCAAAGAAATAAGTCTAACTGATTATAAGGACACCGTCGACACCTACTCCATCACAAATATAAATTACAACGTGCAGGTCGACAAGAGCCATTTCCAATTCTAGCCAAAGAGGTGTCCCATTGGTTAAACAAACACCTTCAAATCATCGGCAGTTAGACCGTTGAAATCACCAGAACTCATAAACGCTCCTACTACGTTGTGCCGTTGACCGTTCTGCAACAAAGCCAACAACTCGGCCTTGTTATGGACCACCTTCAAATCGGGTCGGCCAAAGCCTTCAACAATCCGCTCGTCGGGCATCAATTCCAACTTTTTGATGGCCACGGCATGTGGGTCGTAAAACACGATCGCTTGATCAGCCAGCTTGAGCGCATCACGATAATGGTCGATGAACACCTCGCTGAGGCTACTGTAGGTGTGCAACTCAAACACTGCAAGCAAATGTTTTTCAGGGAACTGCTCGCGCAAGGCTTTCACGCTGGCGGTCACCTTCGAGGGCGCATGAGCGAAATCACGGAAGATAAAATTATCCCCATTGTCGAACAAAAGCTCCAACCGACGCGCCGCACCTTTGAAACTCGCAATGGCCTCATAGAATTTTTCGTCAGTGACGCCCAACTGCTTGCAAACCAATCGTGCAGCATTGATATTCTTCATGTTGTGGCTGCCAAACACGCCCACTTCCCTCCTATTGCCGTCGGGCAATAGCAAAACCGTCTTTAAACCTTCACTCTCAAAGGGATGCACACCATAGCCAAAAGCTTGGCATTGGGCGCCTTGGGCAATCTTTTCAGCTTCCACGTCAGTTTGGTCATAAATCAGGCAGCCCCCTGGCTCGATAGTGCGGACGAAAATGCGGAACTGTTCCAAATAGTTGTCGAAGGTCGGAAACACGTTGACATGGTCCCAGCCAATACCGCTAATCACCGCAATATGAGGGTGGTAATGATGAAATTTCGGGACGCGGTCGATAGGCGACGTGAGGTATTCGTCGCCTTCCATCACCATATATTTCGCCGTCTCGCTGAGGCGCACCATCACATCGAAGCCTTCCAATTGCGCTCCCACCATGAAATCCGTCTCGATGCCTGCATGTTTCAGCACATGCAGAATCATGGAAGTGATGGTCGTCTTACCGTGGCTGCCTCCAATGACAATGCGTGTCTTGTCCTTGCTTTGCTCGTAGAGGTACTCAGGATAGGAATAAACTTTCAATCCAAGTTCCTGGGCACGAACTAATTCCGGATTGTCGATACGGGCGTGCATACCGAGAATGACGGCATCGTAAGAATCATCCAACTTTTCAGGATACCAGCCCCATTGCGGAGGTAGGATGCCTTCTTTGGCGAGTCGTGATTTGCTGGGCTCGAAGATCTCGTCGTCCGAACCCGTGACTTCATAACCCTTGCGGTGCAAGGCGATGGCGAGGTTGTGCATGGCACTGCCGCCTATGGCGATAAAATGAACTTTCTTCATGAATTGGATATTTCTCGCAAAAGTAGGGCTTTTATGGGATTGCTTCGCAAGAAATCGTTCAAAATATTGCAAAAATCATTCAAAAACTTTTCAGAAACGAATATTGCTTTCCATAATGCAAGTGCTGCGCCAGAAAATCGGTGGGATAATCCACACGATAGTCGACAATCTTACCGTTTTCAATCACAGGTAGTATTTCCGGGTTGATGAAGCCACCGTAAGGCTTGAGGCCCAAGGCATTATAACGCTCCTTCACCTCTTTGTGAAGTTCTATATCAACCTTCACGGCATAGCGTTCCACCAAGGCCTTGCCTGCGGCATAGTCGCCTTCGCTCTTGATGCGTTGCACCTCAGCCAACAGTTCGCCAAACAACTGGCGCAAGGCGTCGAAATCGTTGACGACGAAATAGGTCTTGCCCTCGCGGATGATTTTTTCGATGACATCTTTTTGTTGTACAGACATTGCGCGCAACGTCTCTACCTTGCCGTGTTCGAGGCACCATTCGGCAATCAATTTGCGGTTCTGCATATGCGACTCAGTGACGTCTTTGCCCAGTTCCACACGCGCCAATTGCGTCATCAAGCCATTGCGGATGTAGCTGCAATATTCGGCTTTATAGGCTTCATTGTCAGGCATGATGCCGAGTTCCACCATCTTCGGGTCGGCGATGTAGTAAAGGCCGAAAAGGTCGGCACGGGCTTCCTCCAAAGTGGAGCTGAATTCCTTCAAAGCGTTGGGCGAAGTGGTCGGCAAGAGCTTTCCCGAACCGTGGCCGAGGCACTCATGCAAATTGGTATGCACCACCGAGGCATCAGGGCCGTATTTCTTGCACAGCGCGACTTCTTCCTCAGAATAGGCAAACTCCTTCAAGCCGCTTTTCGGGTTTTCGTCGGCGGCACGGTCGTAAGCCTCCATCAAATTGGTGATGGTCACCGACTTGGAACCATAGTCCTTACGAATCCAGTCGGCATTAGGCAGGTTGATACCTATCGGGGGCGAAGGAAAACAATCGCCGCCAAGGGTAGTGACGATGATGCTCTTGGCCGTCACGCCGCGACATTCCTCTTTCTTGAAGCGCGGGTCGACAGGCGAATGATCCTCAAACCACTGGGCGTTTTCGCTGATGGTGTTGGAGCGTTTGGTAGCCTCCAAGTCCTTGAAATCCACCACACTCTCCCATGTGGCCTTCATACCCATCGGGTCGCCGTAGTCCTCGATGAAACCGTTCACGAAGTCGATATGCGAGGCATTGTCCTGCACCCAAGCGATGTTATAGGCGTCCCAAGTCTTGAGGTCGCCAGTCTTATAATATTCGATAAGTTTCTGTGTATAATCACGTTGCATATCGTTTTCAGCCACTTCATTGGCTTTTTCGAGCCAGCCGATGATGGCTTTGATGGCCTCGCCGTATAGTCCGTCGGCGCGGTACACCTTTTCATAAATTAGGCCGTTTTCTTTGACCAGCCTTGAATTGAGACCATAGGAAATCGGCTTTGCGTCCCCTTCTTCATGCTGCGCGGCATAAAAGGCTTCAACCTCGGCCTTGGTCATGTCGCCTTCATCGAAATTGACTGCCGAATTGCGGATGATGTCGTCTTCGCTGCTGCGACGCACTGGAGCGATGTCAGGATTGAAAATGATGGGCAAAAGGAACTGCAATAATTCGTCAACGCTTTCGTCCTCTTTCAAAGGCAGTTGTGACGGGTCGCACCCCTTTACCAATTCTGCGAAATAGGCCTCCGAGACCTCAGGGAAGAACTTGTCCTCGGCATAATGGTGATGGATGCCATTGCTGAAAAACACACGTTTGGCATAGACCACAAACCGCTGGAAATCATCGCATTCGCGATTGCCTTGATAACCATTGAGAATGGCCTCCAAGGTCTTACGGATCACGAGATTATGCTTATAGTTTTGGTCGAAGAGGATGTCGCGCCCCGATTTGGCGGCCTCGCCCAAATAATAAAGGTATTCCTTTTGGCGCAAGGTCAGGTTTTCCCAGCCAGAGATTTGGTAGCGCATGATGCGGATGTCGGCGAATTGGTCGACGAGGTATTTGAAGTTTTCCATATAGTATGAGTGTTTTTTAATCCCCCCTGCACCCTTTACAAAGGGGGAAGAGACTCCCCCGCCCTGTGGACACCCCTTCAGAGAGGGGGATACAAAGAAGGGTAAGCTACTTATATCGCACCGCTACAACCTCCTACCCTTGCTACATTCCTGTCCTGGGGGATTTCAGAGGGAGCTGGTCGTATAAGACTTACCCGATGCAAAAGTACGGACTTTTCTTGGACTGGCAAGCAAAAAAGAGAAAAATTTTCTCAGTCGCCGTAACTCGACCCGTCGAAGCAATGCGTGCAGAGGTCGCACTTGGGCAGACCGATGGCGTTCACCACACTATCCAAGGTATTGAATTTCAATGTATCGACTCCGACATGTTTGCGCAACATCTCCACAAGATTGGCATATTCGGGCGATGTCGGGTCGCAGTATTTCTCGATGTTTTTGTTGTCGTCGCCTTCCAATTCCTCGACGCAACGGCGCGTGATCAGCTCCAAAATGTTCTTCGAAGCCGAGAAATTGAGGAACGGGCAACCATAGAGCAAGGGCGGGCAACTGATGCGCACATGCACCTCCTTGGCGCCAAAGTCGTAGAGCATCTTCACGTTGTCGCGCAGTTGCGTGCCACGCACGATCGAGTCGTCACAGAAGGCCACTTTCTTGCCTTCGAGCAAGGCTCGGTTGGGAATCAGTTTCATCTTGGCCACATGCTCGCGCTGGCTTTGGTTGACCGGCATGAAGCTACGCGACCAGGTGGGCGTGTACTTCACCACACCGCGCAGATACGGCACCTTGCGCACGTTGGAATAGCCCAAGGCCATGCCGATGCCAGAATCGGGAATGGCGGACACGTAGTCGATGTCGACATAGTCGTGCTTACCCATCTCGCGACCTTCGTTGTAGCGCGCTTCTTCCACATTGATGCCCTCGTAGTCGGAAACAGGATAGCCGTAATAGATCCACAAGAAACTGCAAATCTGTTTCTTAGGACTTGGCGGCAACAGCTGTTGGACACCATCGAGCGTGACCTTGACGATTTCGCCAGGACCCACGTTGTAGCAAGTCGTGTAGTCGAGGTTGATGTAGCTGTGGCTTTCGGAAGCCACCACATAGCCCTCCTCGCCCTTGCCGACGACGATAGGCGTTCGACCGTAATAGTCGCGGGCAGCGATGATGCCGTCCTCAGTAAGGATGATCATCGAGCAAGAGCCCTTCACCTTATTATATACGTTCTTGATGCCGTCGACGAAATCCTCGCCCTGCGTGATGAGCAGCGCCATCAGTTCGGTGGGATTGGTGGCACCCGAACTCAGTTCGGCAAAGTGCTGACGGCTGTCGAGACAATGGCTGACCAACTCGTCCAAGTTGTTGATTTTGGCCACCGTAGCGATGGCGAACTTGCCGAGATGCGAGTTCACCACAATCGGTTGTGCATCCGTATCGCTGATGACGCCAATGCCGATGTTGCCAGTGAATTTGCCCAACTCGTCGCAGAACTTCGTGCGGAAATACGAATTCTCGATGTCGTGGATCGAACGGTGAAAGAGTTCGCCGTCGTAGGTCACCATACCGGCGCGTTTGGTGCCCAGATGTGAGTGATAGTCAACGCCAT
>CAMUYT010000062.1 GCA_947164955.1 uncultured Bacteroidales bacterium | reverse complement strand
AAAGCTTGAAAACCTAAGCCTTCCATGTCATTCCAGTCCCGCTGCTCATGTCATTCCTGCAGAGGTAGGTGCGTGGGCAAGGAATCTATGGGCAGCGGGATGTAGAATAGGAATCTATGGGATGCGGTTCAATGCAGTAAAACCTTAATTTGACGGCTCTTGAAGCCATAGATCCCAAGCCACCGCACAGGCCAGCGTAGGGATGACATGACTTCAAGAGCCTGCTTTTACTGAATAATTACTTTCACAGTTTGTTCAAAGCCATCAGAATGTCTAATGCGCAGCAAGTAAAACCCCTTGATAACATCGTGAAGCGCCAGCTCATACTGCTGTGCCCCCTCGCCAAAAGCGGCGGCATCACGTTGCAGCAACTGCCCTTGCAGTGAGTACAGCTCAAACTGCACCTCCCCCTGCGAGGGGTTGAAGAAGCTCACGACAGCCCTGTCGGATGCGGGGTTGGGTGCCACGGTGGCTTGCAGGCCTTGCGTCTCGTTGTCTTCAATGCCCAAATGGGCATCCACGGCGATTTTCATCGTCACGGGGAGGTGGTCGGAGCCGTCGAAGAGGGCCTCGGCCACCTCGGCAGGCACGGCATTGTTGGTGCCTTGGTCGACACTCATGTTGAAGTGATGGCCGTCGTTGCCCACGGCATGGTAGGAGCCTTGCACATAGCGCATGTGGTTGTAGCTGAAGGCGATTTCATCAGCCATCAGGATGAAGTCGAAGCGGTCGTCCAAGCCACCAGAAGAAAAGCATTCGTCGGAATAGCTGCGTGTCGACTGGGTATGGAATTGGGCAAATTGGCCGTTGTTGGTCCATTCGCCCACGCCGCCAACTCCTGCCACGGGATCCATGAAGCAGATAGCTGGGTTGCTATAGGTCTGGGTGAGCAGTCGGTAGCCGCTCTCGTTGGCGCTATACATATTGAAGTCGCCCATAATCAGTACGTTGTCGGTAGGGTAGTACTGGTTGACGTAATCCATGGCGGTCTGCATCAAAGCGCGTCGCTGGCTCTCGTAACCTTGTCCCGCCTTGGGGTGGGCCACGATGCAAACCAGCTTGATGGTGTCGCCAGCGGCAAGGCTTGGCGTCTTCATGTAAAGCTCGTAGATGTCGGTGTCGCGCGGGTTGGTGCGCAGTGCCACGTGCTTCTTCAGCCCCATCTTGCGCGAGTCGTAAAAGATATGGTTGATGATGTTGCTGCCGGCATAGTTGATGATGTTGTCCGACTGCCAGTAGGTTGCGCCGTTGATATTCAGATTGTGGCGAACGAAATCGTTTTGCAGGGCTTGCGTGGCGCCAAACTCGCACACGGTGAAGATGTCGGGCTTCACATAGTCGACGATGGTGCGGATGCATTCGTCCTTGCGCTGCGTGTTGTTGTTGGTCTCGTAGCAGTCGGCAAAACCGCTTTGATAGTTGCCGTAATACAATAGGTTGTATTGCATCACGGTGAGGGTGTCTTGCGCCATGGCAGGCCATGCCATCCACAACGTCAATATGATGATAAAGAAGGCTTTGTGCTTCATCTCCATGGAATTAATGCAGCAAAGATAGGTATTTTGGCGCGATATTTGCCGTTTCCTTTCATGCAGTGACAATTTTTATTATTTTTGCAACCAAATTCGTTATGGAAAAGAAAACAAGAATCGGGATTTCGGTTTTGTTGGCCTTGGTGATGCTTTCGTTATCGTCGTGCCATAAGCCGGAGGAATATGCCAATTCGCCGCTTGTAGGACATTGGGGCTGTGAGCAATACATCAGTTGTCGCACGGATAGTCTTGGAGTGGAAGATTGGGACACCTTGAATTATGAGGTAGGCACAGGCCATGGCTATGAGGTGTATTTCTATGCCGATGGCTCGGGCAAACTGTTGCTCAACGACAGTCCCGCACTCATCAAGAAGTTCAATTGTAGCTATGATTACGATACTGTGACGCAGGTGCTCACGATTTACAATACGTCGTGGATCATTTCCATGTTTTCAGATGCCACCAGTGCTGATATGGACATTGAAGAGGTTACCGACAACACCATTAGGGCTTCGTGGATCAACCATTTCTCGGAGCCGGTGCCGTTCTTTGAGCGCTTTTTCTTGAAACGTATAGATTAACAATTAAATAAAAATAAAAATGAGAAGAATTTCCTTATGGGTTGTGGCTCTTGTGGCCTTGCTGTTCACCTCTTGTGGAAAAGAAGACTTCAAGTCTTTTGTTGGTACTTGGGGTGTAGAGAAGCTTGAGTATTACAACATTGACTATGCAGGCAATCCGATTGCTGCTTCACTGGAATCCTATTCCTATGATCCTGAAGATGCCAACAACAGCATACAGCTGGTATTCAGGGAAGATAAGACTGGCGAAATGCGCGATGGCGCTATCGACACCTTGTGGTTGGACTACAACGAGGAAACGGAGACCTACGAAACGGTCATCTACAATCCTGATACGATTTTGGTGTATACTTTCACTTATTCATATGACAAGACCGAGTCGGCGCTGTATATGAACATGAAATACACCTATCCCTACGTTTATTCGCGCACATTCATGGTGAAAGTCTCCGACTTGAGCGACAATGCTTTCACCTATGAGAATGAATACGATGTCGATTACATGGAAAAGGCCTATCTGAAACGTATCAGCAATACGCCTTTGAGGGAAACTGGCCGGCAAATGACGAAACATCCACGCAAGCCGGGTTCGTTAATGGGCGATAGATAGTCAATATTCCACTTTGTCTTTTTTCCTCTCCCAGGCTTGGAAAGTCTGCAAGGCTTCGTCGCGAAGCAAAGGAACGAAAGGAACGGAGCGATGGCTCAGGCCGTGTTCCAACTCCTTGTAGATGAAGTCGTCGGCAAAGTCGATGTCAGCCGCGTCTTTTTTCGTGTTGCCATAATAGACGCATTTGATTCTTGCCCAATAGATGGCGCCGAGGCACATCGGGCATGGCTCGCAGGAAGTGTAGATGACGCAATCGGAGAGGTCGAAGGTACCTAATTTGCGGCAGGCCTCGCGGATGGTGTTCACCTCGGCATGGGCCGTGGGGTCGTTGTCGATGGTGACGCTGTTCGAGCGTCCCGCCACGATTTCCCCGTCTTTCACAATGACCGCCCCGAAGGGACCGCCACCGTTTTTCACGCTCTCGTCGGCTAGCCGAATGGCCTCGCGCATAAATTCTTTATCTTGTTCGGTGATTTGCATGTTCGTTGTTTGTTTATTATCGGCAGGAGTTTACACCACCTGCCTATGTTGCTGTCGTCCCTTCGGGACTTATTTCCTATAACGAGCCTCCAATTCGTCTCTATACTTTTCTGCAATCTGTCTTGCCAAAGCCACGCCATCGCCTTGCGGCTCGGCGCTGAAGGTGCCGAGGCGTTCGCGCCACCATTGGCCTTCGTATTTGCAGATGCGGTCGTGGTAGGTTTTCTCATCGAACGGCTTGCCCGATTCGATGGCGGTGTTCACGTCCTTGAAGAACTCCTTCCAACGATAGGCGTAGTAGGTCGCGGTGAGACCTGCCCAGGCGCGGCTACCGTATTCGTTGAGCAAGGCGTCTTCTTCGCCCCAAGTGGTGATGAGGTTTCGGGCATTGCTCTCGAAGTAGTCCTTGTCTTCCTTCGTCGTTCCGATGGCGCGTGCGTCACGAATCCAGCGACCTACGAGGAAGGCACTCTCGGTGGCCAACAGCGGGTCGGTGTCGTCGAGGATAGAGGTCATGGTCTGTTCCACTTGATGCAATTTCTCGTAATCGCCCTCTTTGTAGGCTTTTACATAGTCGGCATAGAGGTCGCTGAAGTAGTTGCCAATCAGTTGCCTCGTGATGTTGACAGCATCGAAATGGCGCGTGCGGGTGTTGCAATTGGCGGCCAAGATATGATCGAGGGCATCCAAGAGGTCGATGTTGTTGTATTTGTAGGTCGGGGCCACGTAGTACTGCTTGTATTCTTGGATGTCGCCCATGGTAGGTCGTTGGTTGATGCGGACGGTCTGCCCTGGCGACGACACCTTATTATATATGCTGTCGGCCAGCAGTTTCCAAGCGGCACGCATCTCGGGGTCTTCCTTGCCGCCACGTTGGTCGGCGAGGCGTTCCACCCAGGCGTCGACCTCTTTCGTGAGCGGGTTGTCCCAAGCCTTCTCGAAGACGTATTCGTACATGAACGGGTTGCAATCGAAGCCTTCCAAGGTGGAGCCGATACCGACGAAGTTGTCGCCGCCTTTTTCGAAAGCACGCTCAATCCTGACGTTCACCGTGTCAAGGTTGCCGGCCAGCATCGAGTTACCGCCAAAGTTGCCGAGATAGCACCAGATGTAAGGCACGCCATAATACGAGTTGGTGCGTTCCCACACGGGCTGACGCTCGCAGTAGTAGTCGAGTAGCAGGCGTTTGTTTTTGTCGAAAGAGGTGATATAAGCCTCGATGCGGTTGTCGACTTCCCAATAATAGCGCTCGTTCCAGAAGAGCCAGGTCATCTCAAGCCAGGTGGCTTCGGGGTCGGCGGCTTCGAGGCTTTCGTAGACCTGACGGCTCACGCGACCCAGATATTCGGGTTCCCAGCTTGGCGGGATAAGCTCGTTGAAAATGTCGATGCCATAGATATGGTCGGTGCCATAAAACTCGATTTCCTTTTCGATGAACTTTTTTTGTATCTCGGCATACAGCTCGCATTCGGGGTCGAGGAACTTGCACCAGCAGGTGCTGTCGAAGCCCGCCCAGTCGCCCAATGACGACAAAGGCGCATCGGGATAAATCCTTGTGATGCAGGGAGGCACATGACCGGCAAAGCCAGGCAGCACGGGTTTCATGTTGAGTTCGCGCTCGCGGGCAACGATTTGTTTTTGTAACGCCTTTTGGTTGTCGAGCCACGACATGGGAAGCGGTCCTCCCCATCGGTCGATGTTCTGCATACGATGCCAAGGCAGGTGCGCCGGACCGGTGAAGTAGCTTCGGATTTCCTCATCGGTGAGGCCGAAGTCGCTCCACACCTCATACCACACCGATTCTTGTCCCGTGATGGCCAAGGGCAGGTTGATGCCGTTGAGCGCCATCCAGTCGATGAAGTGCTCCCATTGCGACCAGTCCCACCAAGGCATGGTGTAGCCATAGGTGCAATAGTTCAGGAAGAAGCGGTCGGGCACTCGGGCGCTCAGGCCCACCTTTTCGGGCACAGCGGGCATCGTGGTAGGGATTTGCAGCGGCTCTTCCTTAAACCATGAGTATTGCGCCATGCAATAGTATTTCAGGTAATGGTTGAGGCCCACGGCCATGCTGTTGGCGTTGTTGCCACGGATGACGAGGTTTTTGCCTTTCGTCTCCATCTCAAAACGGTCGATGGTGTCGTTTTCGATCCTCTCGAGAACGATGTTGGCCGAATATTCGGGCACCACGCGGTTGACCAATCCACGCATGGCAATGACCTCGGGGTCGTTTTCTTTTTTGGCGCAGGCCACACAAAGCACAAGGCTAAGCAAGCAAAGTAAATAGCGGTTTTTCATAGGAATAATGATTTGTTGGGGCAAAGGTAGCGTTAATTTTCCTATTTTTGCGCCCATGTCGAAGAAAAAGTTTTATGTGGTTTGGCAAGGCCGTCATCCGGGCATCTATGACAGCTGGGAGGTCTGCAAAAAAGAGATTATGGGGGTCAAGGGAGCCAAATACAAAGGCTTCCCCGACCAATCGAGTGCTGAGGCTGCCTTCCGTGAAGGCCCAGAGAAGTATTGGGGAACGGGTGAAGCGGTCGCTCCCACCATCCACCTTTCCAAGTTGAACGAGAAGCCTTTAAGTCCTGCCATCGCCGTCGATGCGGCCTGTGCAGGCAATCCTGGCAAGATGGAATACCAAGGCGTTTTCGTGGATTTTGGCGTGGAGCCAGCGTTGAAATCAGAGCTCTTCAAAAGCCCCGTCTTCCCTCATGGGACCAACAACATCGGTGAGTTTTTGGCCATCGTTCACGCGGTATCGTTGCAGAAAAAACATGGTTGGCATTATCCCGTCTATAGCGACTCGGTCAACGCGCAACTTTGGGTCAAGCAGAAGAAATGCAAGACGAAATTGCAGCGTAACGCCAAGAACGAAGCCCTCTTCGACCTTGTTGAACGGGCCGAGAAATGGCTTCAAGAAAACACCATCGAGGTGCCCATCTTGAAGTGGAAGACGGAAATTTGGGGCGAAATTCCCGCTGATTTTGGCAGGAAATGAAAAAATGCATACTTTTACCGCCTGAAAACAAAATGCAAGATGCTGAAATTCGATTCGTTTTATTTCCAATGTCCGCATTGCCAAGCCTGGCTCGAAGGCCGCAACCTGAAAGCCGAGTTGGTGAATGAGGCCATCTTGTATTCCGATGGCAAGGTGCTGAACGACAACCTGATCACCACGCCTCAAAAAATGATTATGTGCCCGTCGTGTGGCCACGTCTTCTGGGTCGAGAACCCTGTGGAGCCTTTGATTACCTACGACAAGCCCGACGCCGAGGTGTATTCGTGGAATACCTGGCGCTTTTTTGGCATCAGTTTTTCTGACAACAAGGGCAAGTTAGCGCTCATCAACCACTACAAGACCTTCTTAAAGAAGAGCCATTACGATCCAAGGAAAGAGATTTACCTGCGCCGTTTCCTTTGGTGGGCCTACAACGACCTGCACCGCAACCACCAGCATGTGCGTCTAAGATATTGGCTGAACGGATTCATGAGTTTCGGTGTCTGGCATTGCAATCGGAAACTGATTCTCGAGGGAGAGAAGATTTTCATCAAGCATTACAAGGAGTTTACCGACAACCTGAAGCGTTTGATGGCGTTGCTCGAAAAGCATCCTGAAGAGCAAATCGACCTTGAGTTGCCCGAAATCTACCGTGAGTTGCGTCAGTTCGACAAGGCCAAAGAGCTGTTAGAGCAGGTGGGAAGTCGCACGCATTTCACCAACGAGATGTTGCGCCACTCCAAATGGAAAGACGCCCGTGTCTTTATGGTATCCGGATAAACAAAAAAGCAGGGACACGAGCCCCTGCTTTTTTGTTTCGATGTAAGACGACAATGTTATGCTTTCACTTTGTCGATGAGAACCAGATCGTTGATCCAAATCTCAGTGTTGGTATGGCGTTGGCCTTTGTCGTCGGTCCATTCGTTGTTGCGCAAGCTGCCTTCGATGGCCAATTGCAATCCTTTCCTCACGAAGTTTTCGACGCGCTCGGCTACCTTGCCCCAAGCCACGATGGTAAACCATTGCGTGTTGTTAACCCATTCACGGTTAGCGTTCATGTGGCGCTCGTCGACGGCGAGGCGAAAGCGTGCCACTTTGTTGTTGTTGTTCAAGTTCTTCACTTCAGGTTCTGCACCCGGGCGGCCAATCAGCATGACCGAATTTCTCATTGTACTCATAATGTGTGTGTTTAGTTAGTTAGTGAATAAGTTTGGATTTTGTTGTGTCGCACCTTGATTGGTTTGACGATGCAAAGTAACAACCTTTGTCAAGACTAAGCCGTTGATTAAACGTTTGTTGTCGACAGTAGTCGTTTGTTGTCGTTTGCTGTCGTTTTTATTGCTGATTTATAGTAATTTAACAAAAACAACTAAATTCGATGTTTTTTTCGTTTTTTGAGGATTAAGAGAGATTTATTATTTTTGCCGCAAATTCAAATGCATCCAAAATGTTCCAGTTGCCCAAGGATTATTTGGCCCCAAGAGGCTTCCTTCTCCATGTTTTTGGCGTACCACTTTTTGTGTTTGGCCTATTGTTGTTATTCAAACCCATTGTTTTCCAAGGATTTGAGCTCACCTATTCGCGTTATTCGTTCCATGTGACGATGATTTTCTGCATCATCCTTGTGGTGATGCTGATTTCACGGTCGTTGTTTTTGTTGGCGAACCGAAAAAGTAAGGGTGTGGCGTGGGGACCATGTGTGCTTCTTTGTTTGATCGAAGTCGTGTTTTCTTCGGGATTCACAGCGCTTTACCTTTGGTTGATGTCGGGCAAGGCGGATGCCTATTTCTGGTTTTTCGGACTTTCGCTGCTTTACCTTTTCGTGTTGATGCTCGTTCCTTATGTCATCCTCGATTTCTACTTCTTGCTGGTGGATAGGGACAACCAGATATTGGACAGGGAACGTGATGCCAACAAGGAAAAAATCCGCTTTTTGGACGAGCGCGACAACCTCAAGCTTGTGGTTGCCATCGATGCAGTGCTCTATGTGCAATCGGACGAGAACTATGTGAAAGTGTGCTATTTGGAGGATGGAGAGATGAAGTTTTGCAGCATCCGTACCACGATGAAACGCGTGGAAGAGATCTGCACGAGAGGCGGCCTGATCCGCTGCCACCGTTCCTATTTCGTCAATAGTGTGAGGGTGCAGTCGCTGCAAAAGGACAAGGAGTTCACGTATGCCATGCTCGACGTGCCTAACGCAAGCCGCGTTCCTGTCAGCAAGAACTATTACGACCAGCTAGCCGTTCTATTATAACATAAAAGACCAAAGGATTATGGCTAAAGATTTGAAACCACACATTGGCATCTTCGGACGACGCAACGTTGGCAAAAGCAGTATCATCAACCGCCTTACGGGACAAGACATCGCCATCGTGAGCGATACGGCGGGTACTACGACCGACCCTGTCAAGAAAAGCATAGAGATTTTTGGCATTGGGCCATGTGTGCTCATCGATACGGCAGGCATCGACGACGTAGGCGGGTTGGGCCAACAGCGCATCGACAAAACGATGAAGGTTTTGGAAGAAATCGATTGCGCCATCATCGTCATAGCAGGCAACAATTTCGCCGAGCCCGAAAAGCAACTAGTTACGCGCATGAATGAATTGGCAGTGCCGTTTTTCGTCGTCCACAACAAGGCCGACCAAGAACCGCTCTTGGCTGTTTTGAAGGCGATGGTTGAGCAAAACTACCAAGCCAAAGTTCTGGATTTCAGTGTTGCCAGGAATGACGATATTGCCATGTTGGTGAAAATGTTGAAAACGATAATTCCCGAGAGCGCCTACCAAAAAGTGTCGCTTTTTGGCGGCATCGTCAAGCCCAATGATGTGGTGGTTTTGGTCTGTCCCGTCGATAGTGAAGCCCCCGAGGGGCGGCTCATCCTGCCGCAAGTGATGGCTATTCGCGATGTCCTTGACAACGAGTGTATCTGCGTTGTGCTCAAAGAAACACTTCTACAACATTATCTTGAAACGACGGCCAAACCTGCCTTGATTGTCACCGACAGCCAGGTGTTTGGCTATGTGAGCAAAATCGTCCCTGCCGACATTCCACTGACTAGTTTCAGCATTGTCATGGCACGTTTGCGCGGCGACTTTGACAATTATATAAAAGGTACGCCTTATCTTTCGCAACTCAAAGACGGCGACACTGTGCTTTTGCTTGAATCGTGCACCCACCATAGCACTTGCGATGACATTGGCCGCGTGAAACTGCCTCGTATGATACTGAAGTATACAGGAAAAGACATACATTTCGAATATGTGGCGGGACTGGCGCCCATCGCCCATCCTGAGAGATATGCCATGGCCATCCAATGTGGCGGCTGCATGAGCACAAGGAAACAATTGCTCAACCGAACCAATCTATTTGTGAACCAAAGCATTCCCATCAGTAATTATGGTATGGCTTTGGCCTACATGAATGGCATTTTTGACCGGGTGATGGCGCCGTTTAGCGAAAGAGGTCATTGAACTTGCGCTACCAAAGGCCTCTCGAAGAGAGAAGCTTCTACTTTCACTTCCCCAATAAATCATTAATGACAACCGACGCACAGAAGATGCCAAAGGCGGCGGGAAGGTAGGAAATGGTGCCCACGTTGGAGACCTTGTTTTGCTCTTCAACGCCTTCGGTGACAATGGCTGAGGCATCGACAGGCTCAGGCGAATAAACCGCTTTGATGCCATCGAAAACGCCGAGGCGGTGCAAACGCTTGCGGATATAGAACGCCAATCGACAATGGTTGGATTTGGAAATGTCGGCGATTTCAATCTTTTCAGGATGGAACTTGCCGCCAGCGCCCATGCTGCTTACGATGCGCTGGTTGTTTTGCTTGGCATAGTAGAGCAAGAACACCTTGGGTGCCACCGTGTCGATGGCATCCACCACATAATCAAACGGTTGCGCCATCAGGTCGATGATGGCTTGGTCTTTAAGGTATTGGTTAAGGACGGTCAACTCAATCTCGGGGTTGATGTCGCGCAGGCGGTCGGCCATCACTTCGGCCTTGGGCCGACCGAGGGTGCTTTCCAAGGCCAAAAGCTGTCGGTTGCGGTTGGTGACGTTGACCACATCGCCATCGACGAGGGTCATGCGGCCAATGCCGGCACGTGCCAACTGCTCGGCGGCATAGGCTCCTACGCCACCTAATCCGACCACAAGCACATGCTTGCTTTTCAATAAGTTGATACCTTCATCGCCAATCAAAAGGCGGGTTCTGTCTTGCCAGTGTTCCATAGAGCTGCAAAATTAGCAAAGATTCTCGTTTGCAATGTCGATAATTCCATTTTTAACAGTCTTGCCGCTGCTTCATAGACCGATTTAATCCCGATTTCCGCCATGTCGGTTTCAAGGAAAAGATAATCCAAATCAATGAATTTGAATGATTTATAAATCTTTCTCTCGGGATGCAACAGGCCCTCGCCTACAGAAAGATAAATCCCCTGCCCGATGAGTTGCTTTATGTCTTGTTCCGTGCCGCTGAAGCCATGAACTATCCAAGGTTGTACAGCTTTGTGCTTCTTCCGCAGGGCGATGATTTCGTTATGGCTGCGTACATCATGAAGAATCATGGGCTTTTGACAGGCTTCCGAGAGCTTGATTTGTCGCTCAAAAAGTTCAATCTGTCGTTCAAAACTCGCCTTGTGCATCTTGTCCAAACCTGCTTCGCCGAGGGCCAGGACTTGTGGCAACTTCAGTTTTTCTTCAAGGATTTGCAATGCTTTTTCCGCTTGAAATTCAGCATTATCCAATGCCCAAGGATGAATGCCGTAGCTGTAATAGCCTTGCTCGGGACAAGGTTGGTTCAAGTCCAAGTTGACGATTTGAATCAAATTGGCACTTGGTTTTGCTGTATGCGTATGTATATCAACAAAAGGAGGGTTCATCAAGACGCAAAATTAGCAAAATTCTTTCGAAGTGTGCAAGACAGCAAATTAATCCGTAATTTCGCGGCTTCTTTGGAAACCATGCTATGGGATTGAATAAGACAACGCTTACGGGGCACCTCGCTTGTTTTGGTGCTTACTGCATTTTCGGGTTCAACATCGTTTGTTGCAAGAACATCTCCAACGCGCATGTGATGACCCCCATGGACCTGCTATGCTTCAGGGCATTGGGAGCCACGCTGCTGTTTTGGCTCATGTCGCTCTTCATGCCCAAGGAAAAAGTGCCGTTGAACGACCTGTGGAAGATCTTCATTGCCTCCATGCTGGGCCTGTTCCTTACCCAATGGAGTTTCCTGAAGGCCATCACCATGACGACCTCCATCGACACGAGCATCACCAA
>CAMUYT010000061.1 GCA_947164955.1 uncultured Bacteroidales bacterium | reverse complement strand
ACTCGCCGTTGAATTGGGCGGCCAAGGATTTCTTTTCTTCCACGTTTTCCCACCAGTGCCAGGTGCCGAACTTGGCGGCGGAGAAATCGAACGAGCCGGTGAGGACGGCGATGCAGGCCACCGCGATGACGATGAAGCCGATCCAAACGGCCAACCAGTCTTCCTTTTTCCAAAGGTTTGAAGCTTTATTGTTTCCCATATTCTCTAAATTCTAAATTATTAATTCTAAATTAAAATTTATAGCTAAGGATTCCGACCACGCGGTGTGAGTTGACTTTCTCGTCTTCAACGGTTTGCACCAGTGAGTAGTCAAGCTTGAAGTTGACGGACTTCAGCGGCCAATAGTTGATGCCAACGGTATAGTAGTCAGTGCTTCCCATGACCTGGGCGTTCTTGTCGCCAGGCTCGAAATGCTCGTAGCGCAGCACAGGCATGATCTTCTGTTCACCAGCCTGGAAGTTGTATCCAACTACGCCATAGTAACCGTTGCTGTTGTAATAGACAGGGTCTTCTGGAATAACTGTATAAGACAGACCTGTTTTGCCGGCGATGTATTCGCCACGAAGAACGAGTTTGCCGTCGTTGTATTGGACACCGGCAGCCCAACGGTTACGAGCGCCGTTGTTTCCTTCATCCTTGTAATAGTGTCCGTAATAATATGAACCGCTCAAAGTCAAGTCTTTCAGGCCGGGATGCACTTCGAGGCGACCCACAAGGTCCTTGCGGTTGTTGTTGTCGGTAGTGGTCGGGCCGTTGCCGTTGAACACGCCCAAGGCATAGTCCACGACGTGGTACTTAATGCCTTCCTCGCCCTTGACGGGGAAGAGCTTACCCGTGGCCATCAAACCGATGTCGCGACCCAGGCCGCCAACGCCACAAACGTCGCTGTAGCCGACGAGTTTCTGGATGCCTTCGCCATAGTCGAAGATCTCAAGGTTGACGGGGTTGATGGGGCTTTCGAGCGAGAACGGGGTCTTGAACTGACCGAGTTGGATGGCGAAAGCGTCGGCCACTTTGTACTTCACGAAAGCGTCTACCAGCATGGGCGAGCGGCTGAAGTCGCCTTGGATTTTGTAGGTCAGGCCTTTGTAGAGTGTGCCTTCTGCCGACAGACGCACGCGGCGCATCCTGAAGGTGTTGCTGGTAAGCTCGCCTTCATCGCTCAGGTTGGCTTGGTACATGCCTTGCACGAAGCCCGAGAACTTCAGCATCTCCGAGTTGAAAGGACCACCTTTGTGTTCTTTCTTCTCAAACTTCTCTTTTTCAAGCTTTTCTTTCTCGAGTTTTTCTTTTTCAACTTTTTCCACTTTAGCCTTTTTAGGCTCTTGTTCAGGTCTTACAGGTTTTACTTGTGCGTTGAGGCACAACGGAATAGCAAACAGTAGCATTCCGATCACAATGCGAAAGTTGTGTTTCATTTTAGTTAGTTTTTAAGATGTTTTCAATTTCAATTTTCGCGGCAAAAATAGTAAAAATACTTATAGTATGTATACTTACTAATTATTTTCGAAAAAAAAGGGATTTTTATGGTAGATTAAATCCCTAAAAGTTCAGCATGATGGCTCATTTCCTCGAAAGTGATCTTGAACCACTCGGTGTAAAGTTCTGGATGAAGCTGGATGTCCACTTTCAAGTTGTCAAGGCTCATGTATTTCCATGATTCCACTTCCTCGCGGTTGATTTGTGGTGTCTCGTCGCTTCGGCCAATCCAGACGTGGTCAAACTCGTGTTCGGTAAGTCCTTGCCCGACGGGTGCCTTATATATAAAGGTGTAAACCTCGTGCATCTCGCAGGTCATGCCCATCTCTTCCATCAGGCGGCGCGAGGTGGCTTCGGTCAAAGTTTCACCGTCGCGCGGATGGCTACAGCAAGTGTTGGTCCAGAGGCCAGGGGAGTGGTATTTCGACAATGCCCGTTGCTGCATGAGGAGCTCTCCTTGGGAATTGAAGATAAAGATGGAGAAAGCCCGATGCAGATGCGGGCCGATATGGGCGGCTTGCTTCTCCATCAAACCTATTTGGTGATCGTTATTGTCTACTAAGATTACAAATTCCATTATTCCTTTTTTAACTACAGATTTTACAGATTGTACAGAACGAATCGTGGCAATTTTGCAGCTAAAGCTGCGGATTAGTACAGATGGGTTTTGGGGTGATGTTAGGAAAACGTTTGAAATATAGACTTCCTTCTCCAAAATTCAATAGCATTCCTAACTTAATACCAGTAGCATGGATGTAATTGATTATTTGAGCTTCGTGTTCGGGGAGAATGGTTGAAACTGCCTTCAATTCCACGATGATTTTGTCATAGCAGAACAAATCTGCGATATAGTATTGATTCAGTAAAACATCTTTGTATTGAATTTGAATTCTTTTTTGTGAGACAAAAGGAATACTTCGCTTTACCAATTCTACTTCCATAGCCTCTTGATAAACAGATTCTAGAAATCCCATGCCAAGTGTCTTATGGACTTCCATGGCAGCCCCAATTATGTTATATGTTTCTTTTTTGTAAATAAACTGGTTCGTTTCCATCTGTTTCTCTGGCTATCTGTACCAATTTGGACGCTTGCGTCCTCCAAATTATCTGTCGCAAATCAGTGTAATCTGTGGAATCTGTAGTTTTTGAAGACTATACATTGAATCGAATGTTCAAAATGTCGCCATCCTGCACGACATAAGTCTTTCCTTCGACGCGAAACTTGCCGGCTTCCTTCACGGCAGCTTCGCTACCGTATTTCAGGAAGTCTTCGGTGCTCATCACCTCGGCGCGGATGAAGCCACGTTGCAGGTCGCTGTGGATGGCGCCGGCAGCGATAGGAGCGGTGTCGCCCACATGAATGGTCCAAGCTCTCGTTTCGTCGGGACCGGTGGTGAAGAAGGAATGCAGGTTCAAGGTGTGGTAAGCAGTGCGGACGAGCTTGTTCACGCCAGGCTCGGTCAATCCGGCGTCTTCCATGAAGAGCTGGCGGTCGTCGGCATCGAGTTCGGCGATTTCGGCTTCAAGTTTTCCAGCCACAATGACCATTTCCTGACCTTCCTTCAAGGCGGCTTTCACGGCATCGGAGTATTTGTTGCCCGTGGTGGCCGAAGCGTCATCGACGTTGCAAACGTAGATGATGGGCTTGGCGGTGAGCAGCTGGATATCTTGCACGAATTTCTTGTCTTCGTCGGCCACCTTGGCGTCGCGGGCATTGCCGAAGTTCTCCAAGGTTTCCTTGTAGACAGTGAGCACGTCGAAGGCTTTCTTGTTGTCCTTCTCGCCGTTTTTCAGCAGCTTTTGGACGCGTTCGAGCTTTCTCGTGACCAGGTCCAAGTCGCGCACTTGTAGTTCAAAGTCAACAAGTTCCATGTCGCGCACAGGGTCAATGCTGCCTTCGCTGTGAGGGATGTTGGGGTCGTCGAAGCAACGGAGCACATGGATGAGGGCATCCATCGTCTGCACCTCGGCCAGGAGTTTGTTGCCTACGCCTTGACCGCCTTTGCTCAGTCCCGGCAAGTCGACAATTTCGACCGTGGCGGGCACGATGCGCTTCGAGTGGGAGATGTTGTCGATGAGCTGGAGCCGCTCGTCTCTCACTTCGCACATGCCGATGTTCGACTTCGAGGCAAAACCGATTTCTGCCTTAGTGTTTGATATACAATTGAATATGGTGGTCTTTCCAACGCTTGAAAGACCGATGATTCCGCAATTGAGTGACATATTGTTGAAGTTTTAGATGGCGCAAAGATACAAAAAAGAAGTTGTCCTCGAATGTTCAGTGACAAATTCAAGGACAACTTCAAAGGGAAGTGTCTGGCGTTAGTTTCTATAATTCACGAAATTGCTATTGTCGACGCCGAGGTCGAAACGTCCGCCCGACACGTCGATACGGTTCCCATCGTGCGTGAAGGCGCGGAATTGGAACTTTCCGGCAACAACGAGTTCGACTTCCGTCTTGTCGACGATGACCTGTTGCACCTTCTCGAAGGTGATGTGCCCACTATAGAAGCTCTCAATGACGGGCGCATACGATCCTGTGAACTTGACGTTGCAAGTCGTCGAAGTCGTATCGATGGTAAAGGTCTTTCCGTCGAGGATGTCAAGGCTGTTGAAATCTCCCAGTTGGTAGGAAGTGTCGATGGGCAAGGTGAACTCGATGTTGAAGTTGTCGTTATAGTTGTACCAACCATAGAGTGTCAAGGTCAGCTTTTCGCGGTCGGCGACGATGTAGAATGGACGGTTAGCCGAGCCTGTGTAGGAAAAAGCCTTTTGGTTGATGTAGGCTCCGAAGGTGTTGTAGCCCATTTCGGAATAGATGGGCAGCCCGGGATAGTCGGGGTCGTCGATGTATTGCGTTCCCTTGAAGTCGGATTTCGAGCAGGCGCATAAGGCCATAGCCGCGATAAGAATAAGGATGTATTTTTTCATGGTTCAGTTATTTTATGGGGATGAGAAGTTCGATTTGAAGCTTGCTGCCTGCGAGGTAGGGCTTGGTGGGCAACATGCCCGTCGAGCCGTTGATTTCGGCGATGTGGAGAAGATAGTTGAAACCTACGCCCAGGCCTTTTCTGTCGCCCACTTGGAAGCCTGCGCCAAGATAGGCCGAGGCATTGATTTTGTCGGGGTTGGCGTAGTGTTTGGTGACTTGTTCGGCATAAGGCGCCATACCGTCTTTGTCCAAGAAGTTGACCTTGTTGCAATTGCCGACAAGGAAATCAACGTCGGCTTCCGCGGCGAGGTACATCCTGAAGGATTCAAGGCCTGAATCGAAATAATAACGCAACTCGAGCGGGATGCCAAGGTAGTGTGAGTGCTGCTCGATGCCTTTCACGCGAAGGTATTCCAAGGCTTCGTTGTTTTCGACCTCGAAATAGTACCATTCTTTGTCGATATAGTCCGCCGTATGATATTCTTCGATGGCTTGCTTGTAGCCGATGCGTTTGCAGTTGAAGCCATATTGCAGGCCTGTTCGGAATGCCCAGTGGTAATTCGGGCTGACAATCTCATAACGCGCCGAGGCTTGGTAGGTGCGCATGTGGCTGCCCACGTTGATGTAGGCGCCCCAGCCGCCCGTGGGCCTAAAGGGTTCGAGGTTAGGGGAGAGGTGGGATACGAATTTCGGCCCTGCTTCCACATAGAAGTTGTGGTGCCATTGCCTTGGCGAATCGGTTTCTTGCGCCGTCACTGTCGAGCCCGCCAATAGGAGCAGGCAAGACCAAATGAAAAGGTGTTTACGCATAATCTAGTTATTTTGCTTTTGCTGCAGCAAAATTACGGCTTTTTTCCACGACTAAGCCAACATGTCAAAGGCTTACAAACTTTTTTGGAATGCCCATATTGATAATCAATGCTTTATGGCTCGCGCCTACAAACTTATCTGCAATGGTTACACGCTCCAAACCGTCATCTGTCGCCAGCATTCCAGTCGATCCGTTTGTATTCAGTGTCGTATCCAGTGTCGCGTTGGTCAATTTGATAGTCCATGTCGGCAGCTTTGACTTCTTGGGCTTGCTGACGCGAGTTTTCCTGCTGCTTGTTGATGTATTTCAATCCGAGTTTCCAAAGTTTGATATCTGCCCAAAGGAAAACGATGTAGATGACGCCACCAATGACGGGTAAGACGCTAGAAATCATCAACATCCAGTCGAACAAGCCATGGGCAAGCATGGCCAACAGCAGCCCACTCAAGAGATATACGAAACGATTCTCTTTCTTGAATTTGGCCAACGAGAGAAAATACCCCATCACCACACCAAAGAGGAAATGACCAGGCACCGAGAGTAAAGCCCTCACAACCCCTGTGCCGATGCCGGATTGGAATGATTCAGCCGATGCGCTGAATACATACATGATGTTCTCGACACAAGCAAAGCCGAGCCCAATGAAAGAGGCATAGACAATGCCATCGAAATATTCGTCGAAATTCTTGTCCCACCAGATGAGAGCCATGAACATGATGAACTTGGACAACTCCTCGGGGATTCCGGCTTCCATGAAGGCGCTGTAAAACACGGTGTTGGAAACCCAAATCCGATTGATGGCGCCAACGATAACAATATCCAGCGAAATGGCCAATATGCCGCCAAAAAAGGCTTTGAATAGGGATAAGATTGGCTCTTTCTGATATTTGTCTTGACGATAGATGTAGATCATCAGGACGATGACAGGCAGGACGGATAGGCCCAAAAGAATGATGCTTGTGGTCATGCTTATACGGTTTCTTTTTTCTTTTCTGCAAAATTAGGAAAATTATCCATGAAAAAAGCCTATCTTTGCGCAAATTTTTCGTTTATGCAAGAAATGATCCTCATCCTCGACTTCGGCTCGCAAGTGACCCAACTCATCGGTCGCCGCCTTCGCGAACTGAATGTGTATTGTGAAATTCATCCGTTCAACAAGATTCCGGCCATCGGCCCCAACGTCAAAGGCGTGATTCTCAGCGGTAGCCCTTTTTCGGTGCGCGACGAGCGTGCGCCTTTTGCCAACCTTGATGGCATCAAAGGCAAACTTCCGCTATTAGGCATCTGCTACGGAGCCCAGTTCATCTCGCAGCATTTCGGCGGCGAGGTCAACGGCTCGATAGCCCGCGAATATGGCCGCGCCATGCTGACGGTGGTGGACGAACAGTCGCCATTGTTCAAGGGTGTAAGCAAAACAAGCCAGGTGTGGATGAGCCACGGCGACACCATCGCCAAACTGCCTCATAATGCCAGAATCATTGCCTCGACCGACGACGTGGAGAATGCCGCCTACAAGATTGACGGCGAGGAAACCTATGCCGTGCAGTTCCACCCCGAGGTGTTCCACACGAAGGAAGGCCCAATGATGCTGGCCAACTTCGCCCTCGGCATCTGCGGCTGCAAGGGCGACTGGACACCGGATTCGTTCATCGACAACACGGTGGCGAACCTGAAGCAACAGCTTGGCGACGACAAGGTCATCCTCGGCCTCTCAGGCGGTGTCGACAGCACCGTGGCTGCCGTCTTGCTGAACAAGGCGATAGGGAAGAACCTCACTTGCATCTTCGTCGACAACGGATTGCTTCGCAAAAACGAGTTTGAGGAAGTCCTGGATTCCTATAAAGAAATGGGACTCAATGTGATAGGTGTCCATTCCGGCGCTTTGTTCCTTGAAAAGCTGAAAGGCGTCACCGACCCGGAAGCCAAACGCAAAGCCATTGGCTCGACCTTCATCGACGTGTTTGACGCTGAGGCACAAAAAATCGAGGGCGCCCGTTGGTTGGCCCAAGGCACCATCTATCCGGATGTCATTGAGAGCGTGAGTGTCAACGGACCAAGCTGCAAGATCAAGTCGCACCACAACGTGGGCGGTTTGCCTGAGAAGATGAACCTGAAGATCGTAGAGCCGTTGCGTTCGCTCTTCAAGGATGAGGTGCGCCGCGTGGGTCGCGCTTTGGGCATTAAGCGCGAGCTTATCGGAAGGCATCCTTTCCCTGGACCGAGCCTGGGCATCCGTATCTTGGGCGAAGTGACCGAAGAAAAGCTTCGTATCCTTCGTGATGCCGACGATATTTTCATCAAAGGCTTGCGCAACTGGCCTTGCGAGCTGCCGAGTGCCTCGTATCCTAACGAAATGGCCGACAACCTCTATGACAGCATCTGGCAGGCAGGTACCATCCTTCTTCCGGTGAAGTCGGTCGGCGTGATGGGCGACGAACGAAGCTACGAATACACCATCGCCCTTCGTGCCGTCATCTCCACCGACGGCATGACTGCCGACTGGGTGCATCTACCTTACGAGTTCTTGGCCAAGGTGTCGAACGATATTATTAATAAGGTGAAGGGCGTCAATCGCGTTTGCTACGACATCTCGTCGAAGCCGCCAGCGACTATTGAATGGGAGTAACACTGAAAATGAACAAGATAATGAAAAATAGATTGCTTCTTTTGTTTTTCCTCTTTTTGGGGGCCTTGCTACCGCTACGGGTGAATGCACAAGAGCCTGTCAAGCGATCGACAGAAACGACCAAAATCGGAGGGAAGGAGTATTATCTGCACCAAGTCAAGGAAGGACAGACACTTTATGGCCTCTCCCAAGTTTATAACGTTACGGTGGAAGAGATCGAGAAACTCAATCCAGAGGTGAAGAACGGACTGAAGACGGGGCATGTGCTGGGCATACCGGTACGTCCTGTCGCCGAACCTCAAGCCGAGCCTAAAGTAGAACCCAAAGTCGAACCTAAAGTAGAACCTAAGGTCGAACCTAAAGTAGAACCCAAGGTCGAGCCTAAAGAAGAACCTAAGGTTGAACCTAAAGTAGAACCTAAGGTCGAGCCTAAAGTTGAACCTAAGGTTGAACCTGAAGTGGAGCCCAAGGCCGAGCCAAAAGTTGAGCCTGTCATTGAGCCTAAGGAGGAACCCGCTGTTGAAAAGCCCCAGCCCGTTGTTCCTCATAAGGAGGCATATACAAACAAAGGACGTGTGGTGCGCACGGGCGAGGACTTGTATGACATTGCCAAAGAATATGGCATCGATATCTCTGACTTCAAGTTCGCCAATCCGGGACTGACCGATACGCCAGCCGTCGGAACGGTGATTAACGTGCCCGCCATTGCCAACGACAACGACTATATCGTGCACTATTGCGAAAGGAACGAACGTGTGTCATCGCTCCTGAAACGTTGGAAAGTCGACGAATCGGAGTTTAGGGCCAAGAATGTCTCTGTGGGTTCTCATGTTTTCACCAATCAAGTCGTATTGATTCCCATCCAACCGATTACCGATTTCTATTGGATTCAAACCGCTCATAACGAAGTGGTTGAAGAAGAAGAAAAGATCGACGAAGTAGAGCCGACACCCGAGCCCCAGGCCGTGCCTCATCTGGATTTCGACCTCGAAATGGGAGAGATCCCAGTGTGTGTGCCGTCGGCTGCCAATGCCGCGAAACGGTATCAAGTGGCCCTGATGGTGCCGCTCTACCTCTCCGACATCGGTAGCATTGAAGTGTCGAAAGAAAACATCGCAAAGACCAGGAAATCACGCGCCATGTCGTTCCTTCAGTTTTATGAGGGCTTTATGATAGCCGCCGAAAGACTGGAAAAGCAAGGGCTGAAGCTCGACCTTACCGTCATCGATGTGACCGACAGCGAATCGTCGGGCGAACGGGCCGTAAGCGAGATTTCAGGCATGGATCTTGATTTGATCATAGGGCCGTTCTATGGCAGTGCGTTCAATGTCGTCGAAGACTATGCCAAAGCCAACGGCATTACCATTGTCAATCCAGTGACCAGCCGCATGTCGGTGATTGAAGACAATCCCAATGTTGTGAAGGTGAAGCCGGGTAACATGGGTATGGTGTTCACACTTTCAAATCTGGTGAAGAATTCATACTCCGATGCCAACGTTTTCATTGTGAGTCGTGAGAAAGCTGAGGATTCGCTCTTTTTGAGCCAACTGGAACACCACCTCAACCTTGCAGTCAACAGCGAGGTGACGGTGTCGGGGGATGCATTCCTGCAGTATGCCCGCAACGAGAGCGAACGTATGGAGATGGGGAACCACATTGTGCCTACCGTCGACGTGGAAGGCCAGACCTATTCGACCGATGACTTCCAAAACGGCGGCACCGAGCAGGTGGTGATTGACAATCCCGTCAAACGTTACGCTTACAGCGAGATCGGACAAGTCAAGTCGCAACTTTCGGGTGTGCGCGACAACGTGATTATCGCATATGGCAACGACAACGTGTTTGCCACACAAATGCTGAATACGCTTACCCGACAAGCCGAACGTTTCCCCATTACCTTGGTGTGTGCCCCCGATTGGTCGAAATATGAGAAGTTGCTTGTCGACAACTTGTTGAAAATGAACGCAATATATGTCAGCGATTTCTTTGTGGACTATGAAAGCGACGAAGCCAAGCAATTCGTACGCCGGTTTAGGGAGAAATATGTCGGCGAGCCTCGTAAGTACGCTTTCGAGGGCTACGATGTTGGCTACTATTTCTTGAGCGCCCTGATGCAATATGGCAGCGACGACCTCATTGGTTGCCTGAATTGCTATGAGGCCGCATTGCTGCATACGAATTACCGCTTCTATTACAAGAACTACCTTGATGCGAACGGCAACGACGGCAAGGAAAACCTCTATTGGAGCATTTACCAATACGACAAGGACAATATTGAGCTCGTTCCACTTGACCCATTCAAAAACAACCGTGGGAATGACTAGGATTGGATGGCGCATGGCCTTATGCGCCCTAATGGTGTTGCAAGCTTGCGACAATGGTGTGCAGAAAACCTACTGGGACAATGGAAAGCTGAAATCGGAACTGCGTTATGTCGACGGTAAACTGAACGGCGAAAGCGTTTGGTATACTGCTGACGGCCAAATGATGACTCGGGCTTTCTACCAGAACGACACACTTGAAGGGCGATATCAACGGTTCCACAAAAACGGAGCAGTGGAGGTGGAGTGTTGGTACAAGCACGGCGTGCGCGATAGCGTATACCGCTCCTTTTCCGAGGAAGGTGTCATGCAGCTCGAAGAGTACTACAAGGATGGCCTACTCAATGGCGAGTCGAAGAAATGGTACGATAACGGCCAAGTGTTTCAGGAAGGACAGTATGTCGACGGCATGATGGACGGTTCATGGTTTGTCTTCTATCCCAGTGGCGCCATGGCCAGCAAGGCCGAGTACGATAAAGGCAGCGGAAAGCAGACAGGATATGACGAAACAGGCTTCAAATGCTTTGAAGTCACCTATCGCGACAATCTCAAACACGGGAAAGAGATTTATTATAATTCCAATGGATCAATAATGAAAGTCGCTGAATATGAAAACGGTACATTGATTTCTGATGGTGACGATACGAAAAAAGAACTTTGACGCTGCGGGAGGAATAAAATATTTCAAATAATTTGGAATTTGTTCAAATAAAAGTCCTACCTTTGCACCGCTTTTATAGAAGAAGCAATCTTTCAAACACATTAAATAAACCTTTAATTAAAGTCAAAAAATGAAAGTTAATGAAATTATGACCGCTCTGGAAGCCAAGCATCCGGGCGAAAATGAGTATCTGCAAGCAGTGCGCGAAGTGCTCGAAAGCATCGAAGAAGTCTACAACCAGCACCCTGAGTTCGAAAAGGCCAAGATCGTCGAAAGACTCGTCGAGCCTGATCGTATCTTCACGTTCCGCGTGACTTGGGTTGACCGCAATGGCGAAGTCCAAACGAACCTCGGCTACCGTGTACAGTACAACGCCGCCCTCGGCGCCTACAAAGGTGGTCTCCGTTTCCACAAGGCCGTTAACGTCTCCATGCTGAAGTTCTTGGGCTTCGAGCAAATCTTCAAGAACAGCCTGACCATGCTGCCTCTGGGCGGTGGCAAGGGCGGTTCCGACTTCGACCCGGTTGGCAAGACCGACGAAGAAATCATGCGTTTCTGCCAAGCTTTCATGTATGAACTTTGGAGAAACATCGGTCCCGACCAAGACAGCCCTGCTGGTGACGTCGGCGTTGGTGGCCGTGAAATCGGTTACCTCTACGGTGCCTACAAGAAGCTCGCTCGCGAGCACAGCACCGGTGCCCTGACCGGCAAGAGCTACGGCTGGGGTGGTTCACTGATCCGTCCCGAAGCCACTGGTTTCGGCGCCATCTACTATGTCGAGCGCATGGTGAAGCAAAATGGCGACAAGATGGAAGGCAAGCGCATCGCCCTCTCCGGCTTCGGCAACGTGGCTTGGGGTGCTG
>CAMUYT010000060.1 GCA_947164955.1 uncultured Bacteroidales bacterium | reverse complement strand
CGTAGATGCGGTCGATGTAGAGTTCGCGCAGCTTGGTGTCGGGGATGACGTTCTCCTTCGTGCCGATGTAGTGCTTGTAGCCAAGGGCTTCGAAGAGGTCCATATCGATGATGCTGGCACCCGTGGCCACCACGGCGTCAACCATCTTGTTGCGAACCATGTCGACATACACCTGCATGCAGCCAGCAGCTGAAGTGGAGCCAGCGATGGTGAGGATGTTGGTGCAGTCCTTTTCGGCAATCATCTGGCAGAGGATGTCGGCGGCGCGGGCGGTGTCGCGCGAGGTGAACGACATCTTGCGCATGGCGTTGATGAGTTCGGTCGAGTCATACTTTTTGATGTCGATATGTTCGACAACGTCTTTCAGGAGGTCTTTTTTTTCCATTTTATTTCAGATTTAAGATTTAAAATTGATTTCATCGAATGCTTCGCATTTCAAGATTTAAAGATTCATATTGGATTTCCGACAGGCTCTTTAACTAAAAGCAAAAGTCCTTGAGCTTGTCGAAGGGCCGAACCTTATTTCAAGATTGCAAAGATAGGAATTTATTTGGTTTGTGCTCCTATCTCAACAAAAAAGCGGCAGAAATGCTCTTCCTACCGCTTGATATTATCTCATTTCTTTCTTATCACCTTTTTCTTCGGCGCGTTTTTCGGGTCTTCCACGATGGCCATGCATTGTTCGTAGGTCAAGGCAGAGGGCTCAGTGCCCTTCGGGATTTTGTAGTTGGTCTTCTTGTAGGCGATGTAGGGCCCGAAGCGACCGTCGAGCACACGCATATCGGGGTCTTGGTCGAAAGTGCGGATGATGTTGTTGAGGTCTTTCTGGCGTTTCTCGTTGATGATCTCAACGGCACGGTCGTATTCCACCAAGGCGGGGTTGTCGGTCTTGGCGAGGCTGTAGAACTTGTTGTCGTGCTTCACATACGGCCCGAAACGTCCCACGGCAATGGTGATCTCCTTACCCTCATACTCACCAAGGTTGCGCGGAAAGTCGAACAACTTCAGCACTTCTTCCAAGGTGACACTCTCGATGCTCATGTCCTTTTTCAAGCCTGCGAAACGGGGTTTCTCCTCTGATTCGGTATCGCCAATCTGTGCCACCGGACCGAAACGCCCCACCTTCACATACACGTTTTTGCCTGTGGCAGGGTCGACACCCAAAAGCTTCTCGCCACTAAACTTGCCGGAGTTCTCTGTCGTACTGACGATTTGCTGGTGGAAGCCTTTGTAGAAGTCCTTGATCATGGCATTCCATTGGCGCTGGCCTTCCTCGATTTGGTCAAACTCTTTCTCCACGTTGGCCGTGAAGTTGTAGTCGATGATGCTCTCAAAATATTGCAGCAAGAACTTGTTGACCAGCACACCAACGTCAGTAGGCATGAGCTTGCCTTTTTCGGTTCCAATGGTTTCTTTACCTTTCTTTTCGGTTATCTTGTTGCCTTTCAGCATGATGATTTGGAACTCTTGTGAAGTGCCTTTCACATCGCCCTTGGTCACATACTCGCGTTTTTGGATGGTGGAGATGGTGGGTGCATAGGTCGAAGGACGGCCGATGCCCAATTCCTCCATCTTCTTCACGAGGCTGGCTTCGTTGTAGCGGAAAGGTGGACGCGTATAGCGCTGTTGGGCTTCCATCTTGTCCATGTCGAGTGGCGTGTTCACTTCGATAGGCGGCAGTATGGTGGCATCTTCTTCGTTTGCGACGTCATCGTAGCTCTCACGGTACACTTTCAAGAAACCGTCGAAAAGGATGGCTTCGCCCGTGGCCACAAACTGCTTGTCGTTGGTCGAGATGCCGATGTTCACGTTGGTGCGTTCCATCTGGGCATCGGCCATTTGCGATGCGATGGTGCGCTTCCAGATGAGCTCATAGAGTCGGCGCTCGTCGGCGGTGCCTTTGATGGTGTGTTGGTCGAGATATGTCGGGCGGATGGCTTCGTGTGCCTCTTGTGCGCCCTTGCTCTTGGTGTGGTATTGGCGCGTCTTCACGTATTCGGCGCCATAGTTTTTCTCGATTTCCTTCTTGGCCATGCCCAAAGCGAGGCTCGACAGGTTGACCGAGTCGGTACGCATATAAGTGATCTTACCTGACTCGTAGAGTTGCTGTGCGATGCGCATTGTGTTGGCAACCGAGAAGCCTAACTTGCGTGCTGCTTCCTGTTGCAACGTCGATGTGGTGAACGGCGGTGCGGGATAGCGCACAGCGGGTTTCTTTTCAATGCTGTCCACTTTGTATGTGGCGTTGATGCATGACTCCACGAACTTTCTCGTTTCTTTTTCGTTTTCGAAACGATGCGGAAGTTCGGCTGAGAGGTTATATTCCTGCCCGTCTTTGGTGAAAGTGAATTGTGCCGTCACGCGATAGGCGCTGCTTTGCACGAAGTTCTTGATTTCCTCTTCGCGTTCAACGATGAGGCGTACGGCCACACTCTGCACGCGGCCAGCCGAGAGCGACGGCTTCACCTTTTTCCACAACAAAGGCGAGAGCTCATAACCCACCAAACGATCGAGCACGCGCCGGGCTTGTTGCGCATTGACGAGACCCATATTAATGTCGCGCGGGTTCTCGATGGCATGGGTAATGGCCGATTTGGTGATTTCGTGGAAAACGATGCGCTTGGTGTCTTTCTTCTTCAGGTCGAGCACTTCATAGAGATGCCACGAGATGGATTCTCCTTCACGGTCCTCATCGGAAGCCAGCCACACCGTGTCGGCGGCTTTCGATAGCTTTCGCAACTCGGCGACCAAGTTTTTCTTGTCGTCCGGAATCTCGTATTCAGGTTCAAAGTTCTTGTCGATGTCGACACTCAAAGTGTTCTTGTTCAGGTCGCGCACGTGTCCTTGACTTGCTTTCACCATAAAATCCTTGCCCAAGAAACCTTCTATGGTCTTGATTTTACCTGGTGACTCCACAATAACTAAATTCTTTGCCATAGTCTCAGCTTTTCTATTTTGGAGGGCCAAAAGCCCCGATTTTCGCGTGCAAAATTAGTGGAATTAAATGGCACGAATGAAGTTTTTTTCAAAGTTTTTTGTTATAATGCTGATTTACAGATGAATATTTTGTATTTTTGCACCATGGAACAATTACTTGAATTGGCTCAAAAGGCCGCTCTCGAAGCCGGACGTGCCATCATGGAGGTGTATGCCACGCAGTTTGAGGTCTATACCAAAGACGACGACTCGCCCGTCACCCAGGCAGATTTGTGTGCCAGCAATATCATTAAGGAGATTTTGAAACCTACTGGTTTGCCTTTTGTCAGCGAGGAAGACCTGCCCCCTGACCGCTCGCAGTTCAAGCGCTACTGGCTCGTCGATCCGCTCGACGGCACGGCCGAATTCGTGAAACGCAACGGCGAATTTACGGTCAACATCGCGCTGATTGACGACAAGCAACCCGTTTTGGGCGTGATTTATGCACCGGTGACCGACCAATTGTGGTATGCCGTAGGGACACACTGCGTGTGCCCGCCTGTAAGCATGCGGACGCACGCGGTGCGTCCCTACACGGTTCTCGTCTCCCGTTCGCACCGCACGCCCGAGGTGGACGAATATATTAATAAGGTATTACGCCCTGCCCATCCCGACCTCGTCATCGACACACAGGGCAGCAGCCTCAAGTTCGCCCGATTGGCTGAAGGCTCTGCCGATGTCTATGTCTGTTACAGCAAGACCAAGGAATGGGACACCGCCGCCGCCGATGCCATCCTGCGTGCTGCTGGAGGCCGAGTGCTCCGCATTAGCGATGGGCAGCCTTTGGAATACAGCAAAAAAGAATATCCCAACCCGCCATTTGTGGCTTGGGCTGGGATAGCCTTATGTGAATAATAAGTCGGTATTATTGTGCCAGTTGTCTCCCGATTTCTTCCATCAACTCCGCGCCTTCAAGGTTGCGGGCCACGATCATGCCGTCCTTGATGAGGGCGTTTTGCGGGATGAAAGCGATGCTGTATAAGGCTCCGGCGGCGTTACCCCAGCCTTGCAGGTCGCTGACGTGGGTCCAGGTAAGGTTGTCCTTTTCGATGGCGGCAAGCCAGGCCTCCTTGTTGGTATCAAACGACACACCAAGGATATCGAAGCCTTGGTCGTGGAATTTCTGGTAAGCGGCCACCACGTTGGGGTTCTCCTTGCGGCAGTCGGGACACCACGAAGCCCAGAAGTCGACCAAAAGCAGCTTGCCTTCAGCGATTTGACTAAGCGTCACAGGGTTGCCATCGGCGTCGTTTTGGGTGAAGTCGACCATGGGTTGGCCGGCTTGCACGCGCTCCACTTTCTCAACATATTCCTCGGCCAGCTTTAAGTTGTTGTTGGTCAATGTGCTGTCGGCATGGTGGATGTTGTCGAGCATCGTGCGCAGCTCGCACGGACCAAAGGCCCACTTGTAGCGATACATCACATAATGTGCCACCGGGTCGGTAGGGTTGTCCCAAACATAGTCGAAACAGTGCATCTTGAGGATTTCGTCCTTGTCGGCCTGGGCCATCGTGCTGTCGGCTTCGAGCTTTTCTTCCAACTCGTTGTAGCTTTGCGTGAAAGCGTCAAGTCGGGCTTGGGTATCGGAGCCTTTCACCACTATGGCGTTGGGATTCTGCGCATCGCCTTCAAGGGTGATGTCCATGTTGTCGGCGAAAAATGGGAATGGACGGCGCCAGCCTTTCAGCATAAGGCCATACATCTCGTTGTCGGCACATTTTGGTGTCTCAAACACGGCATCCCAGTTGGCAATCACGGCCGAGTCGAGCGTCTGTCCGTCTTTTTGCAAATAAACCGTCTTGCCATCGGCATTGGCCAGGTTCACGTTGACTTTGAAAGTCTCGGTCTTAGGCTTCGAGGTGCAAGCAGCCATAACGATTGCCACCACGGCAAAAAGAAAAGATTTTGTTCTCATAACGTAATTATTTAGGTATGGGCGTTTCGACAGGCTCAACGACACTTTGTTTTGCTAAGGTCCCTGAGCTTGTCGAAGGGCCGATATTACTGCAAAAGCTCAGCAAGTTTGGCCGCCAAATCCTCGCCGCGCAAGCCTTTGGCCACCATGGTGCCGTTTTGGTCGAAGAGGAAATTGGACGGGATATAATAAATCAGATAGGTTTCGCTGACCGTGTTCTCGCTATCGCGCACTTGCGTCCAAGGAAGTTGGTCGGCAGCAACAGCCTCCAGCCAAGCGTCTTCATCTTGGTCGACACTGACGCCAACCACATCAAAACCAAGTTCATGATATTGCTCGTAGGCAGCCTTCACCACTGGGTTTTCCTTACGGCACGGACCGCACCACGAAGCCCAGAAGTCGACCAGCGTAAGCTTGTTCTTGGCGATAACCTCAGAAAGCACAACATCCTGGCCTTCTTTGGTTTGCAGCGTGAAGTCGATGAAAGGCTGACCCACTTCGAGGCGTTCTTGCTTGGCAATATAGTCGTTGAGGTCTTTGCTGTAGAGGGATTCAGAGGTGAAACCGGCCATCAACTCCTTCAACTGCGCAATCGGATAGTCTTGCTTCACTTGGTCGAGGATGTAGTGCGTGACGAAGCTCTCGGGATGCGCCTTGATGTAGTCGTCCCTAAAACTGTCCTGCTGTTCCATCAAGGCAGTGCCAGCCGTGTTCAACGAATCCATCAAAATGGAGTCGTTATCCAGGAACGCCTGTTGCATGACGGTGTAGAGTTCCTTGATTTGATTATCAAATTCATGCAATTGGTCGTTGTAGGCATCCAGTTCGGCTTGCGACTCCGAGGCCATGATTTCAACAGCTTGTGGATTGGCGACATCACCCACAAAGGTGACGTCCTTATTGTCCGCAAAGAAAGGCATAGAGCCACGCATTCCTTTCACTTTCAGTGCATAAAGGATTTGAGGATCATCGACAGGGGCCGACAAGACGGCTTGGTCATTGGCGATGACAGCCGAGTCGATGGTGACTGGAGTGTTGTCGACAAACTTTTGCAGATAAACGGTTTTCTCGTTTCCATTGGTCAAGCTCAGGTTGACCTTAAAGTCGTCAGTTTTTTGGTTGCAAGCGGTCAGGCCGAATGCAAGCGCCATTAAGAATAAAGTGTGTTTTTTCATTGTAAATCAAATGTTTATTTAATTGTTTATTCTCTTTTTCTCTCACTCTTGAAAATGAATAGAACCATCATAATCAAAAAGATGGACACGGGGGCGCTGAGAAGGAGGCGCAACAGCACCTGCCCCATGAGGCGGAAACTGAACGACTCCAAAACGAAAAGCGACAAGTGATGGACCAGCACCATACAAATCGCGTAGCGGAAAAACCACGCACCGCCAAGTTGACCAAGATTAGGTTCTTGTACATTTTCGAATTTCTGGTTGCCCGACACCAGCTTGATGATCGAGGGCCGACAGAAAGCCATCAAGGTGGTGGCACCCGCATGAAGGCCAAGCGTCCCAGTGAACAGGTCAATGGTCAAGCCCAACACGAAGCCCAGCAACAAAAGCTGCCATTGGGGCGTGTTGAACGGCAACAACATGATGAAGATCAGGTAGACGTATGGATGGACATAACCGCCCAAACGGATATGGTTGATGACCAGCACCTGAAGGAGCACGAGCGCAACGAAGCGGACAATTTGTAGCACAGTCTTGTTCATATCATTCTAATCTGGCTTTGAGCGAATCGAGCTCGGGTTTGTGCAAATCTTGAATTACGTAAACATGCCTCAACGTGGCAAAGTCGGTTGCAAACCGAATCTTGGCTTTGTTCAACGCGTCGACAGCAGTGGGATAAAACTCTTCCACGGTACCTACCATAAGGTCTTCGGGGAAGATGTAGGAATGCGAACTGGTAAGTATGGTGTCGCCTTTCTGCAACATGATATGGGTAGGGATGTCTTCCACCATGCCATAACGGTAGTTGTTGGTCTCCCATTTCACGCTGGCCAGTTCTTGGCTCTCCTTGATGCGCACACCAACCACCGACTTGCTATGGAGCAAGCTCATGATGGAAGCATAGTGTCGGCTCACGTCGGTCACCACGCCAACGATGCCATCCGTGGAGATGACGCTCATGTCGCGTTGGATACCATCAACGGCACCTTTATTGATGATGATATAATTGTTGGCCTGGTTGGTGCTATTGTTGACGACTTGGGCGGGGATATACTTGTAAAGTGTGTCGCCCTGGCTGATGTCGTAAGAGCAAGTGGTGGTGTCGTAGACTATCGACAATTGTTGACGGAGCATGGCATTTTCTTCCGCCAGCTGCTCATTGGCATTGTTGAGGCGGAAATAGTTGCCCACCTCGCTGCTCCATTCGTAGATTTTGCCGACAACATCATTGGTCGTATTTACCATACGGTTGCGATGAAACCGTTGGCTGTTGGCCAACAACAAGATGGAAATCACCTCGAGCAGGATGAACAAGATGACAACGTGGTGCTTCAGTATGAAATCCCGCAGATTATGCATACCTTATTTAATAAGGAATGTAAAGCGGTCGAAGTTCTTCAAGGCGATACCTGTGCCACGGGCCACGGCGCGAAGCGGGTCTTCGGCCACATGGATGGGCAGTTTGGTCTTGGCATTGAGACGCTTGTCGAGTCCGCGCAACAAAGCGCCACCACCAGTGAGATAGATACCTGTGCGATAGATATCAGCCGAAAGCTCGGGGGGAGTCTGCTCCAAGGCATTCAAGACGGCGGTCTCGATCTTCATGATGCTCTTGTCGAGGCAATGGGCAATCTCGGCGTAGTTGACTCGGATCTCCTTCGGGATACCCGTCAGCATGTCGCGGCCTTGCACTGCATAGTCGTCGGGCGGATTGTCGAGTTGCGGTATGGCTGCGCCAACTTCGATCTTGATGCGTTCGGCCGTACGTTCGCCCACGATAATGTTGTGTTGCTTACGCATGTATTCCTCGATGTCGGCGGTGAAGTCGTCGCCAGCGATACGGATGGATTTGTTGTTGACGATACCACCCAAGGCGATAACGGCGATTTCGGAAGTGCCACCTCCGATGTCAATGATCATATTGCCGGTAGGCTCAAGCACATCGATGCCGATACCGATGGCAGCAGCCATAGGCTCATGGATCAGACGCACCTCCTTGGCGCCAGCCTGCTCGGCCGAGTCTTTCACGGCACGCTCCTCCACCTCGGTAATACCCGAAGGGATGCAGATCACCATCTTCAGGCTGGGCGGGAAGAGCGTATTCTTGAATTGGATCATCTTAATCATCTCGCGCATCATGTATTCGGCGGCTTGGAAGTCGGCAATGACGCCGTCGCGCAGCGGGCGGATGGTCTTGATGTTTTCGTGTGTCTTGCCATGCATCATCATGGCACGCTTGCCCACAGCGATGATTTTCTTCGTGTCGCGCTGCAAGGCCACGATGGAGGGCTCGTCAACGACCACTTTGTCGTTGTATATAATAATCGTATTGGCCGTACCAAGGTCAATAGCGATTTCTTTGTTGAGGAATGAAAATGCTCCCATAGTCTTCAGTTATTAGTTGTCAGTTGTTCAGTTGTAAGTGTATTAATGTCTAAAGTGTCTGTATCCGGTAAACACCATCGCGATGCCGTTTTCATTGCAACAGTCGATAGATTCTTGGTCGCGCACCGAACCACCAGGCTGCACGATGGCAGTGATGCCGGCCTCATGGGCCAGTTCAACGCAGTCCTTAAACGGGAAGAAAGCATCAGAGGCCAACACGGCGCCCTTCAAGTCGAAGTCGAACGAACGGGCCTTCTCGATGGCCTGGCGCAGGGCATCAACGCGCGATGTCTGACCAATGCCCGACGCAAACAACTGCTTGCCTTTAGCGAGTACGATGGCGTTGGAACGGCTATGTTTCACAATCTTGTTGGCGAACACCATGTCGTCCACCTCGACAGCGGTAGGGGCCTGGTTGGTGATGACCTTGAAATCGTCAGGGCACTCCGTGTGGAGGTCGCGGTCTTGCACAAGGTACCCGTTCAAGGCAGTCTTCACGGTCTGTGGCTTATAGTGGTCAGCCTTCAAGCGCAGCACCACGCGGTTCTTCTTTGAGAAAAGCAGGTCGAGCACGCCTTCTGCATAATTGGGTGCCACGATCACCTCGATAAAGAGCTTGTTGATCTCTTCGGCCGCCGCCATGTCGATGGGGCGGTTGCACACCAGCACGCCGCCAAAGGCCGAGACGGGGTCGCCAGCCAAAGCGGCAAGGTAGGCCTCTTTCACAGTGGGTCGGCAAGCAATGCCGCAGGGGTTGTTGTGTTTGAGGATAGCGAAAGTAGGCTCATCGAACTCACGGATGAGGTTAAGGCCTGCATCGAGGTCGAGCAAATTGTTGTACGACAACTCTTTACCATGCAATTTCTCGAACATTGCATTGAGGTCGCCATAGAATGTGCCCTTTTGGTGCGGGTTCTCGCCGTAACGCAAAGGCGTACCCTCCTCTTCGGTGATGCGCAGCGGCTTGCTGGCATCGTCTTTGGCGAACCAGTTCATGATGGCACTGTCGTAGTGTGAGCTGACGCCAAAGGCGTAGGTGGCAAAACGACGGCGGTCGTCGATGGAGGTCTCGCCATGCTGGTCTTTCAGCAACTGTATAAGCTCGGCATAGTACTTCTGCGAAGGCACGATGAGCACGTCGTTGAAGTTTTTCGCGCCGGCGCGGATAAGGGAAATACCGCCGATGTCGATTCTCTCAATGATCTTAGAGGCGTCGTCGGTGGTAGCCACGGTCTCCTCAAAGGGATAGAGGTCGACGATGACGAGGTCGAAGGCGGGGATGTCGTATTCCTGCATCTCTTTCTGGTCGGAGGCAAGTTGGGTGCGGCCCAAGATGCCGCCAAACACTTTGGGGTGAAGCGTCTTCACACGACCGCCCAAGATGGAGGGGTAGCCCGTGAGCGATTCGACAGTTTTCACAGTGGGGTCGAGTGGCTGTATGAAATCAAAGGTGCCACCCGTGGAGTAAATCTGCACTCCATTTTGCTTCAACAAGCCGACAATGGTATCAATGCCAGTTTTGTAAAAGACTGATATTAAAGCAGTTCTAATTTTCTTCAAAGCTCAAATGTCTAATTGGTTTAAAAATGCAAGATTACCAAAAATCTCGAAACCACGCAAGGCCTTGAAGCATTTTTTTTGAACAAAGATTTCAACAGAAACAACCAGGACGAAGAAAAAAGCCCCGTTAATTAGAATAGAAAAAAATCGGAAGTTTAAACAATTGGTATAGAGGCAAATAAAAAATAATTCGATTATAAATTGCTTTTTTCGTTTGTCCGCATTGGATTTTTCCTTATTTTTACAAATTCAAAATTGCGGTAATGGAAACGAAGTGGATTTTACATCAATCTGTTGACAAACAACAGGTTGCAGAAATCGTCAAGGTGCTCAATATCGATGAGAACCTTGCCACTTTGCTTGTCCAACGCGGAATTACGAACTACGAAGAGGCAAAGACTTTCTTCCGCCCTTCCCTATCGCAACTACACGATCCTTTCTTGATGAAAGACATGGACAAGGCTGTTGAGCGTGTGCTCAGCGCCATCCGCAATGGTGAGAAAGTACTGGTTTACGGCGACTATGACGTGGATGGCACGACAGCTGTCGCAGTGGTCTACACCTATTTAAAACCTTTCTTCAAGAAGAAAAAGATTGAGTTTTACATCCCCGACCGCTACGAAGAAGGCTATGGTATATCCATCAAAGGCATTGATTATGCGGCAGATAACGGATTCAAACTCGTCATCGCACTCGACTGCGGCATCAAGGCTGTTGAGCGCATTGAATATGCCAACAGTCGTGGCGTCGATTTCATCATTTGCGACCACCACCGTGCAGGTGACGTCATCCCCAACGCGGTAGCCGTACTCGACGCCAAACGCCCCGATTGCCATTATCCTTACGACGAGCTTTCAGGCTGTGGCGTGGGCTTCAAGCTGGTCACCGCCCTCTCCATGAAGGGCTTGGGGACCATTGAAGCCGTCTATGAGCTGCTCGACCTCCTGGCCGTGAGCATTGCCGCCGACATCGTGCCCATCACCGGCGAAAACCGCGTGCTGGCCTATTTCGGATTGAAACAACTCAACAAAAAACCCCGTCCCGGCATCGAAGCCATCCTGCAACACGCCAATATCTATCGACGCGACGAGGATCAAATCGACGAAGACGAGAACGTGTTGACACGCGAACTGACCATCAGCGACCTGGTCTTCCTCATCGGCCCTCGCATCAACGCAGCCGGACGTATCGCCAAAGCTTCCGACTCGGTGCGCCTGCTCATCGCCGACAAAAAAGAACATGCCGAAAAACTGGCCGCCTCCATCAACGATCTCAACGACGAGCGCCGCGAGTTCGACAACCGCATCACTGAAGAGGCTCTAGGCATGATTGATGCCGACCAAGAGCTGAAAGACGCCAAGAGCACCGTGGTCTTCAACGAACGCTGGCATCGTGGCGTGATTGGTATCGTGGCCTCGCGCCTCACCGATTATTATTATAGGCCCACCATCGTCCTAACCCGCGCCAACGGCCTCATCACCGGATCGGCACGCTCCATCAAGAGTTTCGACATTTACGACGCCATCGACAACTGCTCCGACTTGCTGGAGCACTTCGGCGGCCACAAATACGCCGCTGGACTTTCGATGAAACCCGAAAACCTGCCTGAATTTCGCCGCCGCTTCGAGACCTATGTCGCAGAACACCTCGTCGACGAGGACTTTGTACCAGAGCTTGAAGTGGATCTGAAAATCAAGTTCAGCGACATCACGCCCAAGTTCATGCGCATCCTCAACCAGTTTGCGCCCTT
>CAMUYT010000059.1 GCA_947164955.1 uncultured Bacteroidales bacterium | reverse complement strand
GGTTGAAGTACTTGTCGTTGAAGGCGATGGTCGAGGTGGTGATTTCCTGGTTGAAGAAATCGATGTCTTCGGGCTTGCCAAGGATTTCGGCAAACTTGGCCATCTTGCCGCAGAGGTAGCAATAGAACGGCGTGGAGATGACCGTTGCCTCGGTGATGCGGTTGGGGTCGTTGGAATGGATCATTTCCAATGACTCGGGGGGCATGCACCAGTCACCGTAGGTGTCGCGAGGCATGAGGCCGGCCCGCATATAGTCGTCCTTCATGTGGACGATCCATTTCTTCCAGGCGTCATAGTGCTGGCGGATGGGCTCCACGTCGCCGAAGCGGGTGTAGAGCATGTCGGTGACGGTCACCATGGCCCCCGGCCAGGTCATGTTGTCGGTATAGCCACGCCAATAAGGCGGGATGACGTTGGCCAACGCGCCGTTTTCCTTTTGGCTGTCGTCGCCGTCGGTGAGCCATTTGGCGTAGAGCTGGTGGTTGCCGAAGATATACGACTCGCCGTAGTTGCCCGTGGTGCGGTCGCCAGTCCAGCCCATGCGCTCGTCGCGTTGCGGGCAGTCGGTAGGCATCGAGCGGTAGTTGCCACGGATGCCCCAGTAGGCGTTTTTGTAGACCGCGTTGATGATGTCGTTGGAGGTCTCAAACGAGCCCGTGACGGGCATCTCGTCGTAGATGACCCAGCCCTCGAAGTCGTCCATGGTGGGCGTTTCGCGCAGGCCGCTGATTTCGACGTAACGGAAGCCGTGGTAGACGAACATGGGATGCCAGTTAATCCCCCCTGCCCCCCTTTCTAAGGGGGAAGTTGAGAGTTGAGAGTTGTTGGCGACGATGTATTTATCGATGTTCTCGGAGCTGCGGAGGTTGGCGGTGTAGAGCGTGCTGTCGTCTTTCAGAAGTTCGGCGAAACGGAGTGTGATGACATCGCCAGGTTGCTGGCCGCGCACCTTCATGTCGATGAAGCCAACCATGTTTTGGCCCATGTCGAGGTACCATTTGTCGCCTTTTTGGAACATGCTGATGGGTTTCAGTTTCTCCATCACGGTGATGTTGGGATTGGGTTGGGCGGTCAGTTCGCCTTCGGGGGCGTCCACGAGTTCGGCTTGGAGCCAAGCGGAGGCATCGTAGCCGACCTCGTTCCACCTGCATAGATTCCCATCGGAATGACATGCAGGTGAAACGAGGTCAAAATTCTCATCGTAGGTCTCGCCGTCCCATTCGTTGGCGGTACGGATGGGGCCGCGGTTGGTGATTTTCCAGCTGTCGTCGCTGACGATGGTTTCTTTCTGGCCGTCGTTGTAGGTCACTTCGAGTTGGAGCAGCAGTCGCGGCGTGCCAAAGGCAAACACATGCTCGGTGCCGTCCCAGTTGGGGTTTTCGGCATTGTGGCGAATGGCCGTGTAGCGACCGCCTTCAAGGATGACGCCGATGACGTTGTCGCCGTTTTGCAGTTGGTCGGTCACGTCGTAGGTGTTGAAATAGACGCGCTTCGAGTACCACGAAAGCGTGGGCTTCAGCAGCTCGTCGGGCGCGACTTCGGTGCCGTTGAGGTAAGCGCTGTAAACGCCCATGCCGCTGACGTAAAGCCTTGCCGACTTGATGCCTTCTTTCAGGGTAAACTCCTTGCGCAGATAACGCGCCGCGATGCGGGTCTTGCCCACCAAAACGTCGTCGTCAAACTCGTGGCCAATCCATTTCGCTTGCCAGTCGTCTTGGTTCAAGAGGCTGATTTCAAACGATTTCACTTCGCTTTCCACTTTGGCTTTCGCGTCCCCACTGGAAGCCGTGGCGATGACTTTCCAGAACGCCTTGTCGCGACTTTGCAAAGGCTTGCCAGCGTAGGGAACGTAAAGCATTTGGCTCGATTCCGTCACGCCCGAGTCCCAAAGGTCGCCAACGTTGTTTTTGGCGTTTTCGGCGGTCGAGGCCACGATGATACGGTAGTCTTGTTGGACAACATCATGGGCATCTGCGGCTTCAAAGTTCCAGCTGAAGCGTGGTGTGGCCGTGGCCAGAGGCATCGGGCGCACTTGTTGTTCCACATTCGCGTTGGTGATGCTGACGTTGAGCGTGGCGTTGGTGCACGACGTGAGGGCAAGGCATGCCAAAACAAGTAAAGCAATGTGTTTCATAGTGATAATCATTTTGTTTCCGCAAAGGTAGGAAAATTATTGTTCGCGCATTCTTTTGGGTTCAAATCCCAAATCAATTTGTTCAATGCCGTTGGCGTCGACCTTCAGCATGATGGATTCCATAGGTCTGAAATTCAGTGTGTAAGCCTCTGTCTTTCCATGATGGTTGACGGTGATTTGACGGGTTGCGCCCTGGTCGGTGAAGGCATAGCAATAGTCCAAAGGATATTCGATGGTCTGGGTCATCGGGTTGGCGACAAAGATATAATAGGTGTCGTTGTCCTCGCGGATCCAGAAATCGGGGAGGTTTTCGCCTTCAATCAGCGGTTTGAGGTCAGAGGTTTGAGGTAGGAAGTTTGAGGTAGGAGGTAGGAAGTTTGAGTTAGGAGATAGGAGGTTTGAGAGTTGAGAGAGAAGGGAATTATACTCCTCGTGTTTCACCATGCCTGGTTCCTTGGGCGTGCGTTTGACGATGACCGGCAAACCTGCCTCGGCCAGACAGATGATTTCCTGCAATGCGCTCATTTCCATGTATTCCACGTCGCAATACAAGGCCTTGAAGTCAGCCTCGCCGCAATGCAAAACGCCGTTCTCGAAGGTGGCCGACTTCAGGAAATGCTCGTTCACCCATATCGGCTGGGTTCCCTTGAATTCCTCGGGCGTGTTGATGAAGCGCATCTCGTACTCGCCCCAGAAGAAGGCTTTCACCTTGCGCACCGAGTCGGGATAGGTGCCACCCATCCAGGCGTCTTCAAGAGGCATATAAACGGCTAAATCGCTGTAGTTCTTTCCTTTGCGCATATAGTCGGAAACACGGGTCATATAGTTGTTAAAGTCAGTCAAATCTTGGCCTGTCAAATTATTGTCTTCGCTTGTGCTGACTTGGCAGGTAGTGTAGAAGTGGTTGGTCGTGTCGCCCACCTTATTATAAGGGAAGCCGTGCCAGATGATTTGGTTGGTGCCGTTGGCGAAGAGGGCATCACAGATAAGCTTGAGGTCGGCGATTTGCTCGCGACCTTGGTGGGGGCTCTGACCGCGACCGTTCTTGTAGCGCAGGCTGGTCCAGCCGTAGGCACAGGTGAAGGTCTCGGCGGTGACAGCAGGCTTGTCGGCGAGGGTGGCTGCCGAGGCTGCAATCTTGCTGAAACAAGGCTCGTAGAGGATGGCTTCGGTTTCGGGCACGTCGACGAGGGTGAAGGCGGTCAGCAGGTCGGTGGGGGCACCGCCGCACTGGGCCCGCGAGAAGGCCCCGACCTTGGTGGCGTTGTCGGCAAACGGTTGATAGAACTCGCGCAACACATAGCCCGACAGCGTGTGCATATAGTCGTAGAACACATCGGCGTTTTCCTCATCCAAAAGGGTTCGGTTTTCCATGTATGGCGTGATGTCGTAGCCGTGCTCTTGCATGAAAGTCTCACCGAAGCCCGGTGTCCAGGCATATTGGGTCTCCACTTCCCACGAGTCGACGAACACGCCCGACTTGCTGCCTTTGTAGGCCTCGGCCAGTCCTTTGTTCATCTTTTCCGCATAGCGATAGAAAGCGTCTTTGTCCAAGTGGTTGAGGATGCGGGCTTCGCGAGGGAAGTCCCAGGTGTAGCCACGATTAGCCGATTCCACCGACTTTCCCGCAAGGCAGTCGTTGTTCTCGAAGTAGGTGCGGGTTTGGTCGCCAGCAGGCAGGTTGATGTCGCTGAAGGGCCAGAGGGTGCCATAGGTGAAGTCGCAGCCGAGGCCGAGCGAATCAGCGGTGCGTTTGGCGAAGTTGACGTGGGAGGCCCATTCGGGCGAAAGAAACTCAGGGTGGACGGTGGTGGAGTCCAAGCCCATCGGGTAGATCCAGGCGATTTCCACGCCACCGAAGCCGTGGTCGCGCAGCCAAACGAGTTGGTCTTTCACGTCCTTGTTGTCGATTTCCGACGAGAACCACCACCAGCGGGTGTAGGGCTTGTGGGAGGCGTAGCGCTCCGGTTCCGTGGTGGTCTCGGTGGTTACTTGGGGGGTGTTGCTGGTACAGCTGAATACAGCAAGAGTCATTGCCACAATTGTGGCAAAAAGTAACTGTTTGTTTTTCATGGTTTTAATATCATTAATTTGCTATTACCCTCAATGGGTCAGGATCTCCAAGCCCGTCTCGGTCATCAGGAAGGTGTGTTCCCATTGCGCTGAGGGCAGCTCGTCGTCGGTGATGACGGTCCAGCCGTCGGCACTGTCGATGAAGACCTTCCATGTGCCCATGTTGATCATCGGCTCGATGGTGAACACCATGCCTGGTACGAGCACCATGCCCACGCCTTTCTTGCCGTAGTGGAGCACTTCGGGGTCGTCGTGGAACTTGAGGCCCACGCCGTGGCCGCAGAGGTCGCGCACCACGCTGAATCCGTTCTTGTGGGCGTGCTTCTCGATGGCGTTGCCGATGTCGCCCACGAAGCCGTAAGGCTTGGCAGCCTCCATGCCGATATAGAGGCATTCCTTGGCCACGTCGACGAGTTTCTGTTTGCGTGCCGTGGTCTCGCCGATGACAAACATGCGCGAGGCATCGGCATAAAAGCCGTCGAGGATGGTGGTGCAGTCCACGTTGATGATGTCGCCTTCCTTCAGGATGTCGTCGGCAGAAGGGATGCCGTGGCACACCACCTCGTTGATGGAGGTGCACACGCTCTTGGGGAAGCCTTCGTAGCCCAAGCAGGCCGGGATGGCGCCGTGTTCGATGGTATAGTTGTAGACCAATTCGTCGATTTCGAGGGTGCTCATGCCCGCGTGGATCTTTTCGCCCACGAGGTCGAGGATGGCCGTGTTGATGACGCCACTCTTCCTGATGCCTTCAATCTCTTCTGGGGTGCGGATAAGGCTACGCTTGGGCACCAATGCGCCATGGGCTTCCATCGCCATCACCCTACGATCCAATGCTGTCGGTTCCTGTCCGGCCGGGACACGCCATCTCTTACGTCTTGTAAACATACTTTAAAAATTTGGCTGCAAAGGTACGGCTTTTTTGCGTTTATTTCGCGATAACAATGCCTAATTCCTTATTAATGGTCTTACGGATGTCGTCGAGGTCTTTCTTGCGTTTCAAGAGGATGAGCTGGTCGTCGGGGTCGGCAGTGGTTTTCAGCTCCTCTTCCACCGCTCTGCGCCGCTGCTCGATGATGAGGTCTTTGTAGCGGTAAATCGACGACAGCACCGTGGCCCGCAGAATGTCCTCCTCGCGTTTGACGAAGATGCCGTATTTCTCCCATTGGTCGAGTTTGTATGGCGACGAAAGCAAGTCAGCGGCCAGTTGTGCGATGGTCTCATCCTCGTGGGAGACAAAAAAAGAATCATCGGGGATGATACCTTCGTCGATGGCCTGGTCGAAGATGTTGAAAATCTTCTGGTTGACGGCGTTGGTGAACACAAAACCGTCGTTCTTCAGGTCGTCGACGATGAATTGCGCCACCGAGACTTGCTCCAAAATCCGCTCTCCGCTCTCGTCGATGCGTTCGTCGACAATCATCTCCTTGCCGTACATCAGCAGCAGTTTCACCAACTCGCGCTCTTGGTAAAAGCCCGCAGGCAGCTGGTCCTCAACGGTTTCTTCTTGTTTGGGCATAGTCGTCGTGGCTTCCGTCTCGGGAATCACATTTTCATCAATGCCCAACGTCTTTTTGAGTTTCGCCCGCAGAATTTTGTTCAGCTCGTTGGTGAGCGTCTGTTCGGGCATGTCGAGCAGGCGGCTGCATTCCTTCACGTAGGTGATGCGGAAGATGCTGTCGGGAATGACAGAAATGGTCTCCACAATCTCGCGGATGACCTGTCCACGCTTGATGGGGTCGTTCTCAGCGTCTTTCAGGAGGAGTTCCGTCTTAAAGCGAACAAAGTCTTTAGCGTTCTCTTTCAAGTAGTTGCTGACATACTCCACCGAATACTCCTTGCCGAAGGTGTCGGGGTCGTGCTCGGGTGGCAACAGCACCACGCGCACGTTCATGCCTTCGGAGAGGATCATGTCGGTGCCACGAAGGGCCGCATGTTGTCCTGCCGCGTCGCCGTCGTAGAGCATCGTGATGTTCTTCGTGTAGCGCTTGACGAGGCGTATCTGCTCCATCGTGAGCGAGGTGCCGCTGCTGGCCACCACGTTCTCGATGCCGATTTGGTGCATGCGGAGCACGTCGAAATAGCCTTCCACGAGGATGCATTCATCTTGTCGCGCGATGGCGTTTTTGGCGAAATAGATGCCGTAGAGCGTCTGTTTCTTGTCGTAGATCTCCGACTCGGGCGAGTTTTGGTACTTCGGGCTTTTCTTCTCGGGGTCGTTGACGAGGATGCGTCCGCCGAAGCCGATGACGCGCCCCGTCAGGTTGTGGATGGGGAACATCACGCGGCCATGGTAGCGGTCGTAAAGCCCTTTGTTGCCCTTGAGCGAGAGGCCGATTTGCTCCAGGAGCTCCTCGCTGTAGCCGTTCTGCTTGGCGTAGGTCGTGAAGGCATCCCACTTCGCGGGGCTGTAGCCAAGCTGGAACTTCTCGATGATGGGATTGAGGTAGCCACGCTCGCGGAAATATTGGAGGCCGATGGTCTTGCCCTCCTCGGTGTTCCACAGCGTATCGACGAAATACTTATCGGCAAACTCGTTGATGTTGAACATCTTCTCGCGGATGCTCTGCTGCATGATTTCCTCGGCGGTCTGCTCCTTCTCCTCGATTTTGATGTTGTATTTCTTGGCCAAGTAACGCAAGGCTTCGGGATAGGTGTAATGCTCGTGTTCCATGAGGAACTTGGCCGAGTCGCCCGCCTTGCCGCAGCCGAAGCACTTGAAGATGTTGCGTGCCGGATTGACGCTGAACGACGGCGTCTTCTCGTTGTGGAACGGACAATTGCCCCACAGGTTCGACCCACGCTTCTTCAGCGTGACGAACTCGCCTACAACCTCCTCGATGTGAGCGGCTTGCAGGATTTGTTCCACTGTTTCTCTTGGAATGGCCATCGTTGTGAATTGGATGGCAAAAATAGTAAAAAAGGACAAAAAACGTGTTGGTTTTTGGAAAATGAGTAATTTTGCCAAAAGATGTTATCACTTCGCACAATCGAACCCCACACTTTGGAACTCCTAAAACACCTCATGGGAGCGTCCTATCTGAATGAGTGCCGTTTGGTTGGCGATAAAACCTGTCAATTCCATGAATAAACACTATCTTTATCTCATTATCCTGACATGCTTTACTTTCGGCTGCCAGGAAAAACCATCGGACGTTGTCGGGAACGACAGCACCGCCAACTATCTGCAATACGTCAACCCCATCATCGGGACCAACGGCATGGGGCATACCTTCCCCGGCGCTTGCGCGCCTTTCGGCATCGTGCAACTCAGCCCCGACACCGACACTGTGCCGCACAACATTGATGGCGTTTACCAGCCGAGAGTGTATGAGTACTGCGCTGGTTATCAGCACAGAGACAGCACCATCGTGGGCTTCAGCCACACCCACTTCAGCGGAACGGGACATTCCGACTTAGGTGATATTTTGGTGATGCCTGTTATGGGTGAGATTAAGTTCAACCCAGGCACACAAACCAACCCCGATGCCGGCTATCGCTCTCGTTTCAGCCACGATACGGAAATCGCCACACCTGGCTATTATGAAGTCTTTTTGCAAGACTACGGCATCAAAGCCCAACTGACAGCCACCGAACATGCTGGTATCCACCGTTATACCTATCCAGAAGGCCAAGATGGCAGCGTCATTCTCGACTTGCAGCACGGCATCTACAACTACGACGGCAAGACCCTCTGGGCCAACCTCCGCGTGGAAAACGACACCCTGCTGACGGGCTACCGCATCACCAATGGCTGGGCGAGAACGAATTACACCTATTTCGCCATCAGCTTCAACCAGCCCATCGCCGACTATGGCTACCGCGATTTGCAGAAACCGAAATACAACGGTGGCTGGGGCAAGTTCGACGTCAAACACAACTTCCCTGAGATGACGGGGCGCAAGATTGTGGCCTATTTCACCTTCGACGATCCAAAGACTTTGGAGATGAAAGTCGCCCTCTCCGCCACCAGCACGGAAGGCGCCTTGCGCAACCTTCATGCCGAGACCGATGGCCGAAACTTTGAGCAATTGTTGGCCGAAACGCAAGCCAAATGGAACAAGGAACTCGCTATCATGCAAGCCGAGGGCACCGAAGACCAAAAAGCGATGCTCTACACTTCTTTGTATCACACGATGATCAATCCCTCCATCTACATGGACGTGGACGGACAATATCGTGGCCTCGACCACAACATCCACCAGGCAGAAGGCTTCACCAACTATACCGTTTTTTCGCTTTGGGACACCTACCGTGCCCTGCATCCGCTCTTCAACGTGCTGCACCCGCAGCGCAATGCCGACATGGTACAGTCGATGCTCAAGCACAGCGAGCAAAGCGTCCACGGACTGCTCCCCGTTTGGTCGCACATGGGCAACGAAAACTGGTGCATGATTGGCTATCATGGCGTATCTGTCGTGGCCGATGCTTACGCCAAAGGCATTGTGAACCAAAAAGATGAGATGCTAGAAGCCATGCGTCAAAGCTCCACCTGCCCCTATTACGTCAACCTCGACGACTACCAACAGCTGGGCTATGTGCCTTTCGACAAGAACCACGGCTGCGTCTCCATCACACTGGAATATGCCTACGACGATTGGACCATCTACCAAGCCGCACTCAAGGCCGGCAATACCGAGATGGCCAAAACCTACAAGCAACGTGCTGCCAACTGGCGCAACACCTTCGACACCGACCTTGGTTTTGCCCGTCCAAAGATGAGCGACGGCACCTGGAAAACACCTTTCAGCCTCTTCGACACCGAAGGCGAGGGCTTCGTGGAGGGCAACTCGTGGGTGTATTCGTTCTACGTGCCGCACGACGTGAAAGGCCTCATCGAGGCCATGGGCGGCGAGGCGCAGTTTGTATCCAACTTGGATACACTTTTCGTGATGCACCTGCCCCCTGAGTTCTTCGAAAACACCGAGGACGTCACCGAGGAAGGCCTGATGGGCTGCTACAACCATGGCAACGAGCCTGCGCACCATATCGCCTATCTATACAACTGGACCTCAAAGCCTTACAAGACACAATATTGGCTGCGCGAGATCATGAATCGCTTCTACAAGAACAACATCGACGGGCTTTGCGGCAACGACGACTGCGGCCAGATGTCGGCATGGTATATCTTCTCCGCGATGGGCTTCTACCCCGTTTGCCCCGGCAGCGACCAATACGTGCTTGGTGCGCCTTACCTGCCCTATCTGAAAGTACGTCTCGGCAACGGCAAGACCTTGGAAATCAAGGCACCAAAAGTGAGCGACGAGAACCGATATGTGCAGAAGGTGACGCTCAACGGGCAGGAAATCAGCAAGCTCTATCTCACCCACGAGCAGTTGATGCAAGGTGGTGAACTCGTCTTTGAGATGGGACCGCAGCCCAACCTTGAAAGAGGTTTGAAGGCTGAGGACAGGCCTTATTCGATGACGGAATGAGCAAGTTTTTGACTAAATTACCATGTTTTCGAGGAAAATGAGTATTTTTGCAGTATTATTCACAAATCATGTTGAAAGACACATCATCATATCAACTTCAAGACATCAATCCGAGAATTTTCTGGGATATGGATTTGAGCAAATTAGATTATGAAAACAATGCTCCATTAATTATCCAAAGGGTTCTTGAATATGGTGAACTAAACGATTGGTATGCCATAAAGAGACATTACGGATTGGATAAGATTGTTTCTATTAGTCAGGGGTTCAGAACTTTAGAACCAGAAGCTGTTTCGTGGCTATGTTGCCTTTCCCATGCAAAAAAGGAGGATTTCAGATGTTTTCATATCGCACAATTGCGCCCCACACCTTGGAACTCTTGAAGCAGCTTTGCCAAGAACCATATCTAAAGGAGTGTCGTTTGGTCGGTGGTACTGCTTTGGCCTTACAATATGGTCATCGTACATCGGTTGACCTTGATTTTTTCGGCTCCTTCGATAAAGAAGAAGATATACTTTTCACTGTTTTGCAACCATACGCAGAAGTTCGCAAAATAAAAGACAGTCCAAACATTAAGATTTTCTTCATGGATGATATCAAAGTAGATTTTGTGAATTATTCGATTTACCCTTGGATTGATGATGCTGTAGAGGAAGATGGTTTGAGATTGGCTTCTCCCAAGGACATTGCTGCGATGAAAATCAATGCTATTGAGGGAAGAGGCTCAAAAAAGGATTTCATTGACATTTTTTCCCTATTACATCATTATTCTCTTGAAGAAATCTTGCAATTCTATTCTCAAAAATACCCCAATTATTCGATTTATCGCGCATTGAAAAGTATGGTTTACTTTGCCGATGCAGACCCAAAGGACATGCCAACCTTGTTTATTGATGATTCATGGGAAGATGTTAAATCATATATCAAAGAACAAGTAGCAATATACGAAAATTCTGTACATTAACTATTTAAAACGATGAACATTGCCGCACTAGTTTCGGGGGGCGTCGACAGCTCGGTGGTGGTGCCGCTGCTCAAGGAGCAGGGCTACGACCCGCATATCTTCTATATCAAAATAGGTATGGAAGGCAAGGAAGACCTGTCGAGTTGCCCGTCGGAGGAAGACATTGAGATAACGACTTATATCGCAAAGAAATACGGCTGCAAGTTCGACATCGTCGACCTGCAACACGAGTATTTCGAGACCGTCGGGAAATACACCATGGAGATGGTGCGCAAGGGCCTCACGCCCAACCCCGACGTGATGTGCAACCGCTGGATAAAACTGGGTGCCTTTGAGGAGAAGGAAGGCCACAACTTCGACAAAATCGCGACGGGTCACTATGCCCGCTCGTGGGAAGACGAAGACGGCATCTTTTGGCTCGGTACCGCTGCCGACACCTTCAAGGACCAGACCTATTTCTTGGGTCGTATCACCTATGCGCAGCTGAGCAAGGTCATCTTCCCCATCGGCGACATACCGAAGCCCGAAGTGCGAAAACTTGCGGCCCAATACAAGCTACCGAGTGCGGAACGCCATGACAGTCAGGGCATTTGCTTCTTGGGCAAAATCAACTACAATGACTATATCCGCGAATACCTTGGTGAGATGCCTGGCGACATCGTGGAGTTGGAAACGGGCAAGAAACTCGGTCGTCACAAGGGCTTTTGGTTCCACACCATCGGACAGCGCAAGGGCTTGGGCTTGGGTGGCGGGCCGTGGTTTGTGGTGAAGAAAGACATCCCGAACAACATCGTCTACGTTTCGCAGGGCTACGACCCCGTGGCGCAATACACCAACATCGTGCCTCTTGGCGACTTGCAGCCGATGAACCCCAAGCTGCAGTTTGTCGACGGCCAGCGTGTGCGTTTCAAGATCAGGCACCAACCGGAGTTCACCTATGGCCGTATTCACCTCACCGAGCAGGGTGCCGACATCGAGTCGGAGGTGGCCATCTCAGGCGTGGCCCCAGGGCAGTTCGGCGTAGTGTATCACGAGGTGGAACCGTATGTTGTGGGGAGTGGGGTTATAGTTGAAAGAGAGGCTTTGACTTGATGAGCAGGGACTTACGTCGCCTGCATAACGATATGCCGTCCCTACGGGACTGGCAGGCACTCTAAAACCCCGTAGG
>CAMUYT010000058.1 GCA_947164955.1 uncultured Bacteroidales bacterium | reverse complement strand
CCGGTGCCGACTTCATCAAGACCTCGACGGGCAAGGTGCCGGTGGCCGCCACACCCCTCGCCGCCATCGTCATGATCGACACCATCAAGGAATACTATGAGGCCACGGGCAAGAAGGTAGGCTTCAAGCCTGCGGGCGGCATGAAAACGCCAGAAGACGCCCTCACCTATTATTATTTGGTGAAAAACATCCTCGGCGAGCAGTGGCTCCATCCCAGCCTCTTCCGCGTAGGCACAAGCCGCCTCGCCAACCTGATCCTCGAACTAATCAAATAAAACATACTATGGCAACAATCAAAGGAACCTACAAAGGCAATCTCCGTAATGAGATGACCCACGTGCAGTCGGGCAACACCATCATCACCGACGCACCCACCGACAACCACGGCAAAGGCGAAGCCTTCTCGCCTACCGACTTAGCCTGCGGTGCATTAGCTGCCTGCATGATGACCATCATGGGCATCAGTGCACAAGGCCACAAATTCGACATCGACGGCACCACCTACACGGTGAAAAAGACCATGAACGCCGATCCGCGCCGCATCGGGCAGATCGACATCGTGTTCAACTTCCCCGCGAAGGAATACACCGAAAAGCAGAAATCGCTCCTCTGGGCCGCCGCCGAAAGCTGCCCCGTGGGTCGCTCGCTGCACCCCGACGTCATCGTCAACATCACCATGAATTTCCAAGGCTGATGGACTACGACATGCTGAAAGGACTCCGCCACAGCGAGACGCTTGTGGTGGAGCACAAGGACACCGCCGCCGTCTACGGCTCAGGCGCCTTGGAGGTGTTTGCCACCCCCGCCATGATTGCCCTGATGGAGAAGACCTGCCTGATGAGCGTGGCCGACAAGGTTGGCGAAGGCAACACCACCGTCGGCATTGCCGTCAACATCAAGCATCTGAAAGCCAGCCCAGTAGGTGCAACCATCCGCTGCGAGGCCGAACTCACGGAAGTCGACCGCCGGCGTTTGGTCTTCGAGGTGAAATGCTTCGAGGGCGAGGCACTTGTCGGCGAAGGCATTCATGAACGTTTTGTGGTTGATAGCGAGAAGTTTATGTCGAAACTGCAATAAAATGGAAGCAAAAGATTACATCGAAAGATTGGAGCTTGCACCGCATCCCGAAGGCGGGTATTATCGCCAGCTTTTCGGAAACGACGAGACGGGCAAAAAAACCATCTCCACCATCTATTACATGCTGACTTCCAACGATATATCAGCATTCCATCGCTTACACGACGTGGTCGAAATCTGGTATTACCATGCTGGCGAGCCACTCAACATCTACGTCATCGACACCAACGGCGAGTTGGTCACCCATCATTTGGGCTGCGATGGCGAAATGCAAGCCGTCATACAGCCCGAGCAATGGTTTGCCGCCGAGATTCCCACCAAACATGGCTTTTGTCTGGTGGGTTGCGCCGTAGGACCTGCCTTCAGTTTCGACAACTTTGAGTTAGGCAAGAAAGACGACCTCAGCAAACAGTTCCCGCAACATTTAGGAATCATCAACAGACTTTGCAAAAACTGAAACACAATGAAATACACCTACAGAACCCAAGGCACTTGCAGCCAAGCCATTGAGTTTGAGATTGAGGACGGCATCGTCAAGAACGTGCAGTTCTACGGCGGCTGCAACGGCAACACGCAAGGCGTGGCCACATTGGTAGACGGAATGAAAGCCGACGATGTCATCGCCAAGCTCGAAGGCATCCGTTGCGGTTTCAAAGGCACCTCCTGTCCCGACCAGTTGGCCAAGGCGCTGCGCCAAGCATTGGAAGCCTAGCATTTTGACGTCATTACAATAATTATTGAACCTTTGCGTTATTGAAAAGATTAAAAGCTACCGAATATGAAAAGACATCTCATCACCGTGGCGGTTTTGACTTTTGCGGTCATGCTCACCACTTTTAGTAGTTGCCGTAAACCCAAGGCCGAGGACAACACACCTGCCCCTGAAGGGCTATATCTCGGCATTGTTGGGTTCAACTCCGACCTTTACACCATGCCACTTGGTTTGCTCAACCAGAACACGAAACACGACTTTGAGAATTTCGTCGACGGCTTGACCATGCAAAACGGCACCATTCTTTATCATGCCGTCAACACGGGTCTCAACAGCCTAGCCCAGGCCAGGATTCCGGAGAACCTCATCAACGTCTCCGTGGTGACTTTCACCGACGGCCTCGACCAAGGGTCCTACATCCTTTCGGAATACAACTCGGGCAATGAATACCTCTCTGCGGTCAACAGCCGCATTACCAATGAGCAAATCGGTGGCAACAACATTGCAGCCTATTCCATCGGCGTGCGCGGATCAGACGTAGCCGACGTGGAGAGTTTCCGCAACAACCTCAAGAAACTGTCGAGCGATCCCGTCAACAATGTTTTTGAAGTCAGCAACATGAACGAGGCCTCCGAGAAATTTGCCCAAATCGCCCAGCAACTCTATAACCAAAGCACCTATTACAACATCACCCTTAAGCTACCGGCTCAAGAGCCTGGCACAAAAATCCGATTCACTTTCGACAATGTCAATGATGCCAATGCCTCACAATGCTACATTGAAGGTGTTTATTCACGCAATAACGGCAAGGGACAACTGAACGAGATTCAATACCACGGATTGAAAAGCATGAGCGGGAGGGTCGTCACCGCCTCCTCAGAAGGTATCTTCGACGTGTTTGCCTTCCAGAACCTTACCGACCTCAGCGGCAACCAAATCGCCACCGACTACGTCAAGCAATGGATATGGGTTGAATCGACAGCCCAATGGCAATACAACAGCGAGTTCACACCTTCGGGCAACACCGAAATCATCGACGAATACAAGAGTGCGATGATCATGCTCGTGCTCGACTGCTCCAGCTCACTCAGCGGCGACTTCACCACGATGAAGACTGCTGCCAACTCGTTTATTGAGACCCTGAGTGGCAACTACAGCGGCCGCTAGTCTCACCTGAAACGAACCCCTTTAGCCTCTGTCACACTACCATCGGCATGCGTGCAGACGGGCATGAAGGCAAAACTCCACCGAAGCCCCTGATAAGGCTTCGGTGTTTTTATTTCCACCCGGTTTTCCCCTTGCTTCAAATGGATCTTCACGGGCTGGCGCATCCAATAAAACTGCTCGTCGGTGAAAGGCTCCTCTTCCTCGGGTTTGCCCCATGTATTGAAATGGTAATTGTATTTCCCCGGCTCGTCCCACGCCTTGGCTGGCAAAACTTCTTTACCATTCAAAAAACACTGCCCATCGCCTTCCCATCGGCCTTGTTCGCCAATACCATAGCCGTTGCGATTGGATCGGGCTGGCGTGCAAAAGCCCAGCCACGCCTCGATGTCCATATCACGGTCGGCGACAATAACGGTAGACGCCTCAGCCACGTCTGCATCACCTAAATTAATACGATGCGTCTGGCAAAGTGCATCCATATCCACCACACCGCCATAGGCTGACACAGGCTCGTGGTTTCCGATTCTCACCTGCCATTCCATTTGCGAGTTGGCCACCCAAGGCATCTTCGCTTTATGGAAACGATCTCGATGTATGGCCATTTTTTCCTCGAAATTAGCCAAACGCGAGCCTGCCTCTGTCAGCAATCCCGTGGGCAAGTTCTCGTCCTCCACCAGGCCTGCATTGCCGCCGTTCCAAAACCGTTCAGCGTAAGCCATCATACCACTAATCATGCCGTTATGCAATGCGATGTTTTCCTTTTTGTCGACACGCACATCGTTCCAAAGGCAAAGGATGCCTCCCATTGCCTTGGTGGTATCGGGTTCATTCTGCGCAGCTGCGGTATGCAAGAAACACCGGCTTGTAAACAAGATTGGATCATAATAATTCAAATAGCCGACAAAGGAGTCCAAATACTTTCCCGTCTTCGCTGAAGCCGCCGCATTGGTGCCTTCCGCCTCGTTCCAAATCTGCCGAATCACCTTATCGGAAGCTGGCAAACCAGGATCCCAAGCGATGGGCAGCCTTTCGTGTTTTTTCACCACTTTTTCAATCCACTGCATGAAGCCTTTCGGGTCTTCGACCCATACCTCATCAGAGCCAATATGGATATAAGGACAGGCGCTTTTCGGAATTTCGTCAAAAAACTCGTCGAGGCAGTTCTCAAGCACCTTTCGCCCTTCCTCCGAGTCCATCGTAAAGCCAAACGCCTCCTTGAAATAAGTAGAATGCCCCGGCATGTCGATTTCGGGCACCACGGTGATGCCTCGCTCCTTGGCGTAAGCGATAACTTCGCGGATCTCATCGTAAGTGTAGAATTTACCCTCGTCGCGGCCTTTGCGTTGATATTGAGGGTCATTGAGTTGAGGATAAGCCCTACATTCAATGCGCCAAGCGGGATAGTCAGTGAGATGCCAATGGAAATAGTTCAGTTTGTAGAAACTCATCAAGTCCATAGTCTCCTTCAACATACTGACAGGCTGATAGTTGCGTCCCGTATCGTGCATGAAGCCCCTGAAAGGATAGGCTGACCAATCGTGAACTTCGAGGTCGGCAATACGGCCTCTCTCGTCGACCAATTGGCTCAATGTGCTTTGTGCCCAAACGGCATTGCCCGAAACAAAAGCCCTGCCTTTTTTGACCACAATGCGGTACTCATCGGGGTTGGCAAACCGTATCGAATCATCAACAGTCGCCCCACGATATTTGTATTTGCGTTTTCCGGTCTGACGGAACTCCTTCGGTTCTGGAATGACATCCGTCTTGGAATCCAGCTCGTAATAGCGCACATAGTCGACCCGAAGCTCAACGGGCATCCGTTCATTGTCAATGTATGGTGAACGGTCGCGGCCAATCTGGGCGTCAAGAATAAGGTAATAGTCCCAATCGCTAAACGGGAACTGTCCATCGGCACCTCCATGATAGCGTGGGTAATTGAGCGTGCGGCGCCCGTTGACAAAAAAAACAAGACTATCGCGAAACCGCTCCATCGCATAGGTGTTGTACTTGCCTTCATTATATTTGGGATAGGCCACTTGCGAAGGTCTGTTGCGCTTGCCAAGATTAACAGTGTAATGGCTATGAACCGTTTGATTTACAGTGTGGTTAGTCCTAAAATGTTCCATAATGTCAATTTCTCCGCCATAAGGCCAATTGAGCGTATGGTTGGTCCAAGGAAGCATCCAGATTGCAGGCCAAAACCCTTGGGCAATGTCGAACTTGGCCCGCACCTCCAGCCTACCAAAACCAAAGGTTTTCTTGCCTTTTCCCCACACGCCTCCCGTCAGGTAATCCGCCGGGTCGTCGGGTAAGAAGTCGTTCACCATGCCGCGAAGCACGAGGTCGCCATCCTCCAAAGCATACAGTCGGTCGTCGGGCGACATGTGGATTGCCCAATCGGCCTTGCTTCGTGGAATCTTCGACCAAGCCTTGTCGTCGAGCTTACCCGAATCGAATTCGTCGTTCCAAATCAAGGCATGACGCAGATGCTCTTGAGCGCAAACAAAATTACATAACACAATGTTTATCAATAAGATAAAAAATATCCTTTTCATATTTAATTAGGTAATTGGAGTGTAAAAATACAAAAAATACGATTTCACATTGTTATTTCCTCCATGTTTCTTATTTTTGCCATCCTTTTTCGCAATGCCATGAAAAGAACAAGTTTCTTCATCACCTTTTTGCTATTATCAACCCTTAGCTATGCGCAAAATAACGACATGTCTGCTACAAGTCGCTACAAAACAGCATTGTTTCCAGTCGTCGAGACAACGGGTATCCAATATGGACAGGCCATGGGCTATTGGACCGAAATGGATGACAAAACGCCTATGGTCAGCAAACTGTTACAAATGAAGCAAACCAGCGAGGAACAAACGCTCAATCTCTATCTCGACCTCTATGAGCCCCAGGGCGACACCGCAGCCAAACGTCCTTTAGTCATGCTGATCCACGGCGGTTCGTTTTATTTTGGCACACGCAACGACACCGCCATTTCGAAATGGAGCCAGCATCTCGCTTCGTTGGGTTACGTGGCCGCATCCATCGACTATCGCCTAGGCTTCTTCCCCACAGCAGCCGACATTGAGCGCGCAGGTTACCGTGCACTCCAAGACGCCCATGCCGCATTGCGATTTCTCGTAGCCCATCAAGAAACATTTCGCATCGACACTTCGATGATTTTCGTCGGAGGCTGTAGCGCAGGCGCCATCACGGCACTCAACCTGGCTTTCATGACCGACGAAACACGGCCCAGCGCTTCCTACGAAAGTATCATTAACAGCGACCTCGGCGACATTGAATCCAGTGGCAACAACATAAAAGACCATTTCAGCATCAAATGTGTCGTCGACATGTGGGGCGCGGTACACGATACAAGCATAATGCGAGGTCATCATATCCCAATCATCGCTTTCCATGGAAACGCAGACGATATTGTACCATACGGGTACACCCATCCCTTCGAAATGGCAGGTGATATCAGCAAACTGATAACCAATAAGATCTATGGCTCATCGTGTATTATCGACTACGCCCAAAAACACGGCATCAAAGCCAAACTCTATACCTTTGAAGGCTTCGGACATTCACCGCATCGCGACCCACAGACGAAAACCCTCAACGAGAACTTCTACTTCATTCAAAACAAGATGACGGAGTTTTTTTATCAAATCATCAAAGAAAACAACCCAACAAACTGAATCACTATGGACAAAAAAGAACTGCGCGCCCTCATCAAGACCTTGAAAAAACAACATACCAAAGAGCAACTCCTTGAACAGTCGGAAAAAATAATGGCCAAGCTGGAAAAGCATCCAGACTTCATCCGTGCCGAAAGAATCATGCTCTATAGCGCCCTCCCCGATGAAGTGCAAACGCAAGCCTTCCTCGAAAAATGGCACCTGAAAAAAACCATCATCTTGCCCACCGTAGTGGGCGACGACATCATCCCCGTCGAATACGCCAAAGACACCCATTTCGCCGTGGGCGACTTCAATATCATGGAGCCACAAAACGATCCCTATACAGGCGATTTCGACCTCATCGTCGTACCAGGCGTGGCTTTCGACAACAAGGGTAACCGCATCGGACGCGGACGGGGCTACTACGACCGTTTCCTCTCCCATCACCTTGGCGTTAAACGCATCGGCATCTGCTTCGACTTCCAACTCGTCGACGAAGTGCCCGCCGAGCCCTTCGACATCCGCATGGACGAAGTGATTTCTCTCTAAAACATGAGATTTCTTTTCCATTCTGACCGAGCGTTTCGATTTTTTTCATATTTTTGAGGCCTTTTTAGAAACATCACTAATACTATGAAAAATCATCTTTTATCCCTCATTGCCTTGTTTTTAGGCATCAACACACTGATGGCCAACCCGGTCGACCCAGAAAAAGCAAAGATCGTAGGACAGAAGTTTGCCCACGAAAAAATCAGCAACAATTTAAAAAACAACGATTTGCAACTTGTTTACACCGGCCAAACCGATCGTGGCGAAGCTTGCTTCTATGTGTTCAATGCAGGAGCAGAAGGCTTCGTAATTGTCTCTGCCGACGACCGTTTTCGTCCTATCGTCGGCTATTCCGACGAAGGCACCTTCGCCACCGAGAACATGTCGCCCGAGCTGAGTTTCTACCTCAACAAGATCATCGAGGCCCGCACGAGCCGCAATGCCGTTCTTTTCGAGAACACTGCTCGGGAATGGCAAAGCGTTATGACGTCGGGCCACTTGCTCTCGCGCAACGGCGGTCGTGGTGTCGACTACATCTGCACCACCAAGTGGAACCAAGATTCACCATACAACTTATACTCACCCGAAGCAAACGGCGGCCCTGGTAATCGCTGCTATGCAGGCTGCGTGGCTACGGCCATGAGCCAAGTGATGAAACGTTGGGACCACCCTACCCAAGGCACAGGTAGTCACTCCTATTATTGCCCGGGTTACGGACAACAAAGCGCCAATTTCGGACAAACCACCTACCATTGGGACTTGATGCCCGATCGTCTCGGTGGCGCTTCCCAAGAAGAAATCGAAGCTGTAGCGTTACTCATGTACCATTGCGGTGTGGCTGTCGACATGGGATTCTCCCCCAATGGCAGTGGCGCCAACTCTTGGGACGTACCGCATGCCATTCGCCAGTATTTCTCCTATTCCAACAACGCTACTTTGAAAAGCCGCGACGAGTATTCGCTCACCAATTGGCAAAATATGCTCAAGGAATCGTTCGACATCGGCTGGCCTGTCTATTACTCAGGCTACAGCAACAGCGGTGGCCACGCCTTCGTCTGCGATGGCTACGACGACAACGACCTGTTCCACTTCAACTGGGGCTGGGGCGGGAGCAGCGATGGCTGGTTCGTCATCGACGAAATCGACTATGCCGGCTGGGCCCAGGCCATTTTCAACTATGTTCCCACCGAAGTATACGAATACCAACCCATGCAACCCGAGAACTTTGAAGTCGTTTCTCTCGGAGACTATGACTATTCCGCTACCTTGAGCTGGACCAATCCCACGCAAAACGTCCACCTCAACGCTATCGACGCTATCGACCAAATCGTGGTGACCCGCGACGGTGAAATCATATATACCGAAGACAACGTCACGCCTGGTGCCAACATGACCTTCACTGACCACTATATGCCTACCGCCGTGCACTATGGAGTCTATGCCGTCGTCCATAACGCCAAAGGTCTTCCTGCCCTATCTGACATGGTAATCCTTGGCCCCACGTGCACTTGGCACATCGACATGACCTCAAGCGACAGCCAAGGCTGGAACGGCGGATACCTTTCCGTGGTCAACTCAGCGGGGGTAGAAATCGCGCAACTGAAAGCTCAAAGCGCTGCAACCAGCAGCAATTTCACCATGCCTATCGGCCACGTCGGATTCTATTGGACCGCTCCCGGTGAAATCGTCAACCCCATTGGATTTGAAATCAAAGACAACAACGGCAACGCTATCGTGTCTTTCAACGGTGCCTCCAACAACCTTGACAAAGGCTTGTTCTACATCGCCGACAACCATTGCGGAGAAAAAGCCAACGAAAATATACCGGCCAACTTGACTGCTACTCGCAATGGCGACAATATCATCTTGAATTGGGAAGCCCCTGGTAGCGATGTAATGCATTATTACATCTATCGCAACCAACTGCTTTATGCTGTCACCGACGGCCTTACCTATACCGACCTCAACGTGGTCGAGAACCTCAACAACTACTATGTGACTTCCTATAACGAAGACGGTGAATCCGACCGATCCAACCTAAGCTCAGTCAACGACGAAGGGTCATGCGAGGCGCCCTCCAACTTCCGTTATGAGATGACCACAAACACCAAAGTGAAACTGATGTGGGATGCTCCACAAGACGAAAACCTCACAGGCTACATCCTCTACCGCCGCATCAAAGGCCAAGAATTCAAACGCATCAAGGCGCTAACCCATACCTACCATACGGACAACCTCACCACGCAAAACGACCAACAATTTGAGTACGCCATCACAGCCTATTATTCCAATAATGACTGCGAGTCGGGTTACGCCGCCACCGAGAACGATCCGCAACTACACTTTATCGAAATCAACAAGAGCATCGTTCCCCAGCACCTTAGTTTCTTCATCCACGAGGGCCATGTCATCCTGCAATGGCAAGAAGCCACTATGGCCGAACGCTACTGCATCTACCGCAATGGCGAACTCATAGGCCACAGCACGAGCACCGATTTCGTCGACTACACCGCTGATGCATCACACGAATACCGCTACACCGTAACTGGCAAAACCTCATTCATTGAATCCAGCCCATCCAACACCGTCTTTGTCGATTGGACTACCAACGTCGGCGAAAACAGCGCACAAGAGACCATTCTCTACCCCAACCCAACCACTGGGATGGTTTACATCGAATCGAACGGCCTGCAAACTGTAGAAATCTTCGATTTAACAGGACAAATGCTGCTTCAAACGAGAGTCACCAACGGCCAGGCCACCATCGACATGACCTCACTGCCCAACGGCACCTATTTCGTGAAACTGGCAGGCGAACAAAATCTAGTGAAAAAAGTAGTTAAAATTCAATAAATCAAAATAATATGAACACATTAATAAGACTCACAACCGTAGCACTGCTGATGGGTTCCAGCACTATGCTCTTTGCCCAAGACAAAGACAAGGAAGAGAAAGAGCCTGTCTACCAAATCACCGAAACGGTCAACGTGAAGCATTCGCCCGTTGACAACCAAGGCAGCTCAGGCACTTGCTGGTGCTTTGCTGGCATCGGTTTCGTGGAGGCCGAAATCCAGCGCATGTACGGTAAGGAATTCAACCTTTCAGAAATGTTTGTCGTCCGCAATGCGTGGACGGAGAAAGTGAACAAGTTCGTCCGTATGCACGGCAACAACACCCTCAGCCAAGGCGGCGAGGTGTGCGACGTGCTTTACATGATCGACAAATACGGCATGATGCCCGAAGACGCTTACACCGGTAAGGTGATCGGCGAGGAACGCCACATGCATAACGAGATGAACGAGGTCATCAATGGTGTGGCCCATGCCATCATCAAAAATGGCAACAAGAAAATCTCGCCTGCTGGTCCCAAGGCTGTGCAAGGCGTTTTGGATGCCTACCTCGGCAAGGCTCCGGAAGAGTTCACCGTCGACGGCAAGAAATACACGGCCAAATCGTTTGCCGACACCTATCGCATCAACCCCGCCGACTACATCGAAATCTGCTCCTTCACCAATGAGGAATACAACAAGCCCTGCATGGTGGAAATCCCCGACAATTGGACTTGGACCCCTGCCTACAACCTGCCCCTCGACAAGCTGATGGAAGCCGTCGACTATGCCCTTGAGCACGGCTACACCCTAGGCTGGGCACAAGACGTGAGTAACCCAGGTTTCTCACGCAAGGAAGGCATCGGCATTGTACCCGAAAACCCGAAGGACGAGAATCTCTGGAAGGAAATCGTGGCCGAGAAGAAAGTGACCGACGAAATCCACCAAGCCGCCTACGACAACTGGGATGCCGGCGACGACCACAGTATGCTTGTGGTGGGTATCGCCAAGGACCAAAACGGCAATAAATACTACAAAATCAAGAACTCGTGGGGCGATGCCGGTCCGTATAAAGGCTATTGGTACTGCTCGGAGCAATATCTGCGCCAATACACCATTTTCTTCACGCTGCACAAGGATGCCCTCTCGAAGGCCATGCGGAAAGACCTGAATCTTTGAATCTTAAATCTTTAAATCTTAAATCATAACACGATGAAATTCAAACACTTAATGACCGCAACCGCTTTGATGCTCAGCGTCAGCGTCGTTGCCCAGCCTCAGGCTAAGGAAGAAGCCAAGGAAGAAGAAGGCTTCAAGTTTACCACGGTGAAGGAACTGCCCATCACCTCCGTCAAAGACCAAAACCAAGCCGGCACCTGCTGGTGCTACAGCTCGTTGGCTTTCTTTGAGGCCGAACTGCTCCGCATGGGCAAGCCCGAGTACGACTTCTCGGAGATGTTCATCGTCTACAAGACCTACCTCGACCGCGCCGAAGCCGCCGTCCGCACCCACGGCGACGTGTCCTTCTCGCAAGGCGGTTCCTTCGGTGATGTGCTTTATGCCATCAAGAACTACGGCCTCGTGCCCGACAGCGAGATGCCTGCCGGTGCCATGCACGGCGACTCCCTGTCGAACTTCAGCGAGCTCTCAGCCGTCACAGACCCGTATGTTGCCGGTGTCATCAAGAGCCGCAAGATCCAGATGGACAAGGACGGCAACGCCCTGTGGAAGAAAGGCTTGGCTGGCATTTACGATGCCTACCTTGGCGTTCCTCCCACCGAGTTCACCTACAACGGCAAGAAGTACACCCCCAAGAGCTTTGCCGAATCGACAGGCCTCAACATGGACGACTACGTCAACCTGACCTCGTTCACACACCATCCCTTCTATGAGCAATTCGTCATCGAAGTGCAGGACAACTGGCGTTGGG
>CAMUYT010000057.1 GCA_947164955.1 uncultured Bacteroidales bacterium | reverse complement strand
TGGAGTCGGCCGACAAGACCTACCGCGAGATGCACGGCTACACCGACGACCTCACCCGTCGCCTGCGCGAAATCCCACAGATGGGTAACGTGCGCGTGATGGGCGAGCAAAACGAGGAAATCGCCGTTACCGTCGACAAAGAGAAGCTGTCGTTTTACGGCATCAGCCCCAACACGCTGATGTTGCAATATGCCTCGCAAGGCCTGCTGACCACCTCGGGCGCGATGGAGACCGACGACTTCGACCTGCCACTGCACATCGACAATCCCATGGTTAGCGAGCAGGAACTCGAAGAACAAATCATCTATTCCGACGCGGCAGGCAACACCATCCGCCTGCGCGACGTGGCCACCGTCGAACGCCGCATGGCCGAGCCTTCGAAAGTGGTCAACTTTGATGGTGACAACGCATTGATTATCAGTGTTGAAATGCGAAAAGGCTACAACATCGTCGCTTTTGGCAAGGAAGTCGACAAGGTGCTCACCACCTTCAAGCAAACCTTGCCTGACAGTGTGCAGCTCTACCGCATCACCGACCAACCCAAGGTGGTGCAGAAGTCGGTCAGCTCGTTCCTCCGCGACTTGGTCATTTCCATGATCGTCGTCATCGCGGTCATGCTGCTGCTCTTCCCCATCCGCACGGCCCTCATCGCCAGCTCGGGACTGCCCGTTTGCACCGCTGTAAGCATTGGGCTGATGTATCTCTTTGGCATTGAGTTAAATACGGTGACGCTGGCCGCTCTTATCGTGGTCCTCGGCATGATTGTCGACGACTCCATCATCAACATTGACGGCTACATCGACAAGCTAAGCCAAGGCTACAAGCCCTTCGATGCCGCCGTGAGTAGTGCGAAGGAATTGTTTATGCCGATGTTCATCGCTACCGCCGCCATCGCCTGCATGTTCTTCCCGATGACGCGCATCATCACCGGCCCCTTGGGCGAGTTCGTGCAACTCTTCCCTTGGACCGTCGCCTTCTCGCTGATGTCGTCGTTGGCCTACGCCATGCTCGTCATCCCCTCGTTGGAAATCATGTTCATCAAGCCGGACACCGACAAGCCCAAGCACAACGGTTTCGTGAAGGCACAGATGCGGTTCTTCAACTTCCTGCAAGGCCTCTACGACAAGATGCAGAGCCATTGCTTCAAGCACCCGCATTTCACCATAGGCCTTGGTCTCGGCTCCATCGCCCTCGGTGTGTTGATGTTCTTGGCCCTCAACGTGCAGATGATGCCTATGGCCGAACGCGACTGTTTTGCCGTCGAAATTCGTTTGCCCGAAGGCAGCAGCCTCGAAGCCACCACGCGCGTCAGCGACTCGTTGCAAGCGCTGATGTTAGCCGACGAGCGCGTCACCTCCGTCACCGCCTTCATCGGCGAGAGCGCCCCGCGCTTCCACACTACCTATTCGCCCAGCATCCCTGCCAAAAACCTTTCGCAGCTCATCGTCAACACGACCTCGAAGCAAACCACTGAAGCCCTGCTGAAGGAATGGGACGACAAATATTCCTATTACTTCCCCGAAGCCCATGTGCGTTTCCGCCAGATGGACTATCAGGCCGTTTCGACGCCCGTGGAGGTTTACGTCTATGGCGACGACTACACGAAGACCGCGCCTGTGGCCCAGCAAATCAAGGATTATATGCTCTCCCTCGACAAGGAGCTGCGCTGGGTGCACACGGACTATGACGAGTTTTTGCCTTCGGTGAAGGTGACCATGAAACCCGAAGAATGTGCCCGTTTGGGACTCACCAAAGGCTTCCTCTCGTTGGATTTGGCCACCACCCTCAACGGTCAGCCCTTGACCACCGTTTGGGAAGGCGACCGTGGCATCCCTGTGAAGCTCTACTCAAAGCAAAACTACGACCCCAACGACTACGAAAGCGTCCAAAACCAGCTCATCCCGACCATGGTGCCTGGCACCAACGTACCTTTGCGCCAAGTGGCCGATATTAGCCCCGAATGGCACCCTGCACAGTTGGTCCACCGCAACGGCAAAAACGTCGTCACCGTGGCTGCCGACATGAAGTTCTGGAAGCCGCAAACGGTGAGCATGAAGAAGATACAGACCTACATCGACAACGAAGTGCGCCCCAACCTGCCCGAAGGCGTAAGCATCGAATACGGCGGATTGTCGTCGCTCAACACCAACGTCATCCCGCAGCTGCTCAAGAGCCTGATAGCCGCCATCTTGGTGCTTTTGGTGTTCTTGGTGGCCTATTTCAAGAAGATGAATTTGGCCGTGCTCACCTTGGGTTCGAGCACCTTGTGCATGTTTGGCGCCTTCTTCGGCGAGTGGATCTTCGGCCTCGACTTCGGCATGACCTCGCTTTTGGGCGTGGTCAGTCTCATCGGTATCGTGATGCGCAACGGCATCGTCATGTACGAATACGCCGAGACGCTCCGCTTCGACGAGGGTCTGCCCGTCAAGGAAGCCGCCATGAAGGCCGGCAGCCGCCGCATGAGGCCCATCTTCCTCACCTCCGCCACCACAGCCCTCGGTGTGCTCCCGATGATCATTACGAGAAATCCGCTTTGGATGCCCATGGGCGTGGTCATCTGCTTCGGTGTGGTGCTTTCGATGGTCATCATTCTGGCCGTGATGCCAGTGATGTATTGGCAAATCTTTAGAAAGAGTAAATAGTATGTCACAAAACCTACAAAACTATCAAAACTTCAATGTAGAAGTGAGGAAAGCGGCCAACTGGCGCTTTCCTGCGGCAACCCAGTTGGGTATGCCGCACTCGCCAAAAAGCAGTTTTGTGGGTTTTGCGAGTTTTGTGATAAAAAACAATGCAATGAGAAAAGTTGTGGTATTAATCTGTTCTATATGGTTGTCATTGCCTTTATTGGCGCAACAACGTCTCTCTGTTCAGGAATGCATCGACATGGCTTTGGAGAACAACATTGAGCTGAAAAACAGCCAGTTGGAAATCGACAAGGCGAGGGCAACGAAAAATGAAACCCGAGCTGAGTATTTCCCCACCGTGTCAGCACAGGCCTTGGCTTTCGATGCGCTCAACCCGATGCTGACCTTTGGCATCGATGACATCGACAACGCGCAGGTGCGGCAACTCCTTCATACGCTTTATGCCGAATATGGCGTCAACATGGGTCTCGACAAGGAGTATTCCTTTATCCAAAACGGCGTGGTGTTCAACGCGATGGCGACGGAACCGATTTATGCGGGCGGTCGCATCCGCAACGGCAACAAACTCGCCAAGTTAGGCATTGAAGCCGCTGAATACCAATCGAAAGTGAAAGAAGACGAGGTGCGCCTGCAAACTGAGATGCTCTATTGGCAAATCGTGGCTTTGCAAGAAAAACGCTCCACTTTGGACCAACTCGACCGCCTCTTGGACACCTTGGACAAAGACCTCAGCGGTGCCATCGAAGCGGGCTTGGCCATGCCCACCGACCAATACAAACTGAAAGTGAAGCAAAACGAGAGCCAGCTCAATCGCAAGAAAGTGGACGACGGCATCACCTTGCTGAAAATGGGCTTGGCGCAAACCATCGGTGCCGACTGGCAAATGATGGAACTTGTGGACACTTTGGGATTGGAGACCAACCCCACGACATTGTTCAGGGACGCTTCCGAAGCGGTGGCCTCGCGCAACGAAAGCCACCTTTTAGACCTCTCCGTCAAGGCCGAAAACCTCCAGAAGAAGATGACCCTCGGTGCGGCTTTGCCTTCATTGATGGTAGGCGGTAGCGCGAACTACAATACCATTTTGGAAAACACGAAGCCCAACGCGATGGTCTTCGCTATGCTGCAAGTGCCCATCACCGACTGGCACAAGACCTCGTATAAGCTGAAGAAACACGACCTCGATGCCGAAACCGCCGAAAACACGCGTCGCGACCTCACCGAGAAGATGAAAATGCAAACCAACCAGGCATGGTTCAACCTCGAACAGAGTTGGTTGCGCATCACCATGGCCCAAACCGCATTGAGCGATGCCGAAGCCAACCTAAAAAACACGGAGGACTATTACGAGGCTGGTTTGGTGGCCCTTTCGGACGTCCTAGAAGCCCAGACCATGCTCAAGCAAAGCCGCGACGAACTCACCGACAGCCGCGTAGAGTATCGGATAAGCCTTTTGAATTACAAGCAATTGACTAAAGATTGAAAAACCACTTTATAGTTTTTGCACGATTTTTGTATTTTTGTCCCCTAATTCAAAATTCAATCCAATGAAGAAACTCCTTTTTTTGGTCCTTTTCATGGCCACTGCCATCCTCGGACAAGCCCAAGTCGAGAAAATGCTCGGACAATGGTACACCATCGACGACAAGACAGGCGAGCAACGCTCATGCGTCAACATCACGGAGAAAAACGGCAACTATCAAGCGGTGATCGTTGCCATCTACGACAAAGACGCCCAAGGCAACTACCGCGAGATGAAGCCACCCTATCCGAAAGAATGGGAAGGCGTGGTGGGCACCCAGCTTTTCATCGACATGAAAGCCAGCGGCGACCACCTGAAAGGCAAGGTCTACGACCCCGAGAGCCAAAAGACCTACCATGGCAAAGTGACCTACAAAGCCAAAACCGACGAGCTCGACCTTCGTGGTTCGTTGGACAGGGCCGGACTGTTGGGTCGCTCGCAAACCTGGAAACGGAAGAAATAGATTTTTTTCACGCAGAATTATGGGAATTATGGGAAAGGACAATCCAATTCTCATAGTTCTGCGAATTCTGCGTGAGAAAAATTCTATACATCAAATTTGAACTCGGCATCAAACCAGCCGGTGTCTTCTTTCAAAAGGTCATATTCTTCACCCGTGAGGTGATCCACGACGTGCACAGTGCCTTTGATGTCGTCGTAAGTGAATGTAAACTGGGAGTTTACGTCGTCTTTAGGTACGTCCATTTTAGAGGTAATCTTTTGTTTTGAAGGTGCAAAGATACACAATTTTTCAATTCAGCATGTAGGGCTGTCATATTATGGCATGTAGGGCTGTCATATTATGGCAGCCGCTTTTGTTTTATGCGGCTGCCACGGTGTGACAGCCCTACAAGCCCAAATCTAAAGATTCAAACGTTTGTTCAACGCAGCCGTTTGCTCCTCAAAGCCTTTTTTGCCCAATAAGGCGAACATATTCTTCTTGTAGGCCTCAACGCCAGGTTGGTCGAAGGGATTGACGTCCAGCAGATAGCCGCTGACGGCGCACGCCATCTCGAAGAAATAGATCAGTTCGCCGAGCACGTAGGCCGACACTTCGGGGATGACGATGCGGATGTTGGGCACGCCGCCGTCCTCGTGGGCCAACACGGTGCCGAGTTCAGCTTTGTGGTTAACTTCGGAGATGCGCTTGCCGGCGATGTAGTTGAGTTGGTCGAGGTCGTCGTTTTCCATGGGGATGCGCAGCTCGTGGTTCGAGTTTTCGACCGAAATCACCGTCTCAAAGAGATTGCGCAGGCCATCTTGGATGTATTGTCCCATCGAGTGGAGGTCGGTGCTGAAGGTGACCGAGGCGGGGAAGACGCCCTTGTGCTGCTTGCCATGGCTCTCACCGTAGAGTTGCTTCCACCATTCGCTGAAGTAGACCAAGCGCGGTTCGTAGTTCACCATGATCTCGTTGGTCATGCCTTGGGCATAGAGCGCCTGACGCGCCACGGCGTATTGCGAAACGGGGTTGTCGGGCGTGGGGTGCACCTTGCAGAACTTCTCGATAGCCACGGCTCCTGCCACTAGCTGACGGATATCGATGCCCGCCACGGCGATAGGTAGCAGTCCGACGGGGGTAAGCACCGAGAAGCGGCCGCCCACGTCGTCGGGGACGATATAGGTCTTGTAGCCCTTCACGTTGGCCAATTGCTTCAAGGCGCCACGGGCCTTATCGGTGATGGCCACGATGCGCGACGCGGCTTCGTGTTCGCCGTATTTGTTGATGATGTGTTGCTTGAGGATGCGGAAGGCGATGGCAGGCTCCGTCGTTGTGCCCGACTTGGAGATGACGGCCAGCGAATAGTCTTTTTTGTCCAAAATGGCCAGCAAGTCGTGGAGATAGTCTTCGCTCATGTTGTGGCCTGCATACACGATGAGCGGCTTTTCGCCCGAAAGCGGTGCGAAGTGGTTTTGCAAGGCTTCGATGACGGCACGGGCGCCCAAATAGGAGCCGCCGATGCCGATGACGACGAAGATTTCCGACTTCTTGCGCAACGCATTGGCCGTTTTTTCGATGTCGGCGAGCAGGTTTTCGTCGGTTTCAGAAGGCAGGCTCACCCAGCCGAGGAAATCGTTGCCAGCGCCTGTTTTCTGGTAAATGGTTTGGTAAGTTGCTGATATTCTTTGTTCTAATCTGTTGATAACATCCTTTTCAAGGAAAGGATTGATGTGAGAGAGGTCGATTTTCATACGATTGATATTTAAGATGCTGCGAAGATAAGATAAAAATTTGAATCTTTGAGATAAATTTTTGAGTTTGAATGAATAACAAATGATATTTTTCATATCTTTGCACAATATTTTTTTAGGGCACTTCGTTTAAGTGCAAGAATATCATTTAACAACGTTTTTTTATTATAGCAATATGTCACAAATTAGAATTTTATTGGCCGAAGACGACAAGAACTTGGGTATCCTTCTCAAGGCATTTCTTGACGCTAAAGGTTTTGTCACCACACTTTGTATTAATGGTCAGGAGGCTTTGGATAGCTTTAACGCTGCCGAATATGACCTTTGTGTGTTTGATGTCATGATGCCCGTCATGGACGGATTCACCCTTGCGAAACAAATCAAGAGCACCCATCCTGGCACGCCGATCATTTTCCTCACGGCGAAGAAGGAGCAGGACGATATATTGGAAGGGTTCCGCATTGGCGCCGACGACTATATCACCAAGCCGTTCAGCATGGATGAGCTGTTGGCGCGCATCACGGCCGTGCATCGCAGATGCAGCTTTGTGCAGGCCCAGCCTTCGGTTTTCCACCTTGGAGGTTACACTTTCGACGCGCCGCGTCATGTGCTCACCAAGGGTGCCGAGACCAAGAAACTGACTTCGAAGGAAGCCGACCTTTTGTTGCTTTTGTGCGAAAACATGGGCAACACGTTGGAGCGTTCCAGAGCCTTAAAGCAAATCTGGGAAGAGGACTCCTACCTCAACGCCCGCTCGATGGATGTCTACATCACCAAATTGCGCAAGTATTTCAGAGACGACCCCGATGTCGATATCCAGAATGTGCATGGTGTGGGATTCAAGCTGGTGGTGAAGTAAGAACAATCATGCCAAAAGAGACGGACGCAAAGATCCTCCAAAGGGATTTTTGCGTCTTTTTTTATTGTTTTTTCTTACTTTTGCAGGCATGAAACGATGGTTTCCCATAATCGTCTTGGCGCTCATGCTGGCCTTGGCCGCCTGCGACGGCACCACACGCGAGGCGCGCCGCATGGTGAAACGTGCCGAGCGCTTGGCCGACACCCTGCCCGACAGCACCGTGCGGCTCGTCGACAGCGTGCTGCGCATGCCCGTGAACTTCCGCGAGCGCGAGCGCATGGACGTGGCCCTGCTGCAGGCCGAGGCCCTCTTCGGCGACCGCGGGCAGGAGCTTTCGCCTGTGATGGACGACGACTTCTTCGACGACCATGGCAACGTCTCCACCAGCCCCGAGCTGGAGCGCGCCGCCGCCTACTACGCCAGGAAGGAGGACTACCCCAAGGCCGCCCACGCCGCGCTCTACAGCGGCTTCGTGCAGCAGCACTACGATGAGAAGGAGGCCGCCATGCGCTCGTTCAAGGAGGCGGAGCGTTATGGCTTGATGGCCAGCGACAGCCTTACCGTGGCCCGGGCGGAATATTGGATGGGGAAACACCTCATTTATGGAGGTATGGAGCAGGAAGCACTATCTCTATTGAAAAAAGCTGAAAATGGATTCGACAGCCGCTGTTGCGAAAGAGCCCTAGGACAGAACTTAATTGCTGCTTGTTATTTGATTGAAAGCAATTATAAGGACGCCGAGACATACTTGCATATAAGCTTGATGCATGCAGAAAAATGCCGCTCTGCCAAAATAAAGCTTAAGGTCTTGAATAATTATGCAGTTTTATATCGTCAGCAAGGTTTTTTTGGTCAGGCCGTGTCTTTATTGCGGCAAATGGCTAATGAACCTGGCTTGGACGTTGCCGATTCCCTTTTCCTATACCTCAACCTTGGCAAAGTATTCATGGCTGAAGGGGCTTTGGATTCAGCCACTGCTTCTTTCAATCATCTTGACACACTATTAACCCAAGTCACAATAAGAGACGAAACAAAAACCTCAGCATACGAAGCTTTGTCCAATCTTGCTCAACAACAAGGTGACCTTCAAAAAGCTTTTCATTATAAGAAAAAACGGGAAGAAACCTTGTCCAAACTTCTGATACAACGCCAAAATCAAAACATTTTTCGCATCCAGCAACAGTATGACTACGAAAGCCTTCAGAATGAGTTGAATAGGAAAATCATAAAAAGGCATGTCGTGATATTGGTCACCATTATATTGCTGCTTGTCGCGACGACTATTGTCTTGATTCTACAGCACAAGCAAAAGGAATTGCTGAAAGCAGAAGAAGAAACAAAACAGCAAATGGATGCCATGAAACAGGACTTGCGGCAAATGGTAAAAACATCCGACTTGGACCACGAGATCTCCTCACTCCTAAGAACGATTATGTTGGCCAAGCGTACTGCGCAACGGGCAAAAGATCCTCAAAAAGAGTGGCGACCTTTGGTGACACAAATCATCAACGACGAACAAGACTCATTCAAGGCAGCATGTAGGGTTTTGGAAACGATATATCCAAATCTGTATTCAACTATTCTTAAAAACCATCCCGATCTGACGGAAACCGAAGCCAAGATATGCTTATTGTCGTGCTCCGATTTATCCAACGCCGAGATTGCAGAACTCCTGGGACTAAGGACGAACACAGTCAACCAAAACCGCAGCAACTTGCGAAAAAAACTGAACCTGAACTCCGACAAATTAAAGGATCAATTGCGCGATGAGCTCTCCTGAAAAGGTCTGATTACACCCTGCTTTTTTCGACCAGAAAATTATATCTAGGTCAAAAAAACCTATATGCTTGATTATTTTTAAACAATGATTTTCAATATGTTACAATGCTACATATTGAAAAAAAACTATATGGGGAGAATATAAAACTATATCTCTATTGCCACGAATTCTTTCCTATATATTTTTGCACCATGAATCGATTCATAAAACTATCATTATATGTCAAATTAAAACACAACAACAATGAACAAAAAAGTATTGTTTTTAATTGTCTTTTGCGCCTTAAGCATGTTCACATGGGAAGCGTCGGCAATAAACTACCTATCAGCACCTATTATTAATAGCGAGATAGCTGATCCTCCACAAGGATTCGAAAAAATCGACTTGCTTGGTGATTTAATGCTGAACCACGGCCCCAACGCCGTCGTAGCTGGAGCAAACGAAAACTCAGTCTACATCGGCTTCAACCAGGACTTCGGCAACGTCAGCATCACCATCTACAACGGGGCGGGCCTTGTGGCCTACAGCACCGTGGTGGACACCTCCGTGCAGCAGGTGGTCATCATCCCCATCACAACGGCGGCCAGCGGCACCTACACCGTGGTGCTCGACAATGCCAACGGCTACGCCGAAGGCGACTTCGAAAGGAATTAATCTACAATCAATCCACTAAATCGTTAAACATTAAAACTTTATCACAATGAAAAAGAGAAATCTTACCCTTGCCATCTTAGTGATGGTAGTTGCGACCCTTGTTTCGGTCGCCATCGTGTCCTGCAAGAAAGAGGACACCGTAGCCCCGACTGGGCAGCATGCCGCAAAAGCTGCCTTCACCCCGCCTCAGGTCGACGACATGAACGCCTACCTGAAAGCCTTCAAGCAGAAGATGCAATCCGCCGCCAAGGGCGACGACGAGGCACTTTCGCTCGACGAAGCCGCCTGGCACCTCTCCAGCGTGGCCAACTACGACTTCGGCAATGCCAACGTGGAGTTCACCGACTTGCGCTATGATACGCTCTACTTCCACGTGAACCTCACAGAAGGGAAAGTCTTAATGCAAGACCTTAATACCGTTTATTCAGACATCACTAGCGACCTCAACCGTTTATACCAGAACCTTGACCTCCAAAACAAACATTTCAGATTCATAAAGGCTTCAATAACAGAAGACGGTATGGTTTCGATACTAGTCATTACTAGTTATACCTTTTTAGACCACACGTGGTACTTGGACATTTTTTTGGCTGATACTGTATGTGACTATTATTTCAGTGACGATTCAGTCTATGTTTGGAACGGACTTGGCGCGGATGAATTAGGACGTGTGGCCAACCTCATGCAAGGGCGCAACTATGTAATGTCCATGGACGACCTTTCCAGCAGGGTTTATTTTGTCTATACGATGACACAAATGTTCGACTTTGGTCATAACATAGATCCATATGGCTCCCCGTTCCTTGGCGACTCAAGAATCTATGCGGTTTATGGTGACACCTATGCAACACCCATCTTGAGCAAAGACAATATGTGCTATTGCCTCGATTCTTATTTGGGCCTTCCGTTCGAATATCTCAATAACGATCTCAATTACGGGAATCAATGCCCTGTGTTTTGGGAAGTAAAAGGTTACAGCAATCTTTTCCCCCACCAACATTTCCATACTTATTACCATGAAGTCTACGTTGATTTCGCCCAAAGGATAGAATCGAACGATAATCCGATACAAAACTAACCAAAAGAGGTGTCTCAAAAGATAGCTTCGTCATTTGGGACACCTCAACAATGAAAAAGTGACGGCAAATTAAGCCACTGAAACTAAAAGCCAATATTTTTGCAGAGTATTAACCATCAAAAAAACACGTACCATGAAGAAAAAACACCTTAAGGCCATCAGGCAAACGGTTTTTGCCTTGGCTGCCTTCTGCGGAGCACTTGGTCTCCGAGCTCAGACCCTTGATTCCATCCCGCACCACTACGTGGGCGATGGCACCCCATTCATCGAGTCGCTAATGGAAATGCATAGCGGTGGCATCGTCAGCTGCATCTATATCGGCCCCGATTCCTGCAGGGTGAAAATACAAAAACTGAATTGCCATCCCGAACTTGCCTTGGCCGATTCCGTAGTGCATCACACCTATCATGGCGCATGGAGCATCACCGCAAGGGACCCAAACAACTACAACAAGGGCATCTTCGCCGAGTACATGGCCGACTCGACAAACGGAGGCTTCAAAGTGAACATGCGCCGCTTCGACAACCACCTGGTCTTCGAACCCGGCGAACTCGACGTCCATGTCACCGACGACGACTCCCTGGGCAACTGTGGCCTTCCGGGAATGGTCCTCGATCGTAACGGCGACCTTGTTATAGCCTATTACTACTTCCACTCCTTCGAACGTAACTTCATGCGGATCGGACCCGATGGCGAAATCAAGCACCATAACCTGCTTACCACCATGACCATTGACGGAGGTACAGACCACGGGCCTTTCATCGTCAGGGAGTCGCCATTGACCTACTGCTATTTTGGCAACCACTACGCCAACAACCAGAGTATCACCCATTGCTACCTGCTGGACTCGCTTTTCAACATCACGGAAAGCATCGTCCTACCTCACCAATTCACAGCCCCGCTTTGGCTACGCTTATACCCCAACGGCTCACTCGCGGTTTGCGCCAAAGATGACGGCAGTCTCCTTTTCGCCATGCCGTACGGTTCCATGAACCCTCAAGTGGCTGACCAAGGACTGGCTATACTAAGATACGACGGTGAGCTCACCCTGCTAAAAAAGTTCCCTTCGGATCCTTACGTACAATACCAAGACGGTAACGCCACCACCATAGGCTTGGATTGGGGCAAGGACGGCAACCTCTATCTGGCCTACTCCACGAACCGGTCTAACGGACATGTATCCTTGGTTAAGATGGACAGCGACCTGAATGTCATCTGGGAACGCTATTGCTTGGAATCGGGGTATCTCTGGGATAGCGAGATGTTGATCCTTAAGGACAACAAGGTCGCAATCGTGGGTGTAAATGTCGTCAACTATTCAAGCTGCGATGCCTTCTACATCGTTGTCAACGACGACTACGACGGCTTGCAAGAGCAAGACAACCTTGTCCGCCCCTACGCCTTCTATCCCAATCCCGCCCAAGACCAGCTTCGCCTGCAATACTCGCCCGACGTGGAGCCCAAGCAAATCGAGCTCTACGACCTGCAAGGGCGCCTCGTGCGCCAGCAGCACGCAGGCTTGGAAACCCTCAACCTGCAAGGCCTCGCCCCAGGGCAGTACGTGATGAAGGTCACCTTGACGGACGGAACGGCTTACTCGGACAAGGTGGTGA
>CAMUYT010000056.1 GCA_947164955.1 uncultured Bacteroidales bacterium | reverse complement strand
TCGTCCCCATGCTGACGGAGAGACTGAAGAAGGAGATGGAGAAGTAAGGATTCTCCTGATAATGCTGTTCTTCATAGAGGCGCATGTTAAGCGCGCCTCTATGAAGAAGGCATTTTACACATAGTTGAATAGTTTCGCTATTAATTTGTCTCATAAAAAAAACAGAAAATGAAAAGAATCGTAAAAAATATCTTAGTCCTAGCGGTCATTGTCGGCATTATGATGTTCACCTGCCCGGAAGACCAGAAGCATGTGGACAAAGTGACAAAGGAACTGATTTATCATGCCCAAAATGAAGTGGGTGCCAATGCGGAAGATTCTGATGCAGTTAAAGATTTCCTCGGCGAACTGATTGGCGGTACGGTCAGCAAGGAACTGACGCGCCTTTATGTGGAGAACAATTTGATCGTCGAAGACTATGCGCTGGTCAATGTGGGAAAGATGAAATACGAAGGGGAGGACCGCATCGTCAGCATCGGGGCCTTTAACCACGTGTTTTCATTGATAAAGTTTATAAAATGATAGGCCATTCTGTTATTTTTTTCAAATCTCATGCACCTAATTAATTGCAAACTAACACAAATTCAAACAATATGAAAAAGACACTACTTACACTTTTTGCGCTGATGCTGTCGACAGTGATGATGGCAGGCAGCCTCGTAAAAATCTCTTATTCAGACCGTTCTGGTCTCGAAAAACTCTTCGCCGACCCGAATCTGACCATCCATTATTACAACAATTCGGAGGTCTTCGCCACGGCTGAACGCTTCGATGCCCGAATGATGGTCATGATTGACGAACAAGCATTCGACCATGCTGGGGTTTATACCTTGATTTATTGTCCTGAGCAAAACCAACAGCAATATCTTACTGAAAAACAACTCAATGCACTGAACCAAACGGACAACTACATCATCGTGAAAGGCATGGCCGTTCCCTACAAAAACGACGGTGCTGTGGCCATCTTCAACAAGGAAGCCCAACTGCCTCGCCTGACCCGCGACTTCCCGCAGGTGACGGAAGTGAACGCCATCATCCGAGAGATGATGAACCAGGTGAGCATGGACTCGCTTGAGGCCACGGTGCAGCATCTGCAAGACTACCAAAACCGCATTTGGAACTCCGACAACGCCTTCACCGCTTCCGACTGGATTGCAGGTCGCATGGAAGCCCTCGGATTGGAAGTGGAGCAACAGGCCTTCAACGCCAATACCTGGATGGGCAGCGGTGCGGCTGCGCCCAACGTGATTGGCATTCAACGCGGCACGAAATACCCCGACACCTACGTCGTGTGCGGCAGCCACTTTGACTCGTTCTCCTACGAAGCCATGTACGGTGGTGGCACTTGCCCTGGTGCCGACGACAACGCCACGGGTGTGGCCTCGGTGCTCGAAAGCGCCCGCATTATGACGCAGTACGAATTTGAGTATTCCATCGTCTACTGCGCCTACGGTTGCGAGGAAATGGGACTCTACGGCAGCGAAGCCTACGCCTCACGTTGCCAGCAGGAAGGCATGGACATCATCGGTTATTTCAACAACGACATGAACGGCTATCTCAATCCTGGCGATCAAATACATATCGACTGCATCTATCCTAATTCCGTTGAACCGATTGGCACTTATTACATGAATGTCGGTGAGGTTTACTTCCCCGAGCTGCCCATCCGTCACGTCAACTTCAATGAGGGCGACAGTGACCATACTTCGTTCAACAACCACGGCTATATGGGCATCTATCCTTTCGAGGATTACCAGAACCACAGTCCATACATTCACACGCCCAACGACATCATCGGAACGAGCGTGACGAGCTTCGAAATGTCGCAACAGTTCTGCCAGATGAACATCGGTTGCCTGGCTGAGATTGCAACGGTTATCGATAATGATCCAACAGCCATTAATGACTTGGCGAGCCACAATGCCCAAGTTTACCCCAATCCCGTTGAAGGCCAGCTGACCGTTAAGGCGGAGGGCCTGCAAAGCATCACCTTATACAATATGATGGGGCAAAAAGTGGCTACGATAGAGTCGAGCAGCGACGAAAGCCAAATCTCCATGGAAGCCTATCCGACAGGGATTTACAACATCCAAATTGTAACGAATAAAGGTGTTATTACAAGGACAGTCGTAGTGAAATAATACATGACCAGCATTAAAGATCTCGGCGCCATTCTCTTCGAGAATGGCGCCGAGATTTGTGTAGAGGCCCCCCTGCGTCGTATCGCCGACATTTATGGCGTTATGAAAAAGTAGGGGAGTAGCCTTACCCTTTCACCGCTTGAGCCACAGCCTTTCCAAGGTTGTAGAGCTTGTCCCAGTCTTCTTCGCGAATGGGGGCACCTTTCACCTCAACGCTGTCGGCCATGAGATTCCACTTGCCTTCCTCAGCGCATTTGGCCAAGGTCTTCACGCCACCGCCGCTCCAGCTCATGCCGCCAAATAGACCATAGACCTTGTCTTTCGGTTTGAACTCGTTGATTTCGTGGGTCAACAGGGTCATGTTGGGGAACATGCTGCCATAGTGGGCGCAGGCTCCGATAATGACACCTTTGTATTTCCATATGTCGCTCATGATAAACGAAACTTCGGTCTTGGCAATGTCATATACCTTCACCTCCTTGATGCCCGCTTCGGCAGCACCACGCGCCACGATGTCGGCCATCACACCCGTGTTGCCGTGCAACGAACCATAGACGATGACCACACCTTCTTCGCTCTCTTGTTTGCTCCATTGGGTGTATTTGCCCAAAACCCAAGCCAAATTCGTGCGCCAAACGAGACCGTGCGACGGCGCTATCATATTGATTTCCAACCCGCCTAACTTTTCGATGGCTTTCAAGGCTTGCATGGCTACCTTGCCGACGATGTTGGCATAGTAGCGACGCATGTCGTCTTCATAGAAGGCGAGATTCACCTGGTCATCGAAGATGCCGCCGTCCAGGGCACCGAAGCCGCCAAAAGCGTCGTTACTGAAGACGATTTTGCTCGATTGCTCATAGGTCACCATTGACTCGGGCCAATGCACCATCGGCACCATGAAGAACTGCAAGGTGTGCTTGCCGAGACTCAAGGTCTCGCCTTCGGCTACCACCTTCTTGTTCTCGATAGGACCATAGAAAGCCTCCAATGGAGCAAAGGTCTTTGCGTTGCCAACGATTTGTATCTCAGGCCATTCGCGGATGACGGCTGCAATGCTACTGCTATGGTCGGGCTCGTCATGATTAATAATAAGGTAGTCGACCTTGCGGCCTTGCAGCACGTTCTTCACCTTGAAAAGGTATTCCTCGATGAACCCAGCTTCAACAGGGTCAATCAAGGCAACCTTTTCGTCCACAATGAGATATGAGTTGTAGGAAACGCCGTTGGGCAAATCCATGTGGTTCTCGAAGCGTTCGCTGCGGCGGTCGTTGACGCCGACATAAAAGATGTTTTCGGTTAGATTAATCTGTTTCATTGCACAGTTATTTTGAAGAGGCGCAATGCAATGCGTCTCATGGATTTTCGTATTGTTGTCGTTCTTTGGAGACGCCACATTTTGCGTCTCTACAATGATTTCCTCAAATTCTTCTTTGCCGTGTTTGCAAAGCGGACATTCAAAATCGTCGGGGAGTTCGTCGCCCTCGTAAACGTAGCCGCACACCTTGCACACCCAGCAACGTTTGCCGTTCTTGGCGTTATCATAATTGATTTCGGGTTGGGGCTTGATATGCCTTTGGTAATAGTCGTAGGTCACGGAAGGCTTGTCGGAAAGCACTTGGGCATCAAGCACTTCGGCGACGAACATGGTGTGAGTGTCGAAATCAATGCTTTGGCTGACACGGCAAGCCAAATAGGCGTTGGTGTATTTCGGGATGTAAAGGACCTCGTTCACAGCACGATGTTCGGCTTCGCAAGTGGCGAATTTGTTCGTCGTGCGACCCGACTGGAAGCCGAAATGCTCGAAGACGAACATCGGCGTCTCGGTGGTCAGCATCGAAACGTTGAAGACGCCCGACGATTTGATGAGTTCGTGCGTATAGTTTCCCTTGTTGACCGAAACGACGATTTGCAAAGGCGTACTGGTGACCTGCATCACCGTGTTCACGATGCAGCCATTGTCGATGCCATCGTGGCGGGTGGTCAACACATAAAGACCATAGCCGATGTTGTATAATGCGCTGGTGTCCATGGCGTTAGAATAATGTAGAGACGGTGCATGCACCGTCTCTACTAACAATTTTGCGGTTTATTCCATGACCGAGAAGCTGTCCTTGCCGATGCCGCAAAGCGGGCATGACCAGCTGTCAGGAATCTCTTCAAAAGGGGTGCCAGGGGCGATGCCACTGTCGGGATCGCCAACTGCGGGGTCGTAGACATAGCCGCAGACGTCGCATACGTACTTCTTCATATAAGCTTGGTGTTTAAAGTTATGAATTTAGAGTTAATAATTTTCAGCCTTGATTTGGAAGTAGGACTGAGGATGATTGCACACGGGGCAGATTTGCGGGGCTTTCTTGCCGATGACAATGTGGCCGCAGTTGGAGCATTGCCACACCATGTCGCCTTCGCGCGAGAAGACGATGCCGTCCTCGATGTTTTGCAACAGCTTAAGGTAGCGGGCTTCGTGTTCCTTCTCGATTTTGCCAACCAGTTCAAACAGTGCGGCAATCTTGGTGAAGCCTTCCTCGCGGGCGGTCTGGGCCATGCCAGCGTACATGTCGGTCCACTCGAAGTTTTCGCCAGCGGCGGCATCCTTCAGGTTGGTCTTGGTATCCGGCACATCACCGTCGTGCAGCAGTTTGAACCAAATCTTGGCGTGTTCCATCTCGTTGCGAGCGGTCTCCTCAAAGAGGTCGGCGATTTGGTTGTAGCCTTCCTTACGTGCTTTGGAGGCATAATAGGTGTACTTGTTGCGGGCTTGCGATTCGCCAGCAAAGGCAGCCATCAAGTTGGCTTCGGTCTTCGAACCTTTCAATTCCATTTTGAGTCAGTTTTTAATTGTTTGATATTCAATAAATTGATAAATTTTAAAACAAAAAGGGTAGGGGAGTTCCCCAATTGCGGGCAAAGGTAGCATTATTTTTCGGATACGCAATGCAAAACGCGAATTTCAAGAAAATAATACAACCTGACGGATTGGCTTCGCTGGATACAAAGTATTTCCGTATTTTTGCAGCCGATATGTTTTGGAAACGAAAAAAGCGTAAGATCAAAGGAGCTGATTGGCCCGATGCAGAGTGGCCATCTTATATACCCAAATACCATTTGAACGATTTTGCTGCCATTGATTTTGAAGGAGCCAATGGCGAGGTGACAAGTGCATGTAGCATGGGCGTAGTCATCGTGAGGGACGATGAGATTGTGGAGCGTTTCTACAGCTTGATGAAACCCGTGCCGAACCGTTATGACTTTTGGACGACGAAAGTGCATGGCATCACCTATAAAGATACGAACCATGCGCCGTTGTTTCCTGAGGTCTGGAGCCAAATCCAGGCCCATGTGGAAGGCTTGCCGATGGTGGCCCACGGCATTTCATTCGACGAACGCGTCTTGAAGGCTTTGCATCAGTTGTATCACATTCCTTATCCCAATTACAAGTTTTATTGCACACATTTGGGTTCTGAGAAACTATTGCCCGAATTGGAAAACCACAAACTTCAGACTGTGGCGAAGCATTTTGGTTACGACTTGGCAAAGAACCATCACAATGCGGTGGCCGATGCCGAGGCTTGTGCGGTGATCGCGATGAACATTTTTTAGTTTGTAGTTTTAGTTCGAAGTGGTCTGTTTTATTCATATAGGGTATGTTTTGAAAGATGCAATTTAACATAATATAGATTATTCCCGAAAAGTGGGAAACGGTTTGGAAGGCATACCATCATTAGTTCGACAGGTTCGCTAACATCGTCAAAAGGCAAAAAATGGCTAATTCTTGCTTTTTTTGCTTGCCAAAACCGAAATGATGATTACCTTTGCAGTTCAAAATCCAAGGGTTGGATTTTTCAGGCTGATATGGAATTTTGAATTTTAAATCTTTGAATAATAAATCAATAAATAACAACACTATGGAAATTATCGGAAAAGTGGTCAGACTCGGCAATCTGACCGAAGGCACAAGCGCCCGTGGGCCGTGGCGCAAGCAAGATTTGATCATCGAGACCGAGGAACAATATCCTCGCACGGTGTGCCTGACATGCTGGACGAACCAAATCGATGAGATCCAGAAATTTGCACCTGGACAGACCATCAAGGCGCAGATTGAGATTTCGTCGCGTGAGTTCAACGGCAAATGGTACACCGACGTGCGTGTGTGGCGTTTCGATCCCGTTGGTGCCGCTGCTCCTATGGGAGCTCCTGCCCAAGCCCCTCAGCCCGTTCAACAACCCATGATGCATCAAACTCCGTCCGCTGCTCCTGGAGCTGATTTCTATCCTCCGGCGGATGACAGCACTGACGATCTGCCCTTCTAACATTATGTTAAATCGAGCCATCGGGAATGATACCATTTGTGCCATCGCTACACCGCATGGCATTGGTGCTATCGCCATTGTAAGAATATCGGGACCACGGGCAATGCCCGTGGTCGCCGAGTTGTTCTATCAAAAGGGAAAACCTATTGATATTGAAGCAATTGTCTCACACAAAGCCAATTACGGATATATTGTAAACGATGGCGAGATGCTCGACGAAGTGTTAGTCACTTTCTTCAAAAGCCCCCACTCTTTCACTGGCGAGGATTCGGCCGAGATTAGCATTCATGGCTCTGTCTACATCCAAGAGAAACTGCTTCAGGTACTTGTCGCCCACGGTTGTCGCATGGCTGAGCCTGGCGAATTCACGCGACGCGCATTCATCAACCGAAAGTTCGACCTTGCCCAAGCCGAAGCCATCGCCGACTTGATCAGTTCAGAAAGCGAAGCCGCCCATCGTGTGGCCATCAATCAACTTAAAGGCGGTTTCTCCAGCGAACTCCAATTGCTTCGATCTAAATTGGTGGAAATGACGTCTTTGATGGAACTTGAACTCGATTTCAGTGAAGAAGATGTTGAGTTTGCCGACCGAAACCAACTTAAAGTATTACTTCAAGAAACAATAGATAAAGTAAACAAACTCAAGGATTCATTTCATCTTGGGAATGCTATCAAAAATGGAATTCCAGTGGCCATTGTTGGGCAAACCAATGTGGGTAAAAGTACGCTCTTGAATGCCATTTTAGGTGAAGATCGCGCCATCGTGAGCGATATCGCCGGTACCACACGCGACACCATCGAAGAGACTTTCAATATCAATGGGACTTTATATCGTTTCATTGACACGGCAGGCCTGCGTGATACCGATGAGCGCATCGAGAGAATCGGTATCGAGCGTTCCTATCGAAAAATCGCTGAGGCATCTGTGGTGATCGGCATGTTGGATGCCACAAATGACTATGAATCAATGCTTTCTTCAGCTCGCGACATTCTCGATAAGCTCGATTTGGCTCACCAACAGTTGCTCCTTTGTATCAATAAAATAGACAATCTTGACGACCATGGCGATGTCCTCAAGGGGCGCTTGCTACAAGATCTTAACGACAACAGCATTATGGTCGTTTGTCTGTCTGCCAAGCACAATTTAGGCCTCGACAAACTCTACAACGCCCTCAAACTCACCCAGCCCCTCACCTCCCCTGATGTCACATTAGTGACCAATGTGAGACATTACGAGGCCTTGCTTCATGCATCTAACAGCCTCAACAAAGTTAAAGAAAAACTTGAGATAAACATACCTACTGATTTGGTTTCGCAGGATTTACGAGAAACGCTTTATTATCTAGGAAGCATCACAGGAGAGATCACTACAGACGAAATCCTTGGAACCATTTTCTCTAGATTCTGCATTGGAAAATGATGAAACAAGAGCTACTTATGAAAAACTATCGTAACCAACACATGAGGTACATATGCTCTTTCGCCTTCAACAAAGCTGTATCGGTTTCGGCAGGCTACACATTCATGAAAGGTAGCGAAACGATGGAAGTCCTCAATCAGATTTCCGAAAAACACCGTCTCCATTGGGCATGGCTTATGCTGAGCATCAAGCCGACTTTGTTCCACACCACCTGGCAAGACAAGGAATAAGGTGCCGACGAAGAAGCTAGAGAGGGATTTTTGTACTTTTGCACAACAAAAACAAACTAATATGGACAATAACAATTTCATTATCACCATCAACCGCGAGTGCGGTAGCGGTGGCGGAGAAATAGCTCGAAAATTGGGCGAGAAGCTTGGTGTTAAGGTCTATGGCCGAGCCATGTTACAGGGCATAGCCGAACAATTCGACATGACCGTCGAGAACATAGAACGCATCAAAGCGCAGAAGAGCAATTGGTGGAACGATTTCTGTCGGTTCTACCAGAAATTTGGCGCTGCGAGTTATCAGCCTGGAAGTCGCACTGAAGCTTCGCCTATGAGCATCTATTATGCCGAGGCAAGAATCCTTAGGGAATTGGCTGAGAAAGAGAGTTGCATCATTTTGGGACGTGCAGGTTTCAATATCTTCCGCGACTATCCTAATGCGATGCATATTTTCATTAGAGCTAACAGAGATGCACGCATTGAGCGCATTGCACGCAAACAAAACCTCGACACCGAAGAGGCCGCCAAAGTGGTCGACCGCATCGATGCCGAGCGTGATACTTTTGTGAAAACCGTGGCTGAGACTTCGCGCTACGATGCCCACAACTATGACTTTGTCATAAACGTAACTGGGATGAACGCCGAAACAGTTGCTTCTTTCTTAGCCCAAAATATCAGATACAAGTTGTCTTTGTAATTCGTTCCAAGGCATTTATCTCTTGTCCACAATAGTGGCATTGGGATAGTCTTCAGGATTGAAGGTGACTTGTTTTTCCGTCACGCCATAACTGAGATCACGCATGGTGATGGTCATGAGGGAAACGCTTGCACTCAGACTGACAGGCATATAAGTGCCTTTGGCAACGATGAGCGTCATTTTCTTTGGAGCGTCCTTGTCGGGATTCGATTTCGAACGCTTGCAGAGGAACTGCCACGTGTCCGTAGTCTCCTTATCAAGCTTGACGTCGTAACCATCGGTGATGCCATTGAACATCTTTGCATCGCCTTCAGTTTCCGTCTTCTCTTTTACTGCATGTTTCGTGATTTCCACTTCGTTTTTCTCGGAGCTGTAAGTCCAATCGGTTTTGCCGTCGCTCCATGTAATCGTTTGCTTTCCATCCTCGGCCACTTCTATGCGATATTTGTCGCCTAATGTATACGTACGCGACGAAAACGTCCCCAAAATAGGGATTTTCATTTCCATAGTCATGGCAAGGCCATCTTTTTCGTCATGCTTGGCCATTTCGGCTTCCATGCGGGAGATGATTTCTTCCGGAGTCTGTGCAATCGCAATGCCTGCGAAAGCAATGAACGTGATGATACTCAGCAGTTTTTTCATTATGGGGGATTTGAGATTTAGGATTTAAGATTTAAGATTCATATTGACTATGGTATCTGGCCTGCAAAAATAATGTCTTTTTTCCAATCTGCATCATTTTCTCTTTTTAATCCACTTCCCTATTCTACCTTTGCCGTTGAGTTCCATCACCGCAAGGATGCCGAAAGCGATGGCAACGGTGGCTTTTAGGGCACCAAAGCCGGTTTGAAGGGCTTCGGGAAGTTGGTTGGACACAATATGATAACTCGTCCAGAAAATGCCTGCTCCAGGCACCAACGGGAAGATACCGCAGATGAGGAACACCGTAATGGGACATTTGCGCCCTGTCGACTGTAACAGGGCCACCAAGGTGACTAAGGCTGTGGCACAAAACATGGTCTCTGCTGGTGAAAAAGCTGAATGACGGGTCAGTATGAGGTAGAGCAGCCAACCGATGGTGCCACAAATGCCCGCGTCGATGTAGTAGCGATGCGGCACGCCAAACAAAGCCGCAAACGAAGCCGTTCCCAAGAAGGCGGCGACAAGTTGCATGACAAGCCCTGAGGTCTGAGGGTCGGCGACAAGGTCGTCCAGCTCAAGCATTTGGCCAAAGAGATTCTCGTCGAGCATAAAGGCCAATGCCACGCCAAGAGCGATGCAGAAGAAAGTCAGCATGGCATCCAGAAGGCGTGTGGCACCAGCGATGAAGTCCTCGTTGGCCATGTCGCGAACGCCATTGGTGAATGCGATTCCGGGGATCAGTGGGATGATGGCGCCGATGATCATATTGCTCAAATGACAGCCAAGGCCAAGACGATACAGACCGAAACACACCAGCGACGATAGCAGCCCGCCCGTGACCGTGTTCACGATGCGAGACAGATGCTTGGAGCCTACAAAAAGCATGAAAAGCCAAAGCAGGAAACCGGCGATGAATGAGGCTAGACAGTCAGCGAAGCCACCTCCAAAGAGGATGCAAAAAGCCGCACTGCCTACCGCCGAGGCCAAAATCTGTTCCCAGGCCCGTTTGGGTTTCATGGCACGGATTTCCTTGAGCCTCTCTCCTATTTCTTCGAGGCTCCATCGACCTTCGGCCACCTCGCGCGACAGCTGGTTGACAGCCACCACTTTGTCGAGGCTTGCTCCTTTTATGGGGATGAACTTGGTGCGGGCAAAGCCTTTGCCTGTCATCATGATGCCGTTGCTGAGCACGAAAAAGCTCTCGTCTTCAACGCCAAAATGATCGGCGATGCGGCGCATGGTCTCCTCCACGCGCGAAATCTCAGCGCCATTCTCGAGAAGAATGGCACCGGCTTCGTAGGTTACCTCTAATATCTTCGGGGTGCTGGTCATGTGTTACGTTTATCGTTTGCAAAGATACAACTTTTTCATTCCTCCTCAACGTCCAAAATCAAATGCTCGTGTTCTTATGCAATCATCCTAACTTTTTTCTTAACTTTGCACCCGTAACAATATATATTGTGCATTCAGCAGAGTTAATTCTAAATCTTGAATCCATGGATAACACTGAAAAAATCAAGCAAGCCGCCGAAATCCTCTCAAAGGCGAAAAACATCGTGGGCTTCACTGGAGCAGGCACATCCGCTGAGAGCGGCATTCCGCCCTTCCGTGGCGAGGGCGGCATCTGGAACCAGTACGACCCCAACTCGCTCGACATCGACTTCTACTACCGCCACACCAAAGAGTCGTGGCGCATCATCCGCGAGGTGTTCTATAACTTCTTCAGCAACAAGGACATCAAGCCAAATCCTGGGCATCTCATCCTCGCAAAATGGGAGAAAGAAGGCCGTTTGAGCAGCGTCATCACACAGAATATCGACGACCTGCACACCGTGGCAGGCAATAGTGTGGTGTATGAGTTCCACGGCAACATGTCGCGTTTTGTCTGCACGAAATGCGGTCGTAAGGTCGATGCCAAGAGCTTGACACTCACTGAGGAACCGCCCCGTTGCGCCCAATGCGGCGGACTGATGAAGCCTGACTTCATCTTCTTTGGCGAGGGCATTCCGGAGGACGCTTATTATGGTTCAGTGAAAGCAGCCGAAAACTGCGATGCTTTCGTCATTATCGGAACTTCAGGGCAAGTCAGTCCGGCCAACATGATTCCAGGCATCGCCAAACGTGCCGGCGCGAAGATCATCGAAATCAACATGGAGCCTTCGACTTATACGAACTACATTTCTGATATCTATCTCGAAGGCAAGTCGGGCGAGAATCTGCCCGCCATTGATGCGTTGATGACTAGGTAAACACAGCCTCAAACATTCTTCGATAAGCTTCAACCTTTTTGTCAAATGACAATGGATAAGCACGTGAAGATGAAGGTAATCGATAGAGTGTCAATCCATCTTTGAGGGCAAGTTGATGATTCGGAGAAGGAACCGATTCGGTCATGTAATATGCGCAGACTTCCGTGGTGGCCTTCTCCCCTGTTGTGGCAATGGTTTTGCACTTTGGCATTTGTTTCAATAGCGCTTCAATGTCGGTGTGCTCGACGATTTCCAAGAAAGCATCGGAGGCGTTGTCTTTCAATCGATTGACCGCCATAGCCGTATCGAAGAATGCTATGCCTTTTTCGTTGAGGAAGGCAATGATTTCGTTCATTTTGAAGCATTTACGCTCTGCGTCCACGAAATGGTTCTTGTCGCCGAACCAGATTTGCCCTTCGATGCGCCAATGGTCGTTGATGAAGTTGGGATAGAAAAAGTCCATGCACCAGCGCTTCTTCGGCGGTGGAAAACTGCCGAGAAACAGCACTTTGGCGTTAGCAGGCAGAAACGGTTTCAATGGGTGATACTCAACCATAGCCTATTTTTTCACTCCTGGAAAAGCATCCACAATCTTGACCTTGATATCAGGAAAACTATTGACAATCTGAACCTTAACATCGGGAAAGTGTTCCACAAGCTTCACTTTGCCACATTGGTCTGGAAAATGCTCCACTATCTTCACGTCAAGATCCTCGAAGGAATTCACAATCTGCACCTTGATGTCAGGAAAATGCTCGACAATCTGTACTTTACCGTAAAGGTTGAAGGTTTTGCCGTCCTTGTTGGTGAACGTGCAATTCTCTTTGTTGATGCCTGGTTTCTTGTTACCCGATTGAGCCACCATTGGCAAGGCAATGAGTACGAATAGCGATAATACCAATACTTTTTTCATCATGACACGTTTTAGTTATTTTCAACCATAAAAGCCCCCACTCGATTGATGCACAAAGTCCCCTTAAACACCTTAAACCTAATTCTCAACTTATCGGCCTTAACGGTCTGGAAACGAACAAGTCGCTTGTATCCGATAGTAG
>CAMUYT010000055.1 GCA_947164955.1 uncultured Bacteroidales bacterium | reverse complement strand
GACCAACTTAAAGACGTATGTAAGAGGATTGATGCCTTGAGGAGGTATCTTTGACGTCGAAAGACGTACCATCGAAGCACAAGAATTAGACGAAAAGACGCAAGACCCGCAGTTCTGGGCTGACCCGAAGGCCGCCGAAGCCACGATGAAGAAGGTGCGTGAGGTGAAAGGCTGGCTCAACGGCTACAAGCAGGCCGAAGACGCAGGCAACGACCTCACCGTGCTCTTCGACTTCGCCAAGGAAGGCGAAGCCACCGAGGAGGAAGTGGACGAGCAGTACAACGCCACGCTGAAAATCATCGAGGATTTGGAGTTCAAGAACATGCTGCAAGAGGAAGCCGACCCGATGAGCGCCGTGCTGAAAATCAATGCGGGCGCAGGAGGCACCGAGGCCCAAGACTGGGCGCAGATGCTCATGCGAATGTATATGCGCTACGCCGAAAACCACAAATACAAGCTCACCATCTCGAACCTCTTGGAAGCCGATGACGCTGGCATCAAGCAGGTGACGATGAAGATCGAAGGCGACTATGCCTACGGCTACCTGAAAGGCGAAAACGGCGTGCATCGCTTGGTGCGCGTCAGCCCTTACAACGCCCAAGGCAAACGCATGACCTCGTTTGCCTCGGTGTTTGTCACGCCGCTCGTCGACGACACGATTGAAATCGTGGTCGAGCAGTCGCGCCTCTCATGGGACACCTTCCGCAGTGGCGGTGCAGGTGGACAGAACGTGAACAAGGTGGAATCGGGCGTGCGCCTGCGTTACCAATACAAGGACCCCTACACGGGCGAGGAAGAGGAAATCCTCATCGAGAACACCGAGACCCGCGACCAACCCAAGAACCGCGAGAACGCCTTGCGCCTCTTGAAGTCGCAACTCTACGACCGCGAGATGCGCCACCGCATGGAGGAGCAGAACAAGATTGAGGCCGGCAAACTGAAAATCGAGTGGGGCTCGCAAATCCGCAGCTACGTGTTCGACGACCGCCGCGTGAAAGACCACCGCACCAACTACCAGACCTCCGACGTGCAAAGCGTGATGGACGGCAACATCGATGCCTTCCTGAAGGCCTATTTAATGGAATTTGGTGGAAAGAAAGAATAATCAACTCAGTATTAACTAATAAAACTAAAGCAAAACAGACAATGAGACATTTAATCATCACTACAGCCTTGGCTTTCATGGTTAGTTTTGGCTCCACAAATGCCATGGCTTGCCAACAGCCCAAAAGCCTTGAACAATCAAAAGAAACCATTTTCAACACAGACGACCCCACGCCTGCCATCACTCAATTTGTGAAAACCTATTTTCCCAAAGCCAACATCTCAATGGTCCATCCTGACAAGGATGAATACGAGGTGAGACTCAATGACGGAACAGAAATTGAGTTTACCCGTGGCTTTGAATGGAAAAAAATCGACTGCGAGCATTCCACTTCTTACACCAACATACCTGCCGAACTTGTACCTGAACAAATCACCAATTACGTGAAAAACAACTTCGGCTCTCAAGTCATCACCAAGATCGAAAAGAAACGCAAAGGCTGGGATATCGAGTTGACGAACAAGCTCGAAATCAAGTTCAATAAGAATTTTGTCGTGACCAAAATGGACGACTAACATGATTGGTCAAAATACTCCAACGGCCTGACATTTGCCAGGTCGTTTTTTTATGTTTTTTGACATGAACTTGCATTATATTTTTCAAAAGCCGTAATTTTGCAGCAATTAAAAACAAGCACTATGATTACTTTTTTCATTGCTTTAGCCGTCTTGATTCTCGGTTACATCATCTACGGCAAATTCATCGAGAAGCTCTTTGGCGCTGACCCTCAACGCACTACACCTGCCATCACCATGGCCGACGGTGTCGACTATGTGCCGATGAAGCCCTGGCGCATCTTCTTGATTCAATTCTTGAATATCGCAGGTGTGGGTCCCATCATCGGAGCCATCATGGGAGCCCAGTTTGGCACGGCCTCGTTCCTTTGGATCGTTTTGGGTAGCATCTTTGCTGGTGCCGTCCACGACTACCTCTCGGGCATGATTTCGCTCCGCGACAAAGGCGCGAGCCTGCCCGAAATCCATGGCACCTACCTCGGCAACGGTGCCAAACAAGTGATGCGCGCCTTCACCGTCATCCTGATGATTTTGGTCGGTGTGGTGTTCGTCAACACGCCCGCCACCCTGCTCAACGCACACTTCACTCCCGGTTGGAACCCTTATATCTGGATTGCCATCATCTTGGTTTACTATCTGATTGCCACCTTGTTACCAATCGACAAAGTCATTGGCAAAATCTATCCCATCTTCGGCATCCTGCTGTTAGGCATGGCCGTGGCCATCTTCATTGCTTTCCTTATATACAAACCCGAAATCCCGGAGTTGTGGAGCGGCTTGCAAAACCGTCACCCCGACGCGGCCAACAACCCCATCTTCCCAATGATGTTCATCAGCATCGCTTGCGGTGCCATCTCCGGCTTCCATGCCACGCAGTCGCCCTTGATGGCCCGTTGCATGGTCAACGAGAAGCAAGGACGTCCGATTTTCTATGGTGCCATGATCACCGAAGGCGTGGTTGCCTTGATCTGGGCTGCTGCTGCGGCTTATTTCTTCGGCCCTGACAGCGTGGTGGATGTCACTGGCAAGAGTGGTGCCGCCATCGTGGGCATCATCGCCAACACTTGGTTCACGCCCGCTATCGCCGTCATCACCATCTTGGGTGTCATCAGCGCGGCAGTCACCTCGGGCGACACGGCCCTGCGCTCGGCCCGACTCATCATCGCCGACTTCATGCACTACGACCAAAAGCCCATCAAAAACCGCTTGATTGTGGCCATACCGATGTTCGTCGTCACAGCCGCCATTTTGGTCTACAGCATCTCCGATGCGAACGGTTTCCAACTCATCTGGCGCTATTTCGCTTGGGCCAACCAGGTTTTGGCCACCGTAACACTCTGGGCCATATCGGTTTACTTAGCCAAAAACAAAGGCAAGATGTGGTATCTCGTGACCCTCATCCCTGCCCTTTTTATGACGATGGTCACTGGCTCATTCCTCTTCGTAGCCAAGGCCGCCGACGGTGGTTTAGGTTCCATCCTGCCTCGTCCTGTTGGATTTGGCATCGGCGCCGCCATCACGATATTGGGATTGGTGTTGTTTGTAGTGTTTTTGAAGAAGAACCAAAAAGCCCTATCGTAATGAGAAGGATTACATTGGTATTGCCAATCGTTGTGGGGCTCTGTTGTTTTTCCGCTTGTCACAAAGTGGAATACGAAAGCCAAACAGGCAAAATTCTGCATGAGAAATACAATCCTGCACTGAACATCAGTTACAATTATGCCGACTCCGTGCAGACTTGGGACACCCTCTGTATTGATCTTGACCAAGACAAGACGACCGACCTGAAAATCTATTTCGAATATGACATCCCTTTCATCCAAGCTATGAAAGATTGGCAGATTTGCATCCTCAGCAGTAACAACCCAAACATAACAGACGCTTATTGGTGGGAACGAGGCATACACGTTTTTTACGATTCCGTTCATCCGATTGCTGTAGTGCACAACACCGAGGATGGCGTGTATTACGGCTGGCTTGACGCCTATTCTTTCTTGGGCAGCGACGGGCAAGAAAGGGTCATCCGGTTTTATTTGAGAGAAACATCCTACTGTACCTGCCTTAATTACCCGCTCAAATGGGGTGAAAAATGACAAAGCAAAATGCCCGACTGGAAAAACCAATCGGGCATTTTTCGTTTTTGGAGACGCGATGAATCGCGTCTCTACAAACGGGATTATTTCGTGGCCTCGGCGTAACCGGCACGCACGGCCTGGATGTTGAGGTCGACGACCTCTTGGCCTTTCTTGCCGAAGATGTGGGCGATGGCCTCTTCCACCTTCTCCATGGAGATGCCGAGATAAGGCACCGTGGCACCCAAAAGCACCATGTTGGAACGGGCCTTCAGCTGCTTGGCAATCTCGTTGGCATTGAACGAAACCACATGTTCCAGCTTGCCCAACTCAGCGTTAATCTTCTCCATATCGGGATAGTTGCTGATGTTGATGAAGGGGTCGTTGTTGGTGATCACCCAGCCGTCCTTGCTCAGCCAAGGCAGGTAGCGCAAGGCTTCCATAGGCTCGGACGAAAGGATGATGTCAGCATTGCCTTCAGGAATAACGTCAGCGAAAATCTCGTTGTCGGAAATGCGGAGGTGTGAAAACACCGAGCCTCCGCGCTGCGACATACCATGGATTTCGCTTTGTTTCAGGTTCATACCCATATTGAGAGCAGCGTCAGAGATGATCTTGGCCACCGAAACAATGCCATCGCCGCCCACGCCGCATAATACTATGTCTTTTTTCATTTTTCTGGATTTAAGATTTAAAATTCAAAATTCTGATTGTAGAGACGTAGCGCGCTACGTCTCTACCAACCAAACAATTATTTCTTCATGTGTTTCTTCAATTCGACGATGCAGGTGCGGTGCGGAATGATGACCGACACGCCGTTGTAGTTGACCTCTTCCTCGATGATCTTCACGTTTTCCTCGTGGTTCTTGGGCAGCGGAACGATGTCGCGGATGTGTTCAGGCTCTACGCCGAGCCCTTCGCAGATGCGGCGAATCTTGTTGTGGGCCGAAGAAGGCTGACCGCCCGTCATGGCGGTGATGTCGTTGTCGAGAATCATGACCACGACGTTGGCCTTCTCGTTGACGCAGTCCATGAGACCCGTCAGGCCGCTGTGACCGAAGGTACCGTCGCCGATGACGGCCACGCTCGGGAAGATACCCACCTCGCTGGCGCCCTTGGCCATGGTGATGGAGGCACCCATGCACACGGTGGTGTTGATGGCACCCATGTTGAAGCCCAAAGTGTAGCAACCGATGTCACCAAACACCTTGCCGCCCTTGTGGTTGGCCATCACCTCGTTGAGGGCATTGTAGCTATCGACGTGCGGGCAACCCTGGCAGAGCGCGGGAGGACGGTTGGTAACCACTTCCGGCACCTTAAACATCGTAGGCACATCCATGCCGAGGGCCTTGGCCACCTTTTCAGCATTCAGTTCGCCATCGCGACGAATGGTCTCATCGAGACGACCCATGACGTTCTTGCCCTTGCCGAGGAAGCCCTTGATGTGTTCTTCAACAAACGGTTGACCGTCTTCGAGGACAAGGATCTCGTCGCACTCGTCGTAGAGTTTGTTGATCATATCGTAAGGCAGCGGATACTGTGTTACCTTGACGACGGGATACGGGCACTTGCCATCGGGGAAGTTTTCCATCAGGTAGTTGTAGGCGATACCCGTGGTGATGATACCGATGTTCTTCTTCGGGCCGTCGAAATATTTGTTGTAGCCAGAAGTCTCAGAAGCCTCGGTGAAAGCGGGTTGCTTATCGATGAGGTTACGATAGAGGCGTTTGGCATTGGCCGGCAGCAGCACGAACGACTTGGCATCGGCAGGCTCGGTGAGTTCGTTTTGCGGACGGACGGGCTTACGCACCACGCCAGCGCGGCTGTGAGCCAAGCGGGTTGGGATGCGATAGAGCACCGGCGTGCCGAGCTTTTCACTCAGTTCATAGCCGTAATGCACCATGTCGTAGGCCTCTTGTTGGTTCGAAGGCTCCAGCATGGGAATCATGGCCCAATGACCATAGTAGCGGCTGTCTTGTTCGTCCTGTGACGAGAACATCGACGGGTCGTCGGCCACGACGATGAGGACACCCTTCGTGCCGATGATGGCGGCGTTCATGAAAGGGTCGCCACAAACGTTGAGGCCCACGTGCTTCATGCAGGTCATGGCACGCTTGCCGGCGTATGCCACACCGATCGAGGCCTCAAGGGCGGTCTTCTCGTTGGCGCACCAATTGGCAATTATGCCCTGCTCCTTGGCCTGTTTCGAGTTGATGACGTACTCTGTAATTTGGGTTGAAGGCGTGCCCGGATAACTGTTGATGGCCGAGCCGCCAGCGTCGATGAAGCCTTGTGCAATGGCCTCATCGCCTAAAAGCAATAATTTCTCCATATCAATAATTCAATATTTCAGATTTAAAATTCAAAATTGGTTCGCCCAAAGGGGAATTGGGCAAAGATACGGAAAAAAGCGATACAAACAAGAAAAAAGTCGAAATTGTTATTTCGCTTGCTGAAATATACCATGCAACCGTTGGATTTGCACCAGTAAGGCTTCGTCTTCATCGTCGTTTTCGTGCCAAATGACATAATCGGACAAGAGACGCTTACCTTCCTCGGGCCATTGTTTGGCCATGCGCGCCCTAACGGCAGTTACGTCGCAATGGTCGCGGGTCATGGCACGCCGCAATCGGGTGACTTCCGATGCCGACACCATCACCACAGCATCGAAGCGCTTTTCGAGACGCTTCTCGAAAACTAACGCCGACTCAAACAGGACGTAAGACGCGCATTGCCTTGCCATCCATTGCTCAAAATCGACGAACAAAGCGGGATAAAGGATGCCTTCCAGGTCGCGTTGGGCAGTTTCATCGCTGAAAACCAATTCCGAAATATATTTTCTATTTAACTCGTTTTCAGCAATGTAGAAACCATCGCCGAAACGCTCACGAATTTGATGACGTACTTCAGGAAGGAAATACATTCGTTTGGCGGCATCGTCACTGTAATAGACCGGTATTCCACACTTTTGACTCCACAACGCGCAGACCCACGACTTGCCGCTGCCGATATTTCCCGTTATAGCGACCTTTTTCATTGCACAATGAGATATTCCACCTTGTCGGGACGAGTATTGATGACTTGCACGGTGGGTGGCCATGAGGCGAGACGCACGTCAAGCAAAGGTTGCATGGCTTTCAGCTGTTGCATATCAACGGCCACCTTGAATCCGTCTGGGGTGATAGAGGCATAGTCTTTCATCGCTACAAGGCATTTCACCGTCATCTTGTCCGGGAAGAAACGCACCCTAAGGCTATCTGTCGCTACTATGGGCACTTCAATATCCATCTCCGTGAATTTCTCCACCTGTATCGCCGCCTTCACTTCCTTGACATTAGAACGAATCAATCCATCCATTAAGTCGAGAGCAACGGATTCCGTAAAATCCTGATTCACACCTGTTTTCAAAAGCATTTGCGTTCTCACAACCTTGATTGTGTCGATGGTTTCCTGAGGGCCGAAAATAGTCACCGAAGAAGGTTCGAGCATCGGAATGCCATACACATCATACTGACGCTGCGCCTTGATGTCGGCACGTAAAGCCACGGGTACAACCTTCGATTTCAGCGCATCCATATTGAAATAAACCTTGGCCTCGTTCATTGTAACATCAGAAGCATTGATATCGAGGCTCTCGGCCACCTTGTCGGCAACATATTGGCTGCTAACGGAATAGGTATTCCCATTTTCGACGCGATAAGGCACTTCGGCCAAAGAAATGGCAACAACACGATTGGGTTCACGAATCATCTTGTATCTCAAGGTATGGAACCCATCGATGTTGAGCGAGAGTTTCACTGGTTGCTCTGCGGAAGACATCCACCGGTCGGCTGGGACATCCTCGAAGTGGACACGAAAAGTGGTCTGGGTGACATAATTCTCCGACAGCTTGACCAAAAACCAAGCTGCAGTTGAAATTGCCAAGAAAACAAGAAAAGTGGGTATTGATCTGTTTTTCATGGCTTAAGCCTGACCAACGGGAGCACCGCTTTGCACCAATGCCGTCTTTTCCACCTCGACCTCAACATTGGGTGCGAGCGAGATCAAAACCGTGGTATCTTTCACTTCCACCACTTTGCCATGGAAACCGCCAATAGTTGTCACTTTATCGCCTTTCTTCAGGCCTTCACGGAACTTTTGCTCTTCCTTGGCTTTCTTCGACTGCGGACGGATGAAGAACAGCCAGAACACCACGATAAGAAGAAGGATGAAGATGAGACTCGACCACATGGAACCACCTTGTTGGGGCTGGCCTTGTGCTTCTTGCAATAAGATAAATAAGTTATTCATTATGATGAGATTTTAGATGTTTTCAATATTGATCAGGGGTTTGTACTTTGCCTTTGATGACCAAAACGGTCTTTGAAGGCATTGTATTCGACATAACGGTCAGCACGCGGCTTTGGAAGCCATGATGGCCTGAGCTATCGTAGGTCACCTTGATACTGCCGCTCTTGCCTGGGTCAATAGGCTCACGAGGATAATCGCCAACAGTGCAGCCACAACTTGATCCTACCTGACTGATAATCAAAGGCATATCGCCAGTATTGGTAAAACGGAAAGAATAACTGACCACCTCACCTTGCAACAACGTGCCAAAATCGTGTTCGACCTTGTCGAATTCAATAGCGGCCTGTTTGTCGGAATGATCAGTTGCCGACTTAGGGCTGGTCACCAAATCGGTAGAAAGCCGGCCTTCATCACCAGTGGTTTCGCACGAAACGAAGAGTCCTAAGGACAATAACAAAACAGGAAATATATGCTTCATTCTGATACTCATTGTCTTTGTGATTTGATGATCATTACCGAGCCTTGGTAGGTGGCATCGTTCTTCAAGCCGTGACATTTCAGTACATAAAAATAGGTGCCGTCCGACAATCCGCCGCCATCCCAGTCGTTACGATAATCTTTAGAATGATAAACGATGCGACCCCAGCGGTTGAAAATGGTCAGTTCGGAGGACTCATAATAACGATTCAGCGGTTCGTAGTCTTCGTATTCAAGACCCGAGCCACCCCCATCGCGATTTCCTCCGCCTGAAGGCATGTCGCTGCCGCCGTCAAGCGAAATGATGAAATAGTCGTTTGTGCCGTCGCCGTTGGGGGTAAACACATTCGGTATCTTCAACTTCACAGGTTCCACTCTGACAGTGTGATAATAGGAGGTATCACAACCTTGAGGATTGTATACTTTCAATTCTGTGGAATAATCGCCAGTCTCCACATAAGTGAAACGCGGAGCGTCGGATGTAGAAGTAATGTTATACTGTTGGTTGAGAATCCAATAGAAATTGCTGATTTCCAACGTGTCAGCCGATAGATTCTCAAACGAATATGTGACGTGTGGATTTTGCAGGTAAACCGTGTCGCCAGGGTCAGTGCTGATTTCAACCAAAGGATTGGGATAGGCCTTCAGCCTGACGCTATCGCGTTGCGTGCAGCCTCTATTATCAGTCACCTTGATGAAATAATACTTGTAGGCTTCCAATCCAATGGCCCATGTCGGATCGCCAGGAGCGATGTGCAGCGGACTCACTTCCCACTGATAATTGAATGGAGGATTATAAACCCCACCAAGGCTATCAACGATAGCGATCACCTGGGCATTGCGGCCATTCTCCTCCTTAGGATTGCTGCACGTCAACTTGACCTGACGGAACTTGACTTCAAACCGCGGCTTGACTTCAACCGTGATTTCGTTTTCGCACACTACATTACCACTCTCAGTCTCGCGAATCTCAACACGATAGGTCGTGGTCGCATACGGGTGAATGGTGATGCTATGGTTTGTCTGTCCACCAGGCGACCAACTATAGGAGTATTGGTAATTGTTAGGCACACTAAGCGTTACCGCCGATTCGCTACAAACAGGCATCTCGGCACTACAAGTGATCTCGCAGGGTTCTTGTGCCTTTGCGAAAACCGCAAAACTCAGTGCTGAAAAAAGCAGTAGGGCTTTAAATATTATCGTGTTGTTTCTCATTCCGATTGAAATAGGGTGCAAAGATAGGAATTTTCCTTTGATGAACGCAACAAGATAGCGATTATTGTTTCCATGGGTCATTAAAGCTTCACTAATTTCATCACCTTGCCCATCATGGCAGACTGTCCGAAGTTGACTAAATAAACGCCTGAAGGCCATGAGCTTGTATCAATAGTGACACGCTTATGATACTGGATCATTGGCACCATCTGGTTACCATACAGGTCATAAACAGCCAAATATCCGAAGTTCAAGTCATCCGTATGAATCGTGACCATACCACTGGTCGGATTGGGATATATTCCACAATTGCTTGTTTCTTCTGAAACAGAAAAGCCAGATTCCAATGCTTTCCATGAGGCTTCCCAACCCGTGGATGTTGTGGCGCAATCGGAGTGGAACTCCACACACATCACGTTAGAGGAAGACAAAACGGTGCCAGGACTCTGCGTGTTCCAACGGCCTATCTTTGGGGCATAAACATTGTCGCCGTCGTAAATCCACAGGAAGTCAAAATCGGCCTCCAAATTAAAGCTACTGAAATTCAACTGAACAATTGAACCTTCAGGGCCTCGAATCACCCAAATCTTGCGCTCATCATCATTGTAGTTCTGATGGTCGAGACGGCCTTCATCGCCTTCAAGGATAACGGCAGGAGTTCCCTCGTTGATGAGTTTGTAGTAATAGTTCCAGTCCCAATACGGGCCTGGGTCGGTATGTGACTGATCAGGATAATGCTGATGGCCCCGGATTTGCACGCAAGCCTCTTCGCCACCCAGATTGTATAGTCCGTTATTGAGACAGAGGCCATTATCGAGCGTATCGCGATCGTGGGTGCGTCGCCCATCGATGGCATCATAGCGAGAACAAATGCTGCGCACCAAATCTGCAGACGACTGATACATCTCTTCGGTGAAAAACTCCCAGACGTTACCATAAGCCTCATGTTCAATGCCGATGGTGTAGCCATTGGCTGTGCGGGCGTGCCATGCCTTGTCGGCTTCGCGCACCATCTGCGTGATTTGTCCGTCGACAGAGCGGATGACATAATGTGCCGAAACTTGGGCATCACAATTCTTGAACCAACTGATACAGCCTGCATAAGAGCCTTCGGTGTAGTGGATGACTACGGCGCTCACTTCTTTGGTACGCTCTTCCCAGTTGCATTCCGGAGCAGGATCCCAGATGGCCGGAGGATAGTCAGGACTGCGCGTGACACCCAACTCGGGCGCAGTAAGCATATCGTAATGCTCACCAAAAACCGCTTTTAGGTTGATGTCGTATTTTAGGAAACCAAATCGTTCAGCCTTTTTTGCATCATTCAAGAAAGTGCACACTGAATAGAGCATGGACTGCATGGGGTAAATGTCCTTCTCCTCCCCTATCGGCAGCTCCGAAAGTTGCTGGATAACAGACAGAAAGCCCTTGATTTCAACGGCTTTGCTCTCTTTGGCCAAACGATCGAAAGCCATGGCATAGGCCAACACGTTCTTTTCGGGGCTTTCGAGGATTTCTATTTCCGAGATGTCGGAAAGTTCCGACACAAGATGCAGATTTTCACGAAAATAGTTCTTCCCATCGCGCACCAAGCCCATCAATCCATAGGCGCGAGGCATGGCATCGGGTCCATCGTGGAAATAGTTGTCATCAGTCAAATGGTTGCAATGCGTATTGGTAAACGAAACAGCCTCAAGCAAGCCCCGTGGGATATCAGGACAGGCATCGTAAGCTGCATCGAAGGCTGATTTATAATTGTGAAAAACAGCATTTTGCGCTAATCCGAACAACGGAAGCAACAGTGAAAACGCATACAGGAAGAATAGACGTTTCATAACACACAATTTGAGGACAAAAATACACATTTTTCTTTTTATGAGGAATGAGTTTTTTTCTTACCTTTGCAGTTTTGAGAATTATCACATAAAAACATCATAAAATGAGCACACTCAACGATTTCCAAAAAGAGATTCTTGCCGGCATCCCCGACGAGTTGCCGGAAGTGAAGCCATACGACACCACCATCAACCATGCGCCCAAGCGCAAGGACATCCTCACGAAGGAGGAAAAGAAGCTGGCCATCCGTAATGCTTTGCGTTATTTCCCCGCCAAGTTCCACAAGACTTTGGCCCCCGAATTTGCCGAGGAGCTGGAGAAATACGGTCGTATCTACATGTACCGTTTCCGCCCAAGCTACAAGATGTACGCCCGCCCGATCGAGGAATACCCTGCCAAATGCAAGCAGGCCGCAGCCATCATGCTGATGATCCAGAACAACTTGGACCCCGCCGTGGCACAACACCCGCACGAACTCATTATCTACGGTGGCAACGGTGCCATCTTCCAGAACTGGGCACAATACCGCCTCGTGATGCAATATTTGGCCAACATGGAAGAAGACCAGACTCTGGCCATGTATAGCGGTCACCCGATGGGCCTCTTCCCGTCGCATAAAGACGCTCCGCGCGTAGTGGTCACCAACGGCATGATGATCCCGAACTACAGCAAACCCGACGATTGGGAGCGTTACAACGCCCTCGGCGTGACGCAATACGGCCAGATGACCGCCGGCTCCTATATGTATATCGGCCCCCAAGGCATCGTCCACGGCACGACCATCACCGTGCTCAACGCAGCCCGCAAACACGGCGGCAGTACGGCTGGCAAGCTGTTTGTCACCGCTGGCCTCGGCGGCATGAGCGGTGCCCAGCCCAAGGCTGGCAACATCGCAGGCGTGGTGAGCATCACCGCCGAAATCAACCCGGCTGCCACGCAGAAACGCTACGAGCAAGGCTGGGTCGATGAGGTGTACGACAACATCGAGGAGCTGTTCAAGCACGTCAACGCGAGCCTCGCCAAGAAGGAAGCCCGCTCGTATGCCTACCAAGGCAATGTGGTCGACCTTTGGGAATATGCCGCCGAACACGACATCCACGTCGACCTCGGCTCCGACCAGACCTCGCTCCACAACCCGTGGGCTGGCGGTTACTATCCTGTAGGCCAGTCGTTTGAGGAATCCAAGACCATGATGGCCGAGAATCCTGAACTCTTCAAGGAGAAGGTGCAGGCTTCGTTGCGCCGACATGTGGCCGCCATCAACAAGCTGACCGCCAAGGGTATGTACTTCTTCGACTACGGCAACGCCTTCCTGCTGCAAAGCAGCCGCGCCGGTG
>CAMUYT010000054.1 GCA_947164955.1 uncultured Bacteroidales bacterium | reverse complement strand
ATGGTCTTTTGCCTCGCTTTGGGTGCATGTGGCAACGCAGAAAAGCCGGAGCAAACCGTTGAAGCCAAGACCGACACCATCATCTCGCGCACGGTGATTTATCGCCCTGGCGACTACAATTCGACCAACTACCGCATCCCCGCCATCATCACGGCCAAAGACGGCTCGCTGGTCATCGCCACGGATAAGCGGAAATTCAATGATGCTGATTTGCCCGAAGACATCGACATTCTTATTAATAGGAGTACTGACGGCGGCCGCACCTGGAGCGAACCCTACACATTGGTCGAAGGCCAAGGGGTAGGGAAGGGCTTCGGTGACTGCGCCCTCGTGCACACCAACGACGAAGGTGGCCTCTTGGCGGCTTTTGTGGGTGGTTGCGGCTTTTGGCAAGGAAGACCCGATAATCCGTTGCGGACCTATATCGCAAGGAGTTACGACAATGGTCAAACCTGGACCGAGCCTAAAGACATCACGGATGAGCTCTATGGCGCAAAATGCGAAAACGAGGTGAGTCGTTCATGGTGGTCGGCCTTCTTCGCTTCGGGCAATGGCCTGCTGACCTCCACGGGACGCATCATGTTCGTCCTTGCCGTGCGCGACACCGAGGAATGGGCGGCCTGCAATTACACAGTCTATTCCGATGACAATGGTGAGACATGGCACATTTCAGGACGCGCCTCGCAACGCGGCGACGAAGCCAAGGTGGTGGAACTGGTCGATGGCCGCATCCTGATGAGCATCCGTCACGAAGGCGAGCGGTGGTACAACATTTCCGAAGATGGTGGCGAGACATGGCTACCTGAAACCTCCGCTTGGCCCGACCTCGTGGCTACGGCCTGCAACGGCGACATTATTCGCTATTCGTCTATAAAGGATGGCGATGAAAAGAACATCCTGCTCCATTCCTTGCCTGGACCCGAGAGGCGCGAGAATGTGACGGTGTATGTCAGTTATGACGAAGGCAAGACTTGGCCTGTGAGCAAGTGCATCGTGCCTTACGATGCTGCCTATTCGTCGCTCTGCATCCTTCCCGACCACAGCATAGGTCTTTACGTGGAGGAGTCCAACAGCGACTCGCTGGGTTATTCCATGGTGTTCTATAATTTCGGTTTGGAATGGTTGGAAAAGTGAAAAAAGGTATTCCAGCGTTGCGGATTGAAGAATAACCCTTACCTTTGCAGAAAATTTACTCACAAAACAAGAATGTAATGAACAAATCTATGAAAATGTGGATGCTGGCCGCCGTCCTTTTCTGCGGCTTAGGTTTTGTTGGCTGTGGCAATAACGACACCAAGCAACAACCCAAAGAGGAAAACAAGCAAGTCGTTGACAATAAGGTTGATGCCGCTGCTTGCGATGCTGCCGTGGCCGACTATCTGGTGAATGTCATCGGCAAAAACTATGTCGAAGGAGAACTCTGCATCCCTTCTCCTTTTGTCATTAGTGCCGATTATGGTAATCCTGAGGATGTTAAGGTTTGGGGCGATTTCTGGGTATTCAACTACAACCAGTCGGGCGACACGCTGAAGACCGTTTCGGGAGGCAGCCATCCTGGCTTGATGCATCTTAAGAAGACTGACAAAGGTATGGAAGTGACCAGCTTCGAAGTCGTTGAGGACGGCGCTGGCAACCTTGAAAGTGCCAAGAGGATCTTTGGCGACCAGTATGAAGCCTTCCTTGAGGTCAACAGCAACCAAGAGAAACGCGAGAGCATCAGGTTGCAGTTCATTGCCGACTATGTGAAGAAGAACAACCTTCCGGTCAAGATGGTGCAAGACTTTGGCTGGCCTGCCGTTGAATTGCCGAAATGAAACCCTTCAGCTGTTCCGATACTGGTTCGGCGTCATGCCCGTGTGCTTCTTGAAATACTTGAAGAAAAACGAAGGGTTGGCGAAATTCAGTTCGTCGGAGATTTCCTTGATGCATAAGTCGCTGTGTTTCAGCATTTGTTTCGCTTCGAGGATGACATATTGATCGATCCATTCTGGAGCCGATTGCCCACTGGTCTCTTTCACGATTTTTGAGAGGTATTTGGGCGTGATGCAGAGTTTGTCGGCATAAAATCCCACACCGCGTTCCTTGAGGTGGTGGCGCGTGACCAAATCCACGAAGCGTTCAAAGACGATTTTGTGACGTGTCGAGGCGGGTCGCTCTTCCTCGCTTTGTTTTTGTAGCCGCTGGTTAAGGAAACTACCGAAGGTGAAGAAAACCGATGAAATGAGGTGACTAACGCTTTCTGTCGCATAGGCGTAATCTGAATGTATGATGCTGTTGATGAGGCGGATATGCTCTTGCACCAAGTTGAGTTCGTCGGCTTGTAGGGTGAAGCAGGGATTATCGAGTATGGTGATGGCCTCATTGAGCATTTTGCTGATGTCGGAACGGAATTGGTCGAGAAACCGAGTCGAAACGGCAATGATGGTCAGAGTGGCCGCTTTTTCTGATGGCTTTGATTCGAGGCGGATGATGTTTTGGGGCAAGTTGAGCAGCATCATCCCCTCGTGAATCTCGTATTCCTTCAAGTTGATGCTGCACTTGAAACTGCCTTGCTTGCAAAACGCCGCCACATATGCGTCAACGCGACACGGATAGCGCAACAGGTCGTAGTTGGCTTCGTTGGTGCGCTCGGCCAAGATGAAGTCGTCACCTATATTAATAATGTTGTCAGTCAAAAACAATTCCTTTGCCCGCGCAATGCTGAAACTGTTGTATCCTTTTGTTTCCATCCGTTGAAATTTTCGACAAAAATAGATAAATCTTTTTGATTATTGGTCGAAAAATATGAATATTTCGACCTTTAGATACTTTTTGATGAAAATATTATTCCTTTTGGTCGAAAAAGAAGCCCTTTCTTTGCAGCATCGAACAAAAAGGAATAGAAAATGAATAAAGTATTGAAAAACAGTGTATTAGTGATTGTGTTTTGTGCGGTTTCGCTGACGATGCCTGCGCAAAGGATGCTCACTTTGGACGAGTGCCGACGGCTCGCCCTCGAGAACAACAAGAAACTGAAAGTGGCTGAGGAGGAGGTCGACAAGGCTCGTTACGAAATGTATGCCTCCTACGCCAATTACCTGCCCAAAGTGTCGGCAACGGGCACTTATATGCACAATAGCAGAAACCTCCAATTGCTGAGCGATGAGAATATGGCTGCGCTCAACAGCATAGGGACAACGGCGCAGGGCGAAATTGATGCCTATCGCGAGCAGGTGCTGGCTGTTTACAATAACGACCCCATGGCCGTGGTTTCGTGGGCACTTTTGCAGCACGACCCAACCTTGAACAAGTTGGTCACCGACCTGATGAGCCTTGATGTGGAAGGGTCGCTGAACCAGATTGGTGAACAGGTTTCGGACGCATTCAAGATCGACACCAAGAATGTGATTGCGGGCGTTGTTTCGGTGCAACAGCCTATCTTTGCTGGTGGCAAGATTGTGGCTTATAATCAGATTACCAAGGACTTGAGAAGTTTGGCCGAGTCGAAGTTGGACATGCAGCAGCAGGAAACACTGGCCACTACCGAAAAGGCGTATTGGCAGATTGTTTCCGTCGCCAACAAGCTGAAATTGGCCGATAGTTACGCCGAGTCGCTGCGTACATTGGACAAGGACATGGACAAGATGCTTGCCGCTGGTGTGGCTACCCGTTCCGACCAACTGTCGGTAAAGGTGAAGCTGAATGAGGCTGAGACCGCGTTGCTGAAGGCGCAAAACGGCCTGACACTCTCGAAAATGCTGCTCTGTCAGATTTGTGGCTTGCCCTTGGACTCCAATATCGTTTTGGCCGACGAGAAACTTGACGATGTGTTGGTGACCAACGAGGTGCTACGCTTTTCGGAGAGCGAAATCGAGGCCAACCGACCCGAACTGAAATGTCTTGGTTTGGCCAACGACATTTATGCCAAAAAGGTGGCTGTGGTGCGTTCCGACTATCTGCCCACGATTGGCGCTTTTGGCAACTATATGATAAGCAACCCTTCGTGTTTCAACGGCTTTCAGAACGAGTTTGGCGGAATGTGGAATTTCGGCGTGATGGCCAAAATCCCGATTTTCCATTGGGGCGAAGGCTACAACAAGACGCGAATGGCAAAGGCGGAAGCGAAAATCCAGCAATACACCTACGATGATACCAAGGAGATGATCATGCTTCAGGTGAGGCAATGCGAAACGCAACTCAACGAGGCTGATGCGCGATTGAAACAAACACGGGAGAAGTTGGACGATGCCGACGAAAACCTCCGTATGGCGACCGCTGGTTTTCGCGAAGGCGTTGTCGCTTCTTCCGTTCTGGATTTGGCCCGAACCGCTTGGTTGCAAGCACATTCAGACTACATTGATGCCAAAATCGACCGCATTATGGCAGCCGTCAACCTCCGCAAAGCCGCCGGTGTCCTCACAAAATGAATCCCTAAATCTTAAATTTTGAATTTTGAATCTTAAATCTTAAATCCTTGATTATGTCCACGATAAAAGAACAAAGAATGAACACCTACCTCGCCTTGGGCGTGTTGGCAGGTGTAATTGCGGTGGTTTGCGTCATCGGCATTCTCACTTTCCACAAGGAAACGGAATACCTGCAAGGCCAGGCCGAGGTGACGGAATACCGTGTGTCGAGTAAGGTGCCGGGCCGCATCCTCGAATTTAAGGTGCAAGAAGGCCAAAAGGTGCATAAAGGCGACACTTTGGCCATTCTCGAAGCCCCCGAAGTGGAGGCAAAGAAGGCACAGGCCGAAGCCGTCGAACAACAGGCGCTTGCCTTAAGTGCCAAGGCACAGGCTGGTGCGCGTGAGCCGCAAAAGGAAGGTGCCTACGAGATGTGGCAGAAAGCGAAAGTGGGGGTTGAAATCGCGGAGAAATCGTTCAGCCGTATCAGCAACCTTTATAAGGACGGTGTGGTGACTGCCCAGAAATACGACGAGGTGAAGGCACAACGCGATGCTGCCATCGCCACCGAGAAAGCGGCCCGATCGCAATACCGTTTGGCACTCGATGGCGCCCAGGAGGAAGACAAGGAAATGGCCGCCGCCAAGGTGCTTCAGGCGCAAGGCGCTGTGGCTGAGGTAAATTCATATATCCACGAGACCTTCCTCATCGCTTATGCCGATGGTGAGGTAACGGAAATCTTTCCGCACCTTGGGGAACTGGTTGGCACGGGGGCACCGATTATGAACATTGCTCAAATGGACGACCAATGGGCGAGCTTCAATGTGCGCGAGGATTATTTGAAGGATTTCTACATCGGGTCGGAATTCGATGCCTATGTTCCTGCCATCGACAGGACGGTAAGGATGAAGGTCAGTTATATGAAGGACATCGGCGACTTCGCGGCTTGGAAGGCCACCAAGGAAACGGGACAATATGACCTGAAGACCTTCGAGGTGAGGGCCACACCTCTTTCGGCCACGGGCGACCTTCGTCCGGGAATGAGTGTGATTGTGAAGAAGGAGCACAGGAGATGAGTTTCGGAAAGAGCAACAAGCGGGTGGTTTGGCGTATCGCGCAGCGCGAGGTTGCACGGATGCTTTCGCAGCCGGTCTATCTTTTCTGTATGGTCGTCGCGCCATTGGTGGGCTATGTCTTTTTCACCACTTTGATGGGGAAAGGGTTGCCGGTCGACATCCCTGTGGGCGTGGTTGACGAGGACAACACCGCCATCACGCGGCAGGTGCTTCGCAATCTCGACGCTTTCCAGCAAACCGCCATAGTGGAGCAATATGCCAATTTTGGCGAAGCCCGTGAGGCATTGCAACAGGGCAAAATCTACGCCTTCTATTACATCCCTCAAGGCACGACCGAAAAGGCGTTGTCCAGCAAGCAGCCCAAGGTGTCGTTCTACACCAACGCCGCCTACCTGATTCCCGCCTCGTTGGAATACCGTGATATGAAAATGATGGCCGAGTTGGCCTCTGGTGCCATCGCGCGTGAGACGCTTTATGCCAAAGGTTTCACCGACGATCAGGTGATGGGGGTGCTGCAACCCATCAAAATGGAAATGCACGCCATCGGCAATCCGGGACTGAACTACTCCATCTATCTTTCCAACATTCTGTTGCCGGCAATGCTGATGTTGCTCATCTTTCAGGTGACGATTTACTCGATTCATAGCGAAGTCAAGGAAGGGACTTCTAAACGCTGGATGGAACTGGCCGAGGGTAATATCCATAAGGCGCTGATGGGCAAGTTGTTGCCTCAGCTTTTGGTGTGGATTGTGATGGGAAGCACCTATCTTGTGCTGTTGTACGCCTATTGGGACTTCCCGTTGAGAAGCGGCCTGTGGCCCATGGCTTTGGCGGCCTTGCTTCTGATACTTGTCTCTCAGGCGTTCGGCGTATTTTTGTGCGAGTTGTTGCCCTCGTTGCGATGGGCGTTGAGCATCGCCACGCTTTGGGGCGTGTTGTCGTTCCCGATTTCGGGATTCTCGTTCCCCCAAATCGCGTTCCCGGCACCTTTGCGAGCGTTGTCATACTTGTTTCCGTTGCGGCATTATTACCTGATTTATGTCGACCAGGCGCTCAATGGCTTGCCGATGTACTATTCTTACTTGAACTATGCGGCTTTGGTGGCCTTCCTGATTCTGCCATTCTTGCTGCCTAATCGTTTGAAAAAGTGTCTGTTGGAATATCAATATACGAAATGAAATGAAGTGGTTGCATCATATTCTGGAAATCTTTCGCGAGGAATTGCACAACTCGCTTTTCGATGAGGGTGTTATCGTGTTTTTCTTCATCGTGCCGTTGCTTTATCCCTTGCTTTATGCTTATCTTTATGGCAACGAGAGCGTTAGGGAAGTTGCTACCGTAGCGGTCGATTTGGCCAACTCGTCCACAAGTCGTGACTTTTTGCGCAAGGTGGATGCCACAGCGGATGTCGAAATCGTTGGTCATTGTGCCGATATGCAGGAGGCGGTGAACCTCATCCACAAACGCCAAGCCTACTGCCTGATTTACATTCCTGCCGACTTCGACCGAGCCTTGATGGAAGGTCGGCAGGCCATCGTCGAGCTGTATTCCGATATGGGCAGTTTGTTGTACTACAAGGCGGTGCTGTCGTCGTGTACCGAAGTCTCGTTGGCGATGAACAAGGACATCAAGGCGCAACGGCTGGTGGGCGCGACAGAAAAGCAGGTCTCCACTTTCGCTTATCCCATTGAATATGAGTATGTCCCGATGTTCAACACACAGAATGGCTTCGCCTCATTTCTCATTCCGGCGGTCTTGGTGTTGCTAATCCAGCAGACGATGGTACTGGGCATTGGTATGATGGCAGGGGAGGAGCGCGAGAAGAAACGCCGGGGCATCCTTGAACCGCACGTCATCGGAAAACGGCCCATCGAAATGCTTTTGGGCAAAGGAGCGGCTTATTTGGCCATTTATGTGGTGGTTTCGGCCTATGTCTTTTGTGTGGTGCCGCGCTTGTTCCATTTGGTTCAAATAGGCCATTGGACTGATTTGGTGGCGTTTCTGTTCCCATATCTGTTGGCGTGTGTGTTCTTCAGCATGACCATTTCGGGCATTGCCCATAATCGTGAGGTGTTCATCATCATGTTTGTGTTTGCCTCGGTGCCATTGCTGTTCATTTCGGGCATTTCGTGGCCTTCGTGCGCCGTGCCGCCGTTTTGGAAAGCCGTTTCGTGGTTTTTCCCTTCCACCTTCGGCATCAACGGTTTTGTGAAGATCAGCAGTATGGGCGCCCTGCTTCGTGATGTGCGTCCCGAATTGGTTGGCCTTTGGATTCAGGTTGTCGTTTATGGCATCACGGCTTGGTTGGTCTATTATCGGTCATACGGTCGCCACCTGAAGGACATCATCGAGGTGGCTGAGGAGAAATTGCAGGCACGTTGGGCCGAGTACATGTGATTTTGGTGTCATGTACACTCCATGTCCGATAATTCACTACCTTTGCCGAAAAATTCAACGATGCCCGAAAACATTGAAAAGTTCCTGAGCCGCGTGGCCGAAGCCGCCGAAAATAGCGCTCTCGTGAAGATGACACTGAGTAAGCCTGCCGACAAGCGAGACGAGCTGCGCAACGTATATGTGAAGCCCGTATTAATAAAGGAAAAACGACTTTTCGCCTTTACCTATCACTATGAGCGTCGCGACGAAGTGAAAAACTACGATGCCGCGCAAATGCTTGAAACACTGCGTGAAATGTTGCCTTCGAGATTCCAAAATGCCGTGCTTTTCACTGTGAGCGAGGATGTTACATTGCTTGTTTCTGCCAAGGGCAAAGCCACACTGCAAACCAAAAAAGTGCAGGAAAACCGCGAACAGAACCTGGATCACGACAAGCAGAAAAACCGCCTCATCAATCCGGCCAACCCGTGGTGGTACCAACTTGGTCTCACCACCCGCGAGGGGAAGATCACGGCGGACATGCAGCACAAGTTCAAGCAGATCTACAAATATGCCGAAATCGTGGAAAGCCTCATCAAGCCGATGAAGTTCGATGGCACGGTCCACATCGCCGACATGGGGGCAGGGAAGGGGTATCTCACTTTTGCCCTCCATGAGCTTTTGACCCAACGCTTGAACCTTGATGTCGACATCAAGGGCGTGGAAATCCGGCCCGACTTGGTGCTGAAAATCAACGAAATCATCAAGGCTGACGGCTTGAAAGGCTTGGAGTTTGTGGAAAGCAGCATTGAGGCCTATCATCCCGAGAAATTGGATGTGTTGATTGCCCTTCACGCCTGCAACACAGCCACGGATGATGCTATAGCTTCGGGCATCAAGGCGGGCGCGGAATTGATTGTGTGCGCCCCGTGCTGCCACAAGCAAATCCGGCAGGAGATGGAACGCTCGGGCAAAGTCGATGCCATCACGCGCTATGGCATCTTCCTTGAGCGTCAAGCCGTGATGATCACCGACACCATCCGCGCCTTGATCTTGGAGTATTTTGGCTACAAGACCCAAGTGATGGAGTTCATCGAGATGGAACACACACCGAAGAATGTACTGTTGGTGGGCAGAAAAAGCGCAAAAGAGCCGAACAAAACAGAAATTTTGCAGCAGATTGTGGACTTGAAACGGCAATATGGCATTGAGACACATTACCTTGAAACGGCTTTGGGATTAATTCCATGGAAACGAAACATTTTTTCTGTAAAACAGACGCTATGTCAATAAAAATGTGTAATTTCGTGGACTTTTTGAAAACAACAGAATTATTCAACTAAAAAGTATAGAAATCATGCAAAACATCGATTGGGCCAATCTTTCATTTGGCTACTACCCAACGAATTACAACGTGCGTTGCTACTATCGCAACGGTCAGTGGGGCGAACTTGAAGTGACCTCCGAAACCAGCATCAACATCCACATGGCTGCTACCTGCCTGCACTATGGCCAAGAGGCTTTCGAAGGCATGAAGGCTTTCCGTGGCAAGGATGGCAAGGTGCGCATCTTCCGCATGGACGAGAACGGCAAGCGTTTGCAAAGCTCTTGCGATGGCATCATGATGGCCAAGCTCCCCATGGAGAAGTTTGAAGAGGCCATCATCAAGGTTGTGAAACTCAACAGTGAGTTCATCCCGCCTTACGAGACCGGTGCTTCCTTGTATATCCGTCCCTTGCTCATCGGTATGGGCGCCCAAGTGGGTGTGAAGCCTGCCAGCGAGTATCTCTTCGTGGTCTTCGTGACCCCCGTCGGTCCTTACTTCAAGGGCGGCTTCATGGCCAACCCCTACGTCATCACGCGCAAGTACGACCGTTCGGCCCCGCTCGGCACGGGTATCTACAAGGTGGGTGGCAACTACGCTGCTTCCATGCGTGCCCACGTCGAGGCTTGCCACGGCGGTGAATACGCCTGCGAGTTCTACCTCGACGCCAAGGAGAAGAAATACATCGACGAGGCTGGCGCTGCCAACTTCTTCGGTATCAAAAACGACACCTACATCACGCCTCAGAGCACTTCGATCCTGCCTTCCATCACCAACAAGAGCCTCATCCAAATTGCTGAGAGCTTGGGCATGAAGGTGGAACGTCGTCCCATCGCTGAGGAAGAATTGGCCACCTTCGAAGAGGCTGGCGCTTGCGGCACCGCTGCCGTCATCAGCCCCATCTCGCGCATCGACGACCCCGAAACGGGCAAGTCGTACACCTTCGGCAACGGCAAACCTGGTCCGTGGAGCGAGAAGCTGTACAACAAGCTGCGTGGCATCCAATACGGTACCGAACCCGACGAATTTGGTTGGATTACCATCGTTGAGGGCATCTGATAGGAATTTTTTTCCCGAAACAAGAAAAAAATGCGTCACCAAGTGGCGCATTTTTTTGATTAATGTGTATTTTTGTGGCGAAAAATAGTAGCAACAAATTAAATCATAGAATTATGAAGAAATTTACCTTTGCCTTAATGGCTTTGCTGGCGTTCACCTTCCCGCTGAAAGCCCAGCAGTTTGTTTCGACGGAACCTACCAACAGGAACGTCATCATCGAAGAGTTCACAGGACGTAACTGCCAATACTGCCCTGACGGACACCGTATCGTCAACGAGCTTATGGCAGCCAATCCGGGCAGGCTTTGGGGCGTCAACATCCACGCCGGTGGCTATGCTCCCACTTCTTATCCCAACATGATTACCCAAGACGGCAACACCATCCATGGCGGTTTCAGCATTAGTGGCTATCCTACCGGTGTGGTTAACCGTACAACCTCGGATGGTCAAGGCCGTAATCTCTGGGCAAACTTGGCCAACCAACAGATGAACCAAGTTTCGGAATGCAATATTGGCGGTAGGGTTGTCGTAAACCCACAGACGCGTGCAGCAACCATCATGGTGGAAGTGTATTACACTGGCAATAGTAGCGTGAATGAGAACTATCTGACGGTCGCCATGCTCCAGGATAGTATTCTCGGCTCGCAAAGCGGTGGTTCAACATGGAATCCAAGCCAAATGATCAATGGCCAGTATATCCACACCCATGTGCTTCGCGACATCCTTACCAACAATGCCTGGGGCGACCCCATCTCGCCCACCACACAAGGCACTTTGATTACGCGCACTATTGAATATCAAATTCCTGAAGTCATAGGTAGCCCTAACGGCGTTGATGTAGTCCTTGAAAACCTCACCTTCCTCGCTTGGGTGGCTGAGCGTCAGCAAGGCAGCGCCTATCGTCCCATCCTTACGGGATGCGAACTTGATGTTGTCTTTGGCTCCGACGAGCCTATCTATCCTGCCGTGATGGGCGTTTCGCAAGCTGCCGGAACCACATGCACGCATACCAAAGACATCGAAGTAGCCGTGCAAAATCTTGGCACCGAGGCCATCACCAGCCTGACCGTCGAAGTGGAGATGGAAGGCCAAACCCAAACCATCAACTGGGAAGGCGAAATTCCGCAGTATGGTGGCGCTAAACTGACTACAACCATGGAAGTGCCTTTCGGCACCCATCCCATCCATGCCACCATCACCGAAGCCAACGGCACAGCTTTCACCAACGAAGGTTCAGGTACCGTAAGCTGCTTTGAGTGGCAAGACCTTGAAATCGAAGGTGACGAGGAAGAACTTAGTCTCATCCTTATGCAAGACAAGTTCGGCAACCACATCACATGGCAATTCACTGCCTCTGACGGCACCGTGCTGGCATCGGGCGGTCCCTACACCTTGTTGGCTGGCGGCACCGCAACGCAAATTCATCTCGAACATGTCACAGTGCCCGCCAACGAGTGCGTGAGATTCGACATCTTCGATGAGATGGGCAACGGCATCTGCTGCATGTATGGTCATGGCTACTATATCGTGAAGGACAGCCAAGGCAACGTTCTCTTCGGTGACGAAGACGACGGTGAGTTTGGCGAGTCGGCCACACACCTGCTCTCTGTCAGAGGCCCGCAAGCCAATGTCAACGTGGGTGAGACCATGGTGAGCAACGTTGATTACAACCATGCCGACTTCATTGCCCCCCTCGAATACGAAGGCTATCCTGACCAAGTGGGCTTTGAATGCCGCAAGGTGACAAGCTCAGATCCTTTGATCATCAACGGCTTCTACAATGAGTTCCACAATATCTTGGGCTTCACCGATGAACTTGAAATGTCGACCATCTATGTGGTGAAGGCTTTTGCTATCGTCAATGGCGAGACTTTCTATGGCCAGGAAACCACGTTCCAAACATGGATGGAAGGCGTCGACGAACTTGAAAACACCTTGAAGGTCTATCCCAACCCGACTTCGAATGTGCTGAATGTCGAAGGTGAAGGAATGGATAATATTGAGGTTTATAATACTATTGGCCAGCGTGTTATGAGCATAGAGGTCACTGGCAACTCGACTCAAATCAACACCGAGAGCCTCAATAATGGTGTCTATTTCCTCCGCATCATGGCCAACGACGGCAATGTGCTCAACCGCACTTTCTCGGTGGCCCGTTAATCGGACTGCTGATTACAACTAAAAAAGCCGCTTCAAACCGAAGCGGCTTTTTTTTCGTCATTGCGATGAGGAACGACGAAGCAATCCAGGAAGGATAGTTCTGAAAGCGGAGTGTTAAATCAGTCCTTTTTCCTTCAGCAACACACTCATCTGTTCCTGCAACTTCTTCGCTTCTTCGCCAGCGCGAACGGCAAAGTCGCTGCCGTTGGAAGCATAGATGATGCCTCGCGACGAGTTGACTAACAGACCGCATTCGTCGTTCAAGCCGTTGTGGGCCACCGCCTGCAAGTCGCCGCCTTGGGCTCCCACGCCTGGGACGAGGAAGAAATAGTCGGGCAACATCTTACGGATCTCACCCAATTCTTCGGGATGGGTTGCGCCCACCACAAACATCATTTGCTCCGAAGTGGCCCAAGTCGTGGCTGTTTGCAACACTTGTTGGTGTAGCATACGTTCACCGACATTCAAGTATTGGAAGTCTTGCGAGCCTTTGTTGGAGGTCAGCGCCAGCAACACGACCCATTTGTCCTCGAAGTTGAGGAAAGGCTCCACGGAGTCCTTGCCCATGTAG
>CAMUYT010000053.1 GCA_947164955.1 uncultured Bacteroidales bacterium | reverse complement strand
AACGAGCTGGCCGAGCGCATCGGCCTCACCCAAGCCAACCTCTCCATCCTCAAGATGGGCAAGGCCAAGGCCATCCGCCTCAGCACCCTCGATGCCATCTGCCGCGAGCTGCAATGCACGCCGGGGGATATTCTGGAATATCGCGAGGATGAAAACAAACACAGTGCGCCATGAAAAAACTACACTTTGTTGCCGTAACAATTGTTATGCTCTGCTTAGGTAGTTGCAACACCCTCGCGCCCCTCCTCTTCGGCCTCCAGGAAATCAACGGCTACGACGCGGAGCAGTGCGAGAAATTCTATCGCAAGCTGCCTAAGGATTTTGCCTTCACGCCCTTGGTGTGCGACGAAGAACAATTCAGGCAAGTCAGCAACCTCGGCGCGGACTCCATGCAGATGAAAAACCTCTACCAGCCGCTGAAAATCATGTATTTCCACAGCAGCGAACTCGTCTCCTTCCATGTCAATTGCTACTGTCCGCCCACTTTAGGCTTCAACCTGAATTGGAACTTCAATCATCAGTTTGATGAGTTCCCGCCACGCACTTCAGTGCCTTTGGACGGCTATGGGCTGAAACGCAGCGACATGCAAGCCGTTTTCCCAGAAATCAAAGGGGAGAAGGGCTACACGGTGCTCGTCTTTTGGACCAATATGCTGCACAAAATCTCCAAATCGGAAATCAAGACGGTATATAAGAACTTGAAGAAGTTCGGCCAACTTGACGAGGTTGATGTCTACCTGATTAACAACGACATCACCATGACGAAATTGCTCAACGAAACGGAGTGATTGTCCGCCTTGATCGGCACGTAGCGCTCAAAACAAATCGGAATGGGTGCCCGTATTGAGCATCAAGAGGGTGAGTTGGGTGTCGTCTCCTTCTATATTGATGTGCAAAGGTACACATTAACTCTGGAAACACAGCACTTTTGGGGTCAATTAATCTTTTTCCGCCCCACTTTTGCCGTTGGTTCGGAAAAATGCAGTATATTTGCGCCCAAATATATTTGATTGAAGATGTCAGAAAACAACTTTTCGACCGACTACACCGACCTCCATCCGTTGCACACCTCGCGCTACGGCAACAGTCAGGTCTATACGGCCAAATTCAACGGCAAAAAAGTCATTGTCAAGACGTTGAAGCCCGAGTGCGCCGCCGACGCGGCCTGCCGCGCCTCGCTGCGCCAGGAATATGAGACCACCTCGATGCTCGACAACAAATACATCCGCAAGGCGCTCGACTTCGTCAAAATCGAAGGCTTGGGCGACTGCATCGTCTTCGAATACATCGAAGGCAAGTCGCTCGCCGAGCATGTGCGCGTGGGCACGCTCTCCGAAAAACAGGTGAAGAGCGTCCTCACCGAAGTGTGCGACGCCCTCAACTACCTGCATCGCAACGGCATCGTGCACTGCAACCTCAACCCCGAGAACATCATCGTGACCGCCAACGAAGGCCGCGCCAAACTCATCGACATCGGCATCCCTGAGACCAAGCAGGACGCCGACCGCGAACTCCTCATCAAAGAGATGGAGTTTGTGGCCCCCGAAATCATCAAAGGCGAAGATGTCGACGCCCGCGCCGACATCTACTCGTTGGGCAAGATTATGGAGTTCATCGGCCAACGCAACATCTCGAAACAGTTCCACAACGCGGCCACGCACTGCACCCAGTTCTCGAAAGAACAACGCTTCGACACCATCAGCGAGGTGCGCTCGGCCATCACCAAAGGCCATTCCGTGGTGGCACTCATCATCATCCTTGCCGTGGCCGCCGTTTTGGCCATCCTGGCGTGCATCTATGTGCCCAAGGTCAAAGCCAACGTGGAAAAGGAACGCGCCGAACGCCTCGAGGTCGACTTCACCCACGAGATAGAGAAGATGCAAGCCTCCATGCCGACGCTTTTCCAGAAATACCAGCTGACTTCGCTCGACCAACCCATCGCGGCCGAATGGACCGACGACAGCCTGAAGATGGCGGAAGGCCTGATGCGCTTCCTCACCATGGACAGCTATCGCGGCAAGGCCCTCCAAGCCCTGCAAGACCAAAGCGACGCCTTGGCCGAACACCGTCAGGCCGACTTCGACCGGCTGCTGCTCGACGAGTTCAAGACGGCCAACGACAGCCTCGCCGTGGCCCTGCGTTCAGCCATCGTGGAGCCTACCGACGCCGAACTGCTCACCGAAGCCAGAAAATGGTTCGGAAACCGCAACTGACTTTTCTTTCCACGCTTGTAATATTCAAGCCAAAATGGAGTTATAGTTTTATAAACGACGACAAAAGTGCATAAGAGAACCAACATATTCGTGACGCTGGGCTGCGTGATCGGGCTGCTGCTCCTGAGCGGCTGCTCGACCAAGAAGAACACGCTCACCCGACGCATGTACCATAACCTCACCAGCCATTACAACATCTATTTCAACGGAGAGGCAAGCCTCAAGGACGGCGACAGACAACTGCGCACCGCTGTGAAAGACGACTACTCAAAGGTGCTTCCCGTTTATAACTACGGTACGCAACAAAACGCCATGTCGCTCAATTCCACCATGGACCGCGCCTTGGAGAAGACCGCCATCTGCGTGCAGAAACACTCCATGAAGTTTGGCAGCCGCGAACGCGTGAAATGGATCGACGACGCCTACCTCGTTATGGGCAAGGCGCACTTCTACAAACATGACTACATCCCCGCCAAACGCACCTTCGACTTCGTGGCCTCCGAATACAACTACAACAACATCGCCCTCGTGGCGAACATGTGGCTCATCAAGACGTATATCCAAACCGAGGAATACCCCAAGGCCGTGGCCGCCATCGAACAGCTGCAAGCCAAAAGCGCCGGCGTCGGCAAACTACCCAAGGAACTGATGCGCAACCTTGACTACACCATCGCCGACTATTACATCGCCACCAAGAACTACAACAACGCCATCAAATACCTGCGCAACGGCATCGTGTTCAACAACGACCGCGACCTGCGCACGCGCGCCATGTTCATCATGGGGCAGATCTACATGCTGCAGGGCGACGCCGAACGTGCCACGGCACAGTTCAAGAAGGTCATCAAACGCAACCCCGAATACGAGATGGTCTTCGAGTCGCGGATGAACATGGCCAAGATGGGCAACGCCAGCAACGCCAACGAGCTCTATAAGATGCTCAACAAGATGCTGCGCGATTCCAACAACGATGACTACCGCGACCGCATCTATTATACCATGGCAGAGCTGGCCCTTCGCGAAGGCAATGAAAACAAGGCCATCGACTATCTGCGCAAGTCGGTGAAAGCCTATAAGGACAACCAAATCCAACGCTTCCAGTCGTCGCTCAAAGTGGCTACCATGCTCTTCGACCGCAACGAATATGAGTTGGCCCAGGCCTACTACGACACCGCCGTCACCAGCATGGACCGCAAATATGAGGGCTACGACAGCATCATGAACCTCTCGCAGACCCTGAACGAACTGGTGATGTATGCCAGCGTCGTCCACGACCAAGACAGCCTGCTGCGCGTGGCCGCCATGGACTCGGTGAGTCGCAATATGCTCATCGACCGCATCATCGCCCAAGTCATCGAACAAGAGGAAATGGAGAAGGCACAGCGCGAATACGAAGAACAACTGGCGCTGATGGGCTCGACTGTGGGCGGCGGCGAAGAACAGCTGAAATCGGAACCGACCAACAACACCGGCTCGTCGTGGTATTTCTACAACCCCAACTCGGTGTCGCGAGGCATGACCGAATTCACCCGCAAATGGGGAATGCGTAGGAACGAGGACAACTGGCGCATCAGCGACAAGCAAAGCATGATGGCGGCACTTTCGCCCGACGGCGGCAACGACGAGGAACTGACAGCGGCCAAGAATGCCAGAGCCAAGCAAGACTCGCTCAACGCCACCTACACCAACCACGACCGCGGCTATTACCTGCGCGACCTGCCGTTCACCATGGAACAGAAGGAAGTGTGCGACTCGCTCATCGCCGACGGCCTCTATCATCTGGGCTTCATCTATATGGACCGCCTTGCCGACCTCCCGCGCTCCATCGAGTCGTATGAACGTCTCGACAACCGCTATCCTGGCCACGAGAAGGAGCTGCCCACCTGGTATGCCCTCTATAAGATGCACAAAGACCTCAACCACGAAGAGCAATCGTTGGTCTACAAAGGCAAGATCTTCGACAAGTATCCCAACTCGAGCTACGCCGAGTTCATCAACGACCCGAGCTATTTCGAGAAACTGGAAGCCCAGGAACGCGAAGCCTCCGACTTCTACAGCAAGACCTACGAGGCCTTCGAGCAAGGACAATACTACCGCGTGAAGATGAACACCGAACGCGCGATGAAGCTATATGAATCCGACACGGCCTTCATGCCGCGCTTCGCCTTCCTCCATGCCGTGGCCCAAGGCCGCTTGGTCGCCATCGACACGATGGCTTTCGCTCTCTACGACTTGGTGCGTACCTATCCCACCAGCAGCATCACGCCTTATGCCATGCGGGTGCTCGAAGACGTCAACGAGGAATACCATCTCGGCTTGGTGCTCACCGACATCGGCAAGGATGGCGGCGGCGAACAGCCCGAGGTGAAAAAGGCCGCACCTTATAAATATGAGCCCAACAGCGAGCATTTCGTCATGATCGTGTGCGACTCCAAGTCGGTCCGCATTGACCCGCTCATGGTGCGCATCAGCGACTTCAACAAGAAGGAACACCGCACCCGCTCGTTCAACGTCAGGAATGTCATGCTCGACGCCGACCACAACCTCATCAGCATCGGCCTGTTCGACAACGAGAAAAAGGCTTCCGACTATATCGCGTCGATGTTTGTCGGCGACTACGTCTTCGGTGGCATCGACAAGTCGAAATACACCATCGTCCCCATCTCCATCATGAACTATCCGGTCTTCTACGAGACCAAGGACCTGGAGGAATACCAAACATTCATCGAATCCAACAAATAATAAATCATATACTATGGCTATAATGGAAACACCAGCACGCAACCTCATCGGTAACGGAACCACCATCAAAGGTGACATTGAGTCAAACGGCGACATCCGCATCGACGGGCACCTGATCGGCTCGCTCAAATCAAACGGCAAGGTCGTGGTAGGCCCTACAGGCGTCATGGAAGGCGACCTCAACTGCAAACAAGCCGAAATTTCTGGTGCTGTGAAAGGCAACATCACCACCGAAGAGCTCACCGCCCTGAAGTCGACCTCGAAGGTGGAAGTGGACCTCAACACGAAGCAGCTGCTCATCGAGGTGGGCGCCCAATTCACGGGCAAGTGCGTCATGGGACAGCAGTCGACGGTGGCAATGCCTAAGCAAAAAATCGGATGATGATGGACGAAAAGCTTAAGCAGCGTTTCGGCTATCAGGCCATCGAACAATACGACCCGGAACGGCTGGCCAAACTTCAGGAACATTATGCCGCCATTCTGGAACTCCTTGGAGAAGACCCACAGCGTGAGGGTCTCCTTAAGACACCGTTTCGTGTGGCCAAGTCGATGCAGTTTCTCACGCATGGCTATCAAGAAGACCCGATGGAAATTCTGCTCTCGGCCAAGTTCAAGGAAGACTACCGACAGATGGTCATCGTCAAGGATATCGAAGTGTTCTCGCTTTGCGAGCACCACCTGATACCGTTTATCGGCAAGGCACATGTGGGCTACATCCCCAATGGCTACATCACGGGGCTGAGCAAGATTGCGCGTGTGGTAGAGGCTTATTCGCGCCGCCTGCAGGTACAGGAACGCCTGACCACCCAGATCAAGAACGCCATCAACGATGCCTTGCATCCGCTGGGCGTGGCTGTCGTCATCGAGGCACGACATTTGTGCATGTCGATGCGGGGGGTACAGAAACAGAGCGCAGTGACCACCACCAGCGACTTCATCGGCGCTTTCGAGCGCGAGTCGACGCGTGAAGAGTTTTTCCAATTGATAGGCAGCAACTTACACTAGTTTTTCAAATTCTGAATTTTAAATTTTAAATCCACAATGATAAAAGCATACGTTTTCCCGGGACAAGGCGCCCAATTTGTAGGGATGGGCAAGGACCTTTTTGATCGTTCGTCGAAGGCCAAGGATATGTTCAAGAAAGCCAACAATATCCTCAAGTTTAAAATCACTGATATCATGTTTGACGGCACAGAGGAAGACTTGCGCCAGACCAAGGTGACCCAACCGGCCATCTTCCTGCATTCCGTCGTCCTGGCTTCGTTGCTCGAGGATTTCGACCCCACGATGGTGGCAGGTCACTCCTTGGGTGAGTTCTCGGCTTTGGTGGCCAACAAGGTGCTGGGCTTCGAGGATGGCTTGCGCCTCGTCAGCAAACGCGCTATGGCCATGCAGAAGGCTTGTGAGGCCCAACCGGGCACCATGGCCGCCGTCATCGGCATGGACGACGCCACCATCGAGAGCATCTGCGCCTCGGTGAAAGACGCCATCGTCGTGCCTGCCAACTATAACTGCCCTGGCCAGTTGGTCATCTCAGGCTCGGTGGAGGGCGTTGAAGCCGCGTCAGCGAAACTGACGGAAGCTGGCGCCAAACGCGTGGTGCCGCTCAGCGTGGGTGGCGCTTTCCACAGCCCACTGATGGAGCCCGCTCGTCTTGAATTGGCCGAGGCCATCAAGGACACCACGTTCAACCAAGGCATCTGTCCCATCTATCAAAACGTCACCGGCCAGTCGGTCAACGACCCTGAAATCATCAAAAAGAACCTCATCGCCCAGCTGACCTCGCCCGTCATGTGGACCCAGACCATGAGCAACATCCTCGCCACGGGTGTGCGCTCCGTGGTTGAGGTGGGTCCTGGCACGGTGCTGCAAGGCCTCTTCCGTAAGGTGGATAGGGGACTTGACCTTTCGAGCGCGTCCATCTGATAGCCCTTTTGTGTGATGGAGAACAAAAAACTTAGCCCGCTTTTCACCGTTTTGCTGCTGATGATCGGCATCTGCATGGGGCTATATATTAATAAAGGTGTAGGTAACCATCAAAAAGTCAGCATCGAGGGCGGTAGCAAGTTCGATGAGGTGATGTGGTATGTCGACAACGACTATGTCGACGTGCCCGACCACCAACAGCTGCAAGACGAAGCCATCGCAGCCCTGATGGAAGGCCTCGACCCCCACAGCGCCTATGTGTCGCTCGATGAGTTCAACGACATGAACGACCCGTTGCTGGGAAGCTTCGACGGCATCGGGGTGCAGTTCCGCATGGAGGAAGACACCATTGCCATCGTCAGCGTCATCAAGGGCGGTCCGTCCGAAAAGGTGGGCCTCCTCGCTGGCGACCGTATCGTTTATGTCGACGACACGCTGGTGGCAGGGCAGAAGCTGACCAACGATGATGTGATGCGTAAGCTGAAGGGCCCCAAGAACACCAAGGTGCGCGTGAAGGTGCTGCGCCGCGGCGTCGAAGGGATGCTCGACTATACCATCACCCGTGACGCCATCCCGACCTATAGCATCGCCATCGCCTATATGCTCGACGACCATACCGGCTACATCAAACTCAGCAAGTTCTCCGCCACCACCGCCGAAGAGTTCCGTAAGGCACTCAAGCAACTGAGTAGCCAAGGCATGACGCAACTCGTCTTCGACCTCCGAGGCAATACGGGCGGATTCCTCTCGGCAGCCGTCGACATCGCCGATGAGTTTCTCCCCAAAGGCAGTATGATTGTGTATACCGAGGGTCGCAACCGCCCGCGCCAGTATATGAAGGCACGCCGTCGTGGCATGGTGGAAGACCTTCCCGTGGTGGTGCTCATCGACGGTGAGTCGGCCAGCGCCAGCGAAATCGTGGCAGGCGCACTGCAAGACAACGACCGTGGTACCATCATCGGCCGCCGCTCCTATGGCAAGGGACTCGTGCAGGAGCAGATCATGCTCAGCGACAATTCGGCCATCCGGCTTACCGTGGCACGCTACTATACGCCAACGGGCCGTTGCATTCAGAAGCCTTTCGATGGCGACCGCGAGAAATACCTCTTCGAGGCTTACGAGCGTTATGAGACAGGCGAGGTGTTTCATCCCGATAGCATCCATTTTGCAGATTCGCTGAAATACACCACGCCCAAGGGCAAGACGGTGTATGGCGGCGGCGGCATCATGCCCGACATCTATGTGCCGCTCGTCGACGATACGCTCGAGTATTACTTCAACCGCATCGCCAACCGCGGGTTGCTTTATCAATATGCCTTCGATTATACCGACAAGCACCGGCCGCAGCTGAATCGTTACAAGACCGTCGACGCTTTTGCACAGGGGTTCGTCGTGACCGACACGATGTTTGACGAGTTGGTGAAAATGGCCGACGAGAAAGGCATCCATGGCACGGATGAGCAGAAAGCGGTGGCCCGTCGCGAGTGCGATATCCTGCTGAAAGCCTATATTGCCCGAGACCTTTACGACGACGAAGGTTTCTATCCTATCTATGCCCCAATGGACGAGGTGCTACAAAGAGCTTTAGAGGTGCTCCAATCCCAGTAAGCCCCGAGACAGACCAGTCTCCGGTAGGCTTCCCCCTCTAAGAGAGGAAAACGCAAAGCGACGCGAGACTAAGTATAGAGATCAGCACTACAAAAACAAAAAACCCGCTGAAATTCAGCGGGTTTTGTTTTGTGGAGCATAACGGAGTCGAACCGATGACCTCTTGCATGCCATGCAAGCGCTCTAGCCAACTGAGCTAATGCCCCTCGCTTTTGACGCTGCAAAAGTACAACAAATTTCTTTCCCTCCAACACTTTTGACGAAATTTTTTTCTTTTTTTTCTTCAAATCGCCCGAAAACCCCAATAAAACCGTACTTTTGCACCCGCTTTGCGTCATTGCGAACGCAGTGAAGCAATCCAGACCAACCCTTTTCTGGACTGCTTCGTACCTCGCAGTGACGCGATGCGTGTCATCAAACCCTACACTACAATGAAAACCATACGCGACATATATAAAATAGGTGTAGGCCCTTCAAGCAGCCACACCATGGGGCCGCAGAAGGCCGCCGCCATCTTCAACGAACGTTATCCCGACGCTGCCTCTTTTGAGGTGACGCTTTACGGTAGTCTCGCCGCCACGGGCAAGGGACACATGACCGATGTGGCCATCCTCAACACGTTGCAAGCCCCTACCGAAATCGTTTGGAAACCCGAAATCATGCTGCCATTCCATCCCAACGGGATGCGCTTCAAGGCCTTCGACGAGGCTAAGGAGGTGATAGGGGAGTGGCTGGTATTCAGCATCGGCGGGGGCAACTTGGCTGAGGAAGGCAAACAAAGCGAGCAGCCCGACCTCTATCCGCTGACCAAGATGACTGACATCCTCGACTGGTGTGAACGAAGGGGGAGGACCTATTGGGAATATGTCTACGAGTACGAAAACCAAAAAGAGATCGAGGATTATCTGCTCGAGGTGTGGCAGGTGATGAAAGCCGCCGTCGAGCGCGGCTTGCAGGCCGAGGGCGTCTTGCCCGGTCCGCTCAACTTGAGCCGCAAAGCCGCCATGTACCACATCAAGGCATCGGGTTATACGCATACCTTGCGGAGCCGTGGCTTGGTCTATAGCTACGCCTTGGCCGTGGCCGAGGAGAACGCCTCGGGCGGACGTATCGTCACCGCGCCCACCTGTGGGTCGTGTGGCGTGATGCCTGCCGTGCTCTATCACCTCTCGAAGAGCTACGAGTTCACCGACCTGCGTATTGTGCGTGCATTGGTGACAGCGGGCCTGGTGGGCAACATCGTGCGCACCAATGCCTCCATCTCGGGTGCCGAGGTGGGATGCCAAGGCGAGGTGGGCGTGGCTTGCGCCATGGCCGCCGCCGCCGCCAACCAGCTGTTTGGCGGCAGTCCCGCACAGATCGAATATGCCGCCGAGATGGCCTTGGAACACCATTTGGGCATGACGTGCGACCCCGTCTGCGGCCTCGTCCAGATCCCTTGCATCGAACGCAACGCCTTTGCCGCCGCCCGCGCCCTCGACTCCAACATCTATTCCTCCTTCTCCGATGGCCGCCATCGTGTCTCTTTCGACAAGGTGGTGGAAACGATGAAGGAAACCGGCAAAGATATCCCTTCCTTGTATAAAGAAACTTCACAGGGTGGCTTGGCCCGTGATTATTCCCCGATGGAATAAATACGTTTCCTCGAAGGAAAAACCGAAAAAACTTCAAAAAAGTCCCTAAATTACCCTATAAAGGTACGAATATTACCTTTATAGGGTAATTTTGGACTAAGGGTAAACGCGGAGTTGATAGTCTTTCCAATGAAAGATCTTTTAAAACGCGTTTTAATGAATGGAAATAGACCATATGCTGGTCATTATGACAATCGATTAGACCGAAGCACTGCCCCAAGCAGTGTGGATTCTAATACTAGTATTAATTCACCTAATTATTCACCAAATCAATTCATTATGAAAAAGAAAGTATTTTCTTTGATGATGATGCTTTTGCTCGCCTTTATTGGCGTGGCGAAGGCAGAGGTTGTGACTATTGGCGAGGGTACTTCTACGTACTACTATTACCCCGTCAATATGTATTTCAACTACTCTCTCACGGAGCAGATTTACACTGCCGATGAGATTGGAACTGCTGGAACCATCAATTCCATCAGTTTCTACTACGACTACACGTCGTCGTTCACCATGAACAATGTTTCGTTGTACATGAAGAACGTGACGCGTGATGCGTTTGCCAGCAACACTGACATGGAGCCTTTGGCTCTTGAAGACATTGTGTGGACTGGCACGCTTTCAGCCACTACAGCAGGCTGGGTGACGATTACGCTCGACACTCCGTTTGCCTACGATGGCACGAGCAACTTGTTGGTTGCCGCTTTCGATGGCACTTCCGGTTATCCAGGAAGTTCTTGGAAGTTCCGCACCACGCCTTGCACGGGCTACAAGGGTATCGCTTGGTATAGCGACACCTATACGCCCGACCCGTACAACACTGCTTCGGGTTTCAACGGCAGCAAGCTTTACACACAGTATCGTGCCAACGTCCAGCTTGACATCACGACTGATGGCGGTGGCGGCTTCGAAGACAAGCTTCACGTCAAGTACATGGATGGTGAAAATGAAGTCATCGACACGCTGAACCTGGGCGTTCGCCCTGCCGGCTATTGGATGGAACCCTTCCAATTCACCATGTACAGCGAAGGCCCGACCTACACTGTGACCGTCCTCGACTTCACGCCTAGCGATGGCATGTTCACCGTTGAAGGTGAGGAACTGCCTTTCCAAGTGGCTCCCAATGCCGACGTTGAACTCGTCATGGGCACCAACGAAAATGCCCCTGCCGGTCTCATCGAGCGTCAGTTCGTGGCCATCACCGAAGGCAACCGCGCCGCTCACATCTGGCCTGTCACGGTCGAGCTCTACGATCCTATGACTCCTGATGTTTGGGAGCTGGCTTGCGAAGAGGCCACTGAATTCCCCTTCGTGGAAGTGCCTCAGACGGCTCACAACATGGAGCTTCACAACGACTACGACCTGCCCTTCGACGAAATCGAGGAAGGTTATGACGCCGTTTACAAGCTTGAGTTCGAAAACGACATGGTGCTGAATGCCGAAGTCACCCAAGGTGAAAACGGCAAGGTGGCCCTCTACACCGAAGATTTCTACGGTGAAGGCGGCCCGATGGCTACCAACAACTACAACGGTCCTACCGCTGCCGGTGGTGCCGCTGCTCCTTTTGAGGTCCAGATCGGTGAAGGCACCAGCACCACTGGTTACTTCCCCTTCTACACCTTATATAATTATAGCATTGCTGAGAACCTCTTCCTCGCCACCGAGCTGGCTGAGGCTGGTGTGACCACTGCTCCTATGACGAGCTTGAGCTGGTATGCTACCAACGCTCCTGGCTATGCCCAGCAGGGTATCACCATCTGGATGGCTAATGTTGAGGATGCCGCTCTGACGACGACCTCTCACATTGTCACCAACATGACCAAGGTTTACACGGGTGCCATGACTCCCGCCATCGGCTGGAACGAGTTCGTCTTCAATGAGGGCACCTTCAGCTGGGACGGCCAAAGCAACGTGCTGATCTTCTGCCAACGCAACAATGGCGCTTGGAACAGCACCGTGAACTGGCAGGCTACAACAAGCCTTCCGTTCAATGCCATGGCTTATCGTTACCAGGACAGCGGCGCCTATGACCCGACTGTTGCCAACCCGATGTACACCAGCACGACTCGCCCGAACATCATCCTGAAGAGCGAAGGCGGCCGCGAAGTCGCGGAAGCTGGCGAAATCAGCTACGGTCCTGTGATCACCAACGCCCCTGTGGCCGCTGGTATCTACTACCTGGTTGCCTCTTCGACCGATGCTGACCTCGAGGTCACCATCAACGCCGAAGAAATGCCTTGCCCGGAGGTGGAAGGCTTTGCCTTCAATCCTGTGCCGGCCGACGACGAGGACGAGCTTGAGCCCGCCAGCGTCACGCTGCAATGGATGAACCCCGCCAATGCCACTGAATACCAAGTGGTCTTCGGTAGCACCTACTATCCGCAACCTGGTCACCCGCAGACCGTCATCTCCGACTGGACTCCTGTGACTGGTGCCACTGGTAGCTTCACCGTCCGCAACCTCTGGAACAATACCAACTACTTCTGGTATGTGGTGTTCCGCAACAATGGTGCTTGCGAAGAAGGCGTTGAAACCCCGCACTGGGGCTTCACCACCCACCTCAACATCCCGCAGAACCTGACCGCTGTCGACGAGACCGTGTTCAACGACGAACAAATCGTCCTCAACTGGAACGCCGTTGTCGACCGTACCTATCGTATGTACAATGTGTATCGCGACGGTGAACTGATTGGTCACACCACTGTGAACAACATCGGCAACACCACCTACACCGATGGTCCTCTGGCCTACAACATGAATGGCTACACCTACTATGTCACCGCCGTTTACGACGAAGGCGAGAGCGCCCCGTCGAACACCGTGAACGTGAAGGTCTCCGGCT
>CAMUYT010000052.1 GCA_947164955.1 uncultured Bacteroidales bacterium | reverse complement strand
ACTTGTATTCCGAGTAGTTCATCTGGCGGCAGATGTTGATCAAGCCCTTGAAGTATGTGGTGCATTCCTCAAAGTCCTCGAACTTGAAGCTGCGGTCGCAGATGCCGAGCACGAGGTCGAGCATGAACTTTTGGCGTTCCAATGGCGTTGAGCCGTCGATTTCGTCAAAAGCGTCCTGCTGAAGAATCACAAAGTCAATGAGTTCTGACTTCCAGTATTGCTCGTGGTACGACATCGGCACACCATCGTCGCCCAAGATGTTGATTTGCTCGTAGGCGTCCTTGCCTCGACGGATGATGTATTTCGTCTTCGTCACCTTGTCGACCCAGCCCTTTTCGATCTTATTGTCCAGATACTCGATGATTTCGGGGTATTCGAGGTATTTCGAATAGGAGTCCACGGGGTCGACGGCGGGATAACGTTTCTTGTCGGCACGGTTTTGCGAAAGACCATAGAAGCAACGAGCGGCTTTCTTCGTACTCTCGGTGACGGGCTCCTTCAGGTTACCGCCAGCAGGCGACACCGTTCCGATGAAAGTGATGGAGCCCGACTGTCCGTTGTTGAGTTTCACGTAACCAGCGCGGGCGTAGAAGTTGGAGATGATGGCCGAAAGGTCGACGGGGAAGCCGTCCTGACCGGGCAGCTCCTCCAAGCGGTTACTCATCTCACGCAAGGCCTGTGCCCAACGCGAGGTGGAATCAGCCAACAACAAGACTTTCATGCCCATGGCACGGTAGTATTCGCCAAGCGTCATGGCTGTGTAAACGGATGCCTCACGAGCCGCAACAGGCATATTGGACGTGTTGCAGATGATGATGGTACGCTCCATCAGCGAGCGACCCGTGTGTTTGTCCTTCAGTTCGGGGAACTCGGTGAAGATTTCCACCACCTCGTTGGCACGCTCACCGCAGGCCGCCATGATGATGATGTCGGCATCGGCTTGCTCGGCGAGGGCGTGTTGCAGCACGGTCTTGCCGCAGCCGAAAGGTCCAGGGATGAAGCCCGTGCCGCCTTCGGCGATGGGATTCAGCGTGTCGATGCAACGCACACCCGTCTCCATCACCTTGAAGGGACGCGGTTTCTCCACATAGCCGCCAACGGCCACTTTGACAGGCCATTTCTGCATCATCGTCACCTTCACTTCCTCGCCTTCCGCATTGGTCAGCGTGGCGATGGTGTCGGTGATTTTATACTGACCGGCTTTGGCCACCGATTTCACGGTGTAAGTCCCTTCAAAATTGAACGGCACCATGATTTTGTGCGACAACCAGCCTTCCTTGACTTCGCCCAGCCAGTCGGCGGCGATGACTTGGTCGCCGGCATTGGCGATAGGCGTAAAGTCCCATAACTTATTTTCGTCCAACGGCTTGGTATATTCGCCACGTTTCAGGAAGACACCTTCCATCGTGGCTAAGTTGTTTTGCAGGCCGTCGAAATTGCTCGATAGCAAACCAGGACCCAAGGTCACTTCAAGCATGTAGCCTTGGAATTCCACCTTGTCGCCGATCTGGAGGCCACGGGTGCTCTCAAACACCTGCACGGAGGCTTTGTTCCCGTTCACCTTGATGACCTCTGCCATCAGCTCGACGCCGTCGAGGTCGATGAAGCAGATCTCATTCTGTGCCACAGGGCCGTCCACCTCCACAGTGACGAGGTTTGCAATGATTCCTGTAACTTTTCCTGTAGTTTTCATATATTGTAATTCTTAATTCAAAATTTAAGATTTAAAATTGACTTCATCGAATGCATCGCATTTCAAGATTTAAGACTCAAATCCAAATCCGCATTCGTCCCACGAATCTCCTTCACCAACTTGCGGAACATCTCCTCGCCCTTCGCCGTGTCGAGTTCGGCCCAGCGCTGTACGGTCTTGGCCTTGACCAAGAATGCGAGGATGGCATTCATGTTGAAGTAGTCCATGCGGGCGATGTCGCTGGCCTTTTCCCACTTCAGCTCGTCCATCTTCTGTTCGCGCTTCACGAAGTCGGCATCAGCGAGAATTTCCTCTATCTGCTTGCCCTCGTCGAAGTCGGCTTCGGGCATGTCCACAAGGAAAGCTTTGCCGTCCTTGCCGAGGCGTTTGGCCAAATACTGCACCTTCATGTTGCGCAGGCGACCGTCGAAGTCGAAGTACTCGCGGATGAAGCGGTTCTTGCTCTCGGCGGCCTTGGCGTAGAAGTCGGCACCAAGGGTTTGCTCGTCGAAGCCCTCCTCCATGAGTTCGACCAACTGCTGGTCTTTCTCGGAGAGCAGCTCCATGACGGACTCCTTGAGCGCGGCATAGTCGAAGCCTGTGGTCTCGAATCCCGAGGTCAGTTCCGGCAAGCCGGCCACGATATAAACGTAATTATCCATCAGCCGAAGAGGATTTTCTTGGTGGCGGGACGAAGGTAGTTGGCGATGAGCTGTGTGAACTCCTCATCGGTGAAGCTGAGCACATAGCCGCCGTCCTTGGGTGCAACCTTGAAGCCGCCGTTCATCTTCTTGGAGTAGTCCACCTTCACCTCGGCCTTGAGTTGGCTGGCGATTTCGTTCTTCACGAAAGGCTCAACCTCTGCCTTCAGTTTCTCGGGCAGGATGAGATCCAAAGCCACGGGCGAGGCATTTTGCGGGTTGAAGGCCTTCACCACGCTGGCAATCAGTTCCTTCACGAAGGCGGCATTGCCCATGTTGGCTTTCACGCCCTCAGTGGCGGCCTTGGTCACGATCATTTTCTCGATTTCCTGTTTCGTCACGGCGATGCTTTGCGTGGCGGCCATCTTCACGTCAGCAGTCACCTTGGTTTTCAGTTCCTCGGCTTCCTTGTTGGCTTGTGCGATGATGCGGTCGGCCTCGGCCTTGGCGTAGGCCACGATGCGGTCGGCCTCGGCCTGTGCCTTTTGCAGCAGTTCCTCGCCGTCGTGTTTTCCTTTCGACAGACCTTCATTATACAGTCTGTCGGTCAGTTCTTGAAGTTTGTCTTGCATATATTTTTCGTTTTGTTTGTTGCTTTTTGTTTTAGGGGGCAAAATTAAGCATTCCAAACAAGAAAACGAAAAGAAACGGGAAAAATTTCACTAAACCCTATAATAACTTCCCAAAATCCGCGCAAACCACTTCGCAGGCAAGATGCGCTTCAAAAGCACGGAAAGCTTTTGCTCCAACGAAGCCACCACATAGCCGCTGCGCGGGTTCTTTTTTCTGATGATTTTGCTGATTTTTCGGGCCAAAACGATGGGTTTCAAGCCGCCGTTTTCATCGTGTTCCACCTTACTGATGGCGGTTTTGTAGATGGGATAGGCTTCGAGCGCGGCCTGATTGGCCACCTTCTTGCGACTGCCCGTGAAGCCCGTAGCGAAGTCGCCGGGGCGAAGCACAACGACTTGTAGACCAAACGATTTCGTCTCCAAGCGCAAGGCCTCGCAATAACCCTCAATGGCGAACTTGCTGGCGGAATAGAAGCCTTGGAACGGCAACCCCATCAGGCCGCCGATGCTGCTGAGGGCGATGATTTTGCCGCTTTTTTGGCGGCGCATGTGGGGCAAAACGGCATCAACGCAATGCACCAGACCCATGAAGTTGGTGTCCATCTGCAAGCGGATTTCCTCCTCGGTGGCAAACTCGAGCGGACCGCCAATGCCCATGCCGGCATTGTTGACCAACACGTCGATGTGGCCTTCTTTTTCAACGACTTCATCGACGGCTTTCGTCACGGCTTCGCGGTCGCGAACATCAAGCGTCAGATAATGCACATTGGGCAACGGCTCCACCGAGCGGCGCACGGTGCCGTAAACGGTGTGGCCTTCCTGCGACAAAAGCCGCGCCGTCTCAAGGCCGAAGCCCGACGAAATTCCAGTGATGAGAACGATCATATCACTCCCGCCTCTTTGAACGCCTTCGTAATCTTCTCCACAGCCACGTCGACCTGCTCGAAGGTGTGGGTGGCCATCAGTGCGAAACGAATCAAGACGTCCTCCTCGGGGACAGCGGGCGCGATGACCGGCGTAACGAACACACCGTCTTCCAGCAAGCGGTTGCACAGCCAGAAAGCCTTCTCCGAGTTGCGCACCAACAGCGGGATGATGGGTGTGCAGCTGTGGCCCGTGTCGAAACCACGGTCGACAAACTGCTTGCGGGCATAGTTGCTCACGTCCCAAAGATGCTGAATCCTTTCCGGTTCGCTCAGCATGATGTCGATGGCCTTGCTCACCGAAGCCACATTTGAGGGCGGCATGCTGGCACTGAAGATGAGTGAACGCGCGTTGTGTTTCAAGAAGTTGATGATGTCGAAGTCGGCGGCGATGAAGCCTCCGAGTGAGCCAAACGACTTGCTGAACGTGCCCATAATCAAATCCACCTTGTCGGTGAGGCCGAAGTGGTCGGATGTGCCGCGTCCTTGATGACCGAGCACACCCAAGGCGTGGGCGTCGTCGATCATGATGTTGGCATCGTATTTGTCGGCCAATTCCACCATCTTGGGCAGGTCGACGATGTCGCCTTCCATCGAGAAGATGCCATCGGCCACGATGAGTTTGACGCTATCGGGGTTACAGAGCTTCAGCTTGGCCTCGAGCTGGTCCATGTCGTTGTGGTTGTATTTCCACACTTTGGCGAACGAGAGACGGCTGCCTTCGATGATGGAGGCATGGTCGAGGCTGTCGAGAAGCAGGTAGTCGTTGCGGCCGCAGAGTGCCGAAACCACGCCCAAGTTGACCTGGAAGCCCGTGCTGAAGCAAACGGCTTGCTCTTTGCCGACGAGTTTGGCCAATTTCTCCTCCAACTCCACATGGATGTCCAACGTGCCGTTGAGGAAACGCGAGCCCGAGCAGCTGGTGCCGTATTTCTTGATGGCCTCGATGGCGGCTTCTTTCAGACGCGGGTCGTTGGCCAAGCCGAGATAGCTGTTGGATCCAAACATCAGCACATCCTTGCCGTTGATTTTCACCACGGTGCTTTGCTCCGACTCGATGGGCTTATAGTAAGGGTATATGCCCTTGGCCTTGGCTTCTTGTGGGGCTCTATATCTTGCGCATGATTTTTGTAACAGATTCGTTCTCATCGTGTTATGAATTAAATTTGTTTGATGTATGTTCTTGCTCTCTTGGTCAAGTCGTGTTCGAGATAGCGCCAGAGGTTTTGCACACTTGTGTTGTCCTCCAGCTCACGTGTCGACTCGATGTATTTGACACCGTTTTTCGTGATGCCTTCCGCAAACTTATGGAAAATCATCGCGTTCACGCCTTTGTTCTTGTATTTCTCGTCGATGGCGATCAGCAGCAGGTCGATGGTGTCGTTTTGCCTGAACGCCTTCAGCATGTGGTACCAACCAAAGGGGAGCAACGAGCCCTTGGCCTTCTGCATCGCCTTGGAGAGCGACGGCAACGCCACACCGAAGCCCACCACCTGCTCGTCGGCATCGAGGACGATGGAGACGTAGTCGACGTTGATGTTGGTCACGAACTGCTTCTTCAGATCCTCACACTGGCCCGGCGACAGTTCCGAGAAGCCATGCAGTTGCGAATAGGCCGAGTTCAAGCAGCGGAACACGCCGTCGAGATAAGGCTCCAATTCGGCGCGGTTGCGGAACGTGGCTTGATGCAGGCTGTTCTTCACCGAGACCAGCTGCGCCATACGTTCGTAACGGTCGGGGATGACGTCGGGCACCTTGATTAAATATTCCACATAATCGGTATCTTTCAGATAGCCCAAAGCCATCAGATGCTCCTCATAATAGGGCGCATTGTATTTGCCGTAAGCCGTCGGCAGCTTGTCGAAGCCTTCGACGAGCACGCCCGCTGCGTCAAATTCAAGGAAGCCCATAGGTCCGTTCACCACGTTCATGCCCTTGTCGCGTGCATACTGCTCTACCGTGTCCATCAAAGCCTTGCTGACGTCATGATTGTCAACGAAATCAATCCAACCGAAGCGGCAATACCGTTGGCCCGTCTTCTCGTTATACTTCCGATTGATGATGCCTGCCACGCGGCCCACTATCTCGCCTTTCTCGTCATACGCCAGCCAATACTTGCCTTCACACACCTCGAAGGCGTGGTTTTTCCCAGGCGTCAGCGTATCGCGGTCCATCGACTCGATTTGTGGGACATAATACGGGTTGCCTTTATATAGCGCGTTCGGGAAATGGACAAACGCCCTCAATTCCTTCTTCGTCGTAACTTCTTTTATAGTAATCATCGTGCAAAAATAAGGTTTTATGATATTCCTTGGTTTAAAAATTCGAAATTAATCGTATTTCTCTGCATCAAATTTTCATCTAATGTCATGTCGTACACGGCATTGGCGAAAGTTGATCGATGTCATCCAACGTTATCAAGGCCATGGTCAGCCTCCTTCTTTTTCTTGAAAATCACAAATTCATCCATCAGGAAATTGAACGTGCCCGAGATGCAAAGTGCTAAAAGGTTGCAAATCACCACATCCCACTTCGTCAGATATTGTATCAGCAAAAGCACTCCCATTTTAATGAAGAAGCCCCCCGTGCAAGAGGCATTGTAACCGGCATAACGGCGGAAAAACGCTCCTGCCGACTTCTGTGTGATACGGTCCTTCCAGGTGAAGTGGTAGCACACCAAAAAATTGACGAACACGGCACATTCGAACGAGATGAAAGGCGAGATGATGCACTGCCCGACATAGCCCTTGAACACGAGGTGCGAGAACAGCCATAGCACCAAGGTATCGACCAAGGTGCCCAAAAGATTCCCCATGAAATACTTCGGGAAACGTTTCAATATCAACTCTTTGACCTTATTCATTCTTCGGTTTCGGATCAATTTTGGCGTAATAACGCGCATCTTGCATGATGGTGACGAAATAGATGACAATCAGCGCCAATAGGATGACGAGGCCGATGATGTCGAGGATATGCAATTCAAGCGTCCCAACGGTCCACGGAAGCGCCAAAGTGTATTCTCGCAGCGATTTTACACCTATTAATATAAGGCATGCGATGATGCAGATAAGGCGGAACTCGGTGGGGCCGAGTTTGGCGTAGGTCAGGCGGAACTCGCCTTTGAGGTGGGCGTTCATGGCCACGTTGAGCGTCAGCATGAGGTAGACCACAAGGATGACGCAGGACAAGTCGAAGCGCATGAAGGGCGACAAGCCTGCGCCCATGAACATCAAGGCTTCGTTGATGGCGTCCATCGTGTGGTCGATATAGAAGCCATAGATGGGCCGTTGCTGCTTGCGCACGCGGGCCAGGGTGCCATCGAGCGAGTCGCCGTACCAGTTGATGACAAAGCCCAAGATGCTGAGCCACAAGAAATGGACGCTGAAGTTGGACAAGATGAAGCCCAAGGCGATGACCGCCGCCCCAATGTGTCCAATGTAGGTCAGCATGTCGGAATCGGCCCATTTGGGTTGCCGTTCGGCCAGCCAAACGAGTGCTTTCTTCTCCGCCGCGTTGAGGAACGACGTCTGTATGCGTTTCGAATTCTCGGTTTTCTTTTCGTTTTCCATAATGTTCTGATTTTTGAGACAAAAGTAGCATATTGTCCTGACAGTCCTCTTTCCTTTTCATTGTAACCCGAATATTTCTCACTCAATATCATTTTATTACGTTTCAGTAAACAAGTCACAAATCATCAATTCGAGACATCCATCATCTTTTTTTCCTTTTTTTTCGAAAATAGTCGAACGAAAAACATTATTTGATAAATTTGCGGCTTCGTTATTCAAGTTGAAATAGGAAACAACACAGATACAATATGTCAAAAGGTAAAATCACACAGATCATCGGCCCCGTGGTCGATGTCTATTTTGAGAACGGTGAAGCCACCCTCCCGAAGATCCACGATGCCCTTGAGGTGGTCCGCCCCAACGGCAAACGCGTGGTGCTCGAATGCCAACAGCACATTGGTGAGGACTCGGTGCGTACCATCGCCATGGACTCGACCGACGGCCTCATGCGCGGCATGGAGGTCAACCTCCTTGGCAAGCCCATCTCCATCCCCATCGGCAACCAAATCAAAGGCCGCCTGCTCAACGTGACGGGCGACGCCATCGACGGCATCGGTGAGCTTGACCGCAAGACCGAATACCCCATCCACCGCGAGCCACCCAAGTTTGAAGACTTAGCCACCTCGAAAGAGGTGCTCTTCACCGGCATCAAGGTCATCGACCTGCTTGAGCCTTACCTGAAGGGCGGCAAGATCGGCCTCTTCGGTGGCGCAGGCGTAGGCAAAACGGTGCTCATCATGGAACTCATCAACAATATCGCCAAGGGCTACAACGGCTACTCGGTGTTCACCGGCGTGGGTGAACGTACCCGTGAAGGCAACGACCTGCTCCGCGAGATGATCGAGTCGGGCATCATCAAATATGGCGATGCGTTCGTCAAGGCCATGGAAGAAGGCGACTGGGACCTCTCGAAGATCGACAAGAAAGCCCTTGCCACCTCGCAGGCCACCTTGGTCTTCGGCCAGATGAACGAGCCGCCTGGAGCACGCGTGAGCGTGGCCTTGTCGGGCCTGACCGTTGCCGAATCGTTCCGCGACGACACCAACAGCGGTCAAAGTGACATCCTGCTCTTCATCGACAACATCTTCCGTTTCACGCAAGCCGGTTCGGAGGTGTCGGCCCTGCTCGGCCGTATGCCTTCAGCCGTGGGTTACCAACCTACGTTGGCCACCGAGATGGGTCAGATGCAGGAGCGCATCACCTCGACAAAAGACGGGTCCATCACCTCGGTGCAGGCCATCTACGTGCCTGCCGACGACTTGACCGACCCTGCACCCGCCACCACCTTCTCGCACTTGGATGCCACCACGGTGTTGAGCCGTAAGATCGCCGAGCTGGGCATCTACCCTGCCGTCGACCCGCTCGACTCCACCTCGCGCATCCTCGACCCCAACATCATCGGGCAGAAGCACTACGACACCGCCCAACGCGTCATCCAGCTGCTGCAACGCAACAAGGAACTGCAAGACATCATCGCCATCCTTGGCATGGAGGAACTCTCGGAAGAAGACAAAGTGGTGGTCCACCGCGCCCGCCGTGTGCAGCGTTTCCTCTCGCAGCCGTTCCACGTCGCCGAGCAGTTCACCGGCCTGAAGGGTGTGATGGTGCCGATTGAGGAGACCATCCGCGGCTTCAACATGATCATGGACGGCGAAGTCGACCAATACCCCGAAGCCGCCTTCAACCTCGTTGGCACCATCGACGATGCCATCGCCAAGGGCGAAGAGATGCTGAAGAACGCTAACGCCAACTAATTCATGGTGTCATGAACGTCGAAATCATATCACCCAACGAAACGCTGTTTGAAGGCGAAGCCACGGCGGTCACCGTGCCGAGCAAGAAGGGACCTTTCACCCTGCTGGAGCACCATGCCGCCATCGTCGCCATCCTTGAGGCCGGCAAGGTCAGCCTTACCGATGCCCAGGGCGAGCAAAAGGCGTTTGCCATCAAAGGCGGCTTCGTCGAAAACCACAACAACCTGCTGACCATTTGCGTAGAGTTATGAAAAACAATGTGTTGACAAAATACCTGGCCGTATTCCTGCTGCTCTGCCTCGTCTTCGACGGTGTGCTGCTCTGCTTCTTCGCCGAAAAGCCCTGGTGGAACAACTGGATGATCATGGGTCCTAACCTCTACATGGTGTTGGGTGCCTTCTATTGCCACCTGATGAAGAGCAACATCGACAGCCATCCGAACAAACTCACATGGCTGTTGGTCTACAAAGGCATCAAAATTGCGCTTACCGTAGCCGCCATGGTGCTTTACATCCTCTTCGTCAAGGCGGGCAGCAAGGCTTTTGTCATCATCACGGCGTTGGCCTATCTCATCGCATTGGTCGCGGAGACCTGTGTCTACAACCATTATATCAAGAACTTGAACAAAGAAAACAAGGCATGAAAAATGTTTTCCGTCATATCACGCTTTTCTTGGTCTTCGCGGCCCTGCTGATGCCAGCCTGGACTTTTGCCCAAGACAGCATCCCTGCCGCGCCTCCCGAGGAAAGCCCCGCCCCTGCCGAGAAGAAGCCTGAGAAGTTCGACGCCAAGTCGTTCATCTTCGGGCATACGGGCGACTCCTATTGCTTCCACATCACGGAAATCAACGAGCACCCCGTTTGCGTGTGGCTGCCCGTCATCGTCAAATGCAAGGACGGCGGCGGCTGGCACGTCTTCTCGTCGAAGCACGTCTGCGAGCTGAAAGATGGCGAGACCTTCAACCACAAGGGCGCCAACTTCTACATCAGCCCCATCAACGCCGACAAATACCCAGGCAAGCTGGTGGAGGTGAAGGCCGACGGCAGCCTCTCGCGCCCGTTCGACATCTCGTTCACCAAGAACGCCTTCGGCATCTTCCTGGTGTGCGCCTTCCTCTTGGCCTTCTTCTTGCCCGCCGCGAAGAAATACAAGAAAGACCCAATGGGCAAGCCCACCAAGTACCAAGGCCTGGTGGAATGGCTCACCTACACCGTCTTGGACGGCATCATCCGCCCCAACATCCCCGCAAAGAAAGTGAACAAGTTCGCGCCTTATCTGTTGACGGTGTTCTTCTTCATCTTCTTCGCCAACCTGTTCGGCCTGATTCCGTTCTTCCCGTTCAGCGCCAACGTGACAGGCAACCTGAGCATCACCGTGGTGCTGGCTTTGCTGACCTACTTCTTCGTGAATGTTTTCGGCAACAAGCACTACTGGAAGGACATCCTCTGGCCCGACGTGCCCATCTTCCTGAAGGCCTTCCCGCTGATGCCCATCATCGAGCTTATCTCCACCATCACCAAGCCTTTCGCCCTGATGGTCCGTCTGTTCGCCAACATCTTGGCCGGACACATCGTCATCATGGTGCTCATGGCGCTGATCTTCATCATCGGCGGCATGTATGGCGCGGGCATGGGCGGCGTGATGAGCATCGTCTCCATCTTCATGACCATCTTCATGACGGCCTTGGAGTTGCTGGTGTCCTACATCCAGGCCTATGTCTTCACCATCCTGTCGTCGCTGTTCATTGGCATGGCACAACATGAACCTGAACACGAGTGACCAGTTGACAGTTTGCAGTTGTTCAGTTATCAGTTATCAGTTATATAGTTAGAAATCAACAATTAAACAAATAAACAACCAACAATTCTAAATTCAATCATCATGTTATTATCAATCCTTCTTGACGCGGTATCGTATGTGCCAGGTTTGGCCGCCATCGCAGCCGCTATCGCAGTGATCGGTGCCGCCATCGGTATCGGTAGAATCGGTCAGTCAGCCATGGAAGCCATGGCCCGTCAGCCCGAAGCCGCCAGCAAAATCCAGTCTGGCATGATCATCGCCGGCGCTCTCGTCGAAGGTGCAACGCTGTTCGCCATCGTCGTGTGCGTGTTGGCCGTCCTCGGCTAATGGACGCGAGACACGAGACTACGGGACTACGGGACTGTAAAACGTCCCGAAGTCCCGTGTCCCGAAGTCCCGAAGTCAAAACAATTAAACAGTTAAACAGTCAACAATAAAACAGTCAACATAATGGATTTATTTCTTCCCGAAAGTGGATTAGTGATATGGATGCTCATCGCCTTCCTTATCGTCTTCGCTATCTTGGCGAAGGCCGGTTGGCCGATGATCATGGGTGCCGTCGAGAAACGCAACGCCCACATTGCCGACTCGTTGCTGAAGGCCGAAGAAGCCAACAACGCCTTGGCCGGCATCGAGCAGAAGCAGAAAGAGACCTTGGCCGCCACGCAAGCCGAGCAGATTCGCATCATGAAAGAGAGCCAGGACCTGAAGAACCAAGTGATCGAAGAGGCGAAGGTGCAGGCCCGCAAGGAAGCCGAGAAGATCGTGGCCGACGCCCGACTGAAAATCGAAAAGGAACAGGCCGAGGCCATGGCCAACATCAAGAACGAGGTCATCGCCCTCTCGGTCGACATCGCCGAGAAGCTGCTGCAACGCGAGCTTGACGACAAACCGTCGCAAAGCGCCTACATCGAGCAACTGCTCAAGAACAACCAACCCCGAATTGAAGCATAAGCCATGGACAACGGAAAAATATCGGTCAGGTATGCGCGGGCCTTGTTTCAGGTGGCCCAAGAGCAAGGCTGCGAGGCTGAGGTCTACGACGGCCTGACGCGTTTTGCCCACAACTACCTTTTGGCCATCGCCCAGTTCAACGAGGTGCTGGCCGACCCCATCGTGGCCCGCGAGGAGAAGGTGAAGCTGCTCGAAATGGCCGTCGGCGAACCCATACACGGCTGCCTGAAGCAGTTCATCGCCTTCGTGGCCGACCAGAAGCGCGAGGACAAGATGTTCCTCATCGCGATGAAATACATGGAGATGTATCGCGAGAAGCACCACATCCTGAGCACGCAGGTGACCACCGCCACGCAGCTGCCCGAGGAGACCTACGACAAGATCAAGGCCTTCGTGAAGCAGACCTTCGACGCCGACGCCGAATTGGACGTCCACATCGACCCGAGCCTCATCGGGGGCTTCATCCTCGACATCGAGAACACGCGGATGGACGCCAGCGTGGTGGGACAGCTTAACGCATTGAAAAACAGATTGAAGCAATAAATAAAACACTACATATATGTCAAACATCAAACCAAGTGAAATTTCGAGCATCTTGCAGATGCAGCTCCAGAACATGAGCAACAAGGTTCAGTTCGAGGAGGTGGGCAAGGTGTTGCAAGTGAGCGACGGCGTGGCACACGTCTACGGCCTCGACAAGGTGCAGTCGAACGAGCTGGTGCAGTTCGAGAACGGCACCATGGGCGTGGTGCTCAACCTTGAGGAAGACAACGTCGGCGTGGTGCTGCTCGGTCCCACCGAAGGCATCAAGGAAGGCGAAACGGTGAAGCGCACCCAGCGCATCGCCTCCGTCCTCGCAGGCGAAGGCATGTTGGGTCGCGTCGTCGACGGCCTCGGCCAACCCATCGACGGCAAGGGACCCATCCAAGGCAAGACCTACGAGATGCCCCTGGAGCGCAAGGCCCCAGGCGTCATCTTCCGCCAACCCGTCAACCAGCCGCTGCAAACGGGCCTCAAGGCCGTCGACGCCATGATCCCCATCGGGCGCGGCCAACGTGAGCTGATCATCGGCGACCGCCAGACGGGCAAGACCGCCATCGCCATCGACACCATCATCAACCAGAAGGAGAACTTCAAGAACGGCGACCC
>CAMUYT010000051.1 GCA_947164955.1 uncultured Bacteroidales bacterium | reverse complement strand
CCGTAGGGGTGACATAATAATAAGCAGTCGACGTCAGTCACTGCGCATAAAAACATGCATAACGATATGCCGTCCCTACGGGACTGGCAGGCACTCTAAAACCCCGTAGGGGTGACATAATAATAAGCAGTCGACGTCAGTCACTGCGCATAAAAACAAACACCTATGGCAAACACCTACACAAAACTAAACATCCACATCGTGTTCCACGTAAAGAGCACTGGCGTCTGCATAAAGAACGAAGACCTGCCTAAAGTCTTCGCATATATAGGAGGCATCATACGAAATGTTGGCGGTTATCCTGTTACCGTGGGTGGCATAGAAAACCACATCCATATCCTAGCCACCATGCCCAAAACCATGAGCGTGTCTGAGTTTGTGCAGAAAATCAAGGCCAACAGCAGCAGGTGGATAAAGACTCTTGCCAAATACTACGAATCATTCGCCTGGCAGGAAGGCTATGGCGCTTTCTGCGTCAGTCCTTCACTGCTGAAAAAGACCATACGGTACATCGAGACTCAAGAACAACATCATCACGAAGAGTCAGTTCGTGCTGAATTCATACGGTTCCTCCAAGAAAACGGTATCGAATTTGATGAACGTTATCTCCTCTAACCTAAAGTCCCGTAGGGACGACAGACCAGTAAACAGGCGACGTCAGTCCCTGCACCAAACAAGTAAACAGTCGACGTCTGTCACTGCACCAAACAAACACCCATATAAGTCCCGTAGGGACGACACACCAGTAAGCAGTCGACGTCAGTCCCTGCTCTTAAACAAAAGATCATGAACTCTCTATCCAACCGCATCCTCTACGAAGACAACCACATCATCGTGGTGAACAAGCTGCCCTCCGAGATCGTGCAAGGCGACAAGACGGGCGACGTGTGTCTGCTCGACGACGTGAAGCAGTACATCAAGGAGAAATACGACAAGCCAGGCAACGTGTTTGCCGGCCTCGTCCACCGCATCGACCGCCCCGTGAGCGGTGCCGTCGTCTTCGCCAAGACGAGCAAGGCCCTCTCGCGCATGACCGTCAAGGTAAAAGACCGCGACTTCCGCAAGACCTATCTGGCCCTCGTCAAAAACCATCCACCCAAGCAAGCCGACGTGCTTGAGGATTACATCGTCAAGAACGAGAAGATGAACAAGTCGTTCGTCGTTCCCGAAGGGACGAAAGAAGCCAAATTGGCGCGGTTGAGTTATCGTGTGGTTGGAAAATCGGATACGTTTTATCTGCTTGAAGTGGAACTGTTTACGGGTCGTCACCACCAGATCCGTTGCCAACTGGCGCATATCGGTTGTCCCATCCGAGGCGACTTGAAATACGGCTATCCCCGCAGCAACCCCGATGCCTCCATCAGCCTGCACGCCTGGCGCATCGCCTTTGAGCATCCTGTCTTGAAGACACAGATCGAGGTGACGGCACCATTGCCGCAAGTCGCGCCATGGACGGCATTCGACCAATTAGTGGATTAAGTGGACGACGCCCCTAAAAATGATGAAATAAGCACCGCAAAGCATCAGCAAGATGCCCGCCACCTTATTCATGATGGTCGTACGCTCGGCATTGAAAAACACCTTCAGCTTGGCCGCACCCCAGGCCTTGAGCAGCTCTATGGTCAAAGTAGTGGCCAAGATGATGCCGAAAAAGACCACGGTACTCAACTTATTGCCCCCCATATTGCCTGCCACCATGGCCACGGAGGTAAACCAAAACAGCCACACAAACGGGTTGAGGATATTGAGTACGAATCCTTTACCGAGAAAAACAAACCACGCCGGCTTGTCGTCGGCATTCTTCATGATCTCTTCCGATTGTTTCTCGATCAGCTTGTCACGATCTTTCACCTTTCGTCGATACGTGAAAAAGCCAAACAACAAAAGGATGACTCCCGCACCGATACACGCCAAGGCTGCTTCCTTCTGCGAACGCATCACCACCTGTACCGAAGTCAGGATGCATAGCGTAATCACCATGGCATCGTTGAGGATGACCCCTGCCGCAAACCATGCCGCCGACCTGAAACCTCGGTGAAGACTGGTCTGCACCAAAGTGATGAAAGCCGGACCCATGTTGACGACAAGGCCCAAAAACAAGCCAATCAAAATAGCCCACATCAGGAAACTGAACGACCCGATGCGGCTAAACTCAGGCATTTTATCAAAAATATCAGGCGCGTTTTCCATCGTTTCTATTTGATACTCTTCACATATTCTTCCCACATCTCAAGGCGCTTGCCTTTCATCACGCGTGGGAATTTGGTGGCCCCGCCCCACTTGCCAATCTTCTCTTCCATGAATTCATAGAAACACTTGGTCGGAAGCACATCGACGAACAACTCCTTGATGGCTTGGGTACGCTCCACTGCATAGTCATCGTTAAGCTTGCAAAGGTTTTCATCGATTTTCTTGATAGCCAACTCTTTATCGATAGGCTTGTCGCAGCCAAGATACCAATGATGGGCATACATCGTTTCGTGTCGAATGCCAGCCACAGTGAATTCGGTGATTTCGACCCCCAATTCCGCAGCCATCATATCGACGGCGCGGGTCATGTTGTCCTGCGAGAGATGTTCGCCCGTGATGCTCAGGAACTGCTTCGTGCGTCCCGTGATGGCGATTTCGCAATTCTTGGTGTTAAGGAACTTGATGGTATCGCCGATGAGGTAACGCCACGTACCTGCACAAGTGGAAAGAAGGATGGCATAGTCGGTGTTTTCCTCCACTTCGGAAAGCAACAGGGTCTTTGGATGCTCCACAATATTGCCTTCCTCGTCAAAGTTTTCTTCATTGAAGGGCACAAATTCGAAATAGATGCCATTGTCGATCAAAAGCTGCATCACGCGGCGTTTCAAGTCGACCTGGTAGGCGATGTAACCCTCAGAGGCCAAATAGCTCTCGACATAAATCACCTCCTTGCCGAAGATACGCTCGAAGCTCTTCTCATAAGGGGCAAACGCCACGCCACTATGGACGTAGACCATCAGGTTGGGCCAGAGGTCGTGAATGGTCTTGAGGTTATATTCCTTGATGATGCGCTCAAGCAGAATCTGCACCCAAGCCGGTACGCCCACGATGACACCAATGTCCCACTTGGGCGCTTCCTTCACCATCAGATCCATCTTCTCGGCCCAGTCTTTCACCTTCGAGATCTTTTGGCCTGGCTTGTAGAACGCCTCGAACCACGACGGAATCTTACCCGCCGAGATGCCCGAAAGGTCGCCGGCATAGTAGCCAAACTCCTTGTTGTATTGCAAGTCCGTGCTCCCACCAATCATCAGGATACCACGGTTATAGAAATCTACGGGGAAGTCGTAGCGCGTGGCCGATACCAGCTGGCGAATGCCGGCTCGCGTGATTTTATTGTTCAAGCCCTTGGTGATAGGGATATATTTGCTGGCGGCCTCCGAAGTGCCCGAACTGAGGGCAAAATACTTGATTTTACCCGGCCACGCTATGTTGCGTTTGCCTTGCAGGTTGAGATACCACCATTGGTCGTGCATCTTGTTGTAGTCGAACACAGGCACACGCTTGCGGAACTCCTCCATAATATTGCGTGAGAGCAAAATCTCATCAAAATGGTAGTACTTTCCAAACTCCGTAAACTGTGCGCGAGTCAATAACTTTCGCAACTCACGCTTTTGTGCCCTAATCGGATCGGTGTGGTTCTGACGAATCTCGACAGGGATATTCTTGATTTCAGCGGCGGCCTTGACCAAGACGCCGAGGACTGGGATACGCATAGCTACTATTTTTAAATTGGCCGCAAAGATAGTGATTTTCGCCAATATGACTAAAATATCTCATATCAGTTTTGTCGAAGTATCAATGATAATGCCTATTTTTGCATCATCTTTAAACTTTTCACCCATGAAATCTAGAATTCTTCTTGCGGTTCTTTTGTTGACCAACCTTTTATCCAAAGCCCAGACCATTGAAGTATCAGGCATACAATCAGGCATTTGGGATGCCGACACCGTTTTGGTAACCGGCAATGTCACCGTCAACGACGTGCTGGTCATCAACCCTGGCACAACGGTGCTCTTCAACGACTTCTTTAGCATCCATGTCGAAGAGGACGCCTCGATAGAAGCCATCGGCACCGAAGCCGATTCGATACGCTTCACCGTGGCCGACACCACAGGGTTCCATTTGTTCAATATGGGACGCGGCGGATGGAATGGGATCCGCCTCAGCGGTGCGGCAGGCTCCAAGTTCGCCTACTGCCGTTTCCAATATGGCAAAGCCGCTTTGGACAACGACCAAGACGGTGGTGCCTTGCGTATCTATGATTGCAAAGACATTGAAATCGGCCATAGCACCCTCTTTTGCAATTTCTCGCGCGAACATGGCGGGGCGCTCAATGCCGAGCATTCGACCGTGAAGATGCACGACTGCGCCGTGAACAACAACTTGACTTACACCATGATCGACACAGTTTATTTTATGTATGGCGGTGGTTTGCGTTTCATCAACTGCGAGGTGGAACTCACCGACACCGACTTCCGATACAACGATGGTCGCTCCGCCATCGGCGGTGCCATGAGCATCGACAGCTGCTCGGCAAAAATCGACCGCTGTGTCTTTGAACACAACCACGGCGTCAATGGCGCAGGCTTGTATATGATTCGCTGCTACGACAACCCGTGCAGCATTACCAACTCGCTCTTTGCCCTCAACACCTCAGAGCATTTTGGGGGCGGACTGGCCATCAGCGACTCGTCACCCTTGGTGGCCAATCTCACCGTGGCCGACAACCATTCCATCGGGGTCAACTGTGGCGGCATTTTCTTTTATCAGCACAGCTCGCCCGTTTTGTGGAACTGCATCGTCTACGGTAACACCAATTATGCTCAACTTGAAAAACCCGTACAGATGTGGTCGTGGACCTACGATGAACATGCACCGGAATTTCACAACTGCTTAGTACAGTACGGCCTTGACAACATTTCGAACCACGAAATCATCACCGTTTACGAGAACTGTATTGACGAGGACCCACTTTTCAATGGCATTGCTCCCGACGAATACACGATTTGGCTCAACAGCCCCTGCTTCAACGCGGGCGCTCCCGACACACCGACCGAAATCCTCGAAGGCTTGGATTTGTATGGACAGCCGCGCGTTTATGATGGGATTGTCGACATAGGAGCCATCGAGGTTGACCCCACCGGCGTTCAAGAAAACACGGAAAAGCAAAGCCGCATCCTTATCGCGGGTAACCCGATCACCGCCCAGAGCTATGCCGAAATCGACTTGGACGATGCTTGCAATTTGAGTGCAAAAGTCTACTCTATTGACGGTAAAATGCTGGCTTACAAAAATCTGGGTCAGTTTTTGAAAGGCACCAATCATATTGCCATCGGTGGGTTGTTCTCCTCGATGCCATCGGGAACCTATATTTTGGTGATTCAAGCTGCCGACAAGACCTTTGTGGCCAAGGTGATTCGTTAAACCAGCTCCTTCCCTATCGCACGCTCATAAAACTGTTTCCTCTGCGTCCGACTGACCTTGATTTTTCGGTAGTGTCCCGTTTCAAGGTCGCAGTCGAACAACGCCTGTATTTGCGAAACAAACAGCCGTGAATATAGGCGGTTCTGAAAAGCCTGTTTCTCCTGCATGAAAGCGATGGTCTGTTTGATTTGGTCGAGGTCCAAGTCCTCCTTGGTGAAGACGAAGAGGTCGAACTCGCGGAAATCGCCATAGAAACCGTTGTTCACCTTGTCCATCTTGACTTCGAGGATACGCTTCAGCGGCAAGGCCAACGACCAATATTCGTACTCGTTGCGACCGATGATCGTGCCGTCACCCAAGCCATAGGCATAGCCGCTTTGGTTGATTTGGCGCAAGACGTCGCGGTTCACTTCCACCACCTCTTTTCCGGCCATCTCGTTCACCAAGGCATTGGCTACGTGCTTGTTTTCGGGAATGGCCCGCGTCACCTCGATGCCTATGCCATCTTGTTCGTCTTGCAAGTCGGGGCGGTCGCGGTTGACCAAATGCGCATAATGCTCGCCCAACAGGGTTGCAAGCGAAGCCATGGCATAACGCTCAAAGAAACAGGTGTCGAATTTCGGGTTCAGCATCGCTCGTAGGTTTTATTTTGTGCAAAGATACACTTTTTTGAAAAAAGCTGTAATTTTGCCTTCGAAAAAACATTCCGATGAAAGGCAAGCACGTCATATTCACCCTTCTGCTATTGATAGCTTCGACCTCGGCATGGGCACAGCGCATCGGCGGTGGTCTCCTCGTCGGGCCTGCCTTGTCGACAATGAAAATCAGTGGCAACGACAGCACCACCTTCCGTGCCGACTTCACTGGCGGCGTGCGCATCGCTCTTATCCCCGAGCATTTCATTCTGGGGGGCGAAATCGACATCCTCTATTCGCGACAGGGCACGAGCTCAAAGCGAGGGCTTGACGAGGCGGGCAACACCATTCGTTACTTGGAGAAATCGCACTACATCAACGTGCCGCTGCTCTTGAACGTCTACCTACGCCGTTGGAACGAGGACGACGAAGACGAATCGCGCATCCCACGCTTCCGCATCGGGCCGCAAATCGGTTTTTGCATCGGTGGCAACGACGTGAAGGAGGTTCGTGGCAAACGCAAGCAACAATACATCACCCCTTGGGAATCTGACACCTTCAATCGCATCAACTATGGCCTTACCGCTGCCCTAAGCTATTGGTTCGTCGAGGTGCGCTACACCTTCGGCATGGCCAATGTCTTCAAGGAAGGCGAAAAGTCAGTCAACCATGTGATTTCGGTCACTTGGTCGGATATTTGGTGATGGTTTCGGAAAAATCCATACATTTGCACTTTTGTAAACCGAATTGAAATGAACATCATCATAGCTGGAGACGGAGAAGTGGGCATGCACCTGGCGGAAGCCTTGGTGCGCAGCAACCACAACATCACCATCGTGGACCCACACGAGGAATTGCTGAAAATGATGGAATCGCACAGCGACCTGATGACCATCACGGGCGACTCCACTTCGACTGCCGTGCTGCAACGCGCCAACGTGAAGAAAGCCGACCTTTTGATTGCCGTGCTCCACGACGAGCACATCAACCTGCTGACGGGCATCATCGCCAAGAAACTGGGAGCCAAGAAAGTCATCGCCCGCGTCAACACGATGGAAAACTTGAGTCCCGAGGTGTGGCGCATGTACCAAGACCTTGGCATCGACGGCTTGCTCTCGCCAGAAGACATTGCCGCACAAGAGATTATCTCACTGCTGAAGAAAAACGCCTCTTCGGAGACCTACGACTTTGCCGGTGGCAATCTGCAACTCTTCATGGTGAAGCTCGAACCCGAAGCCGAAATCTTGGGCAAGACTGTCGATGAAGTCATCAACCAATACGAGCACATTGAGTTCCGCGTGGCCGCCATCCATCGCCGGCAGAACACCTTCGTCCCGCAAGGCGACGAGATCTTCCAGGTGGCCGATATGGTGTATGTAGTCACCAAACCCCACGCCATCAAGGATATCATCAAACTGAGCGGCAAAAAGCAAATCAACGTCCACAATGTGATGATTGTAGGCGGAGGCCGCGTGGGGCGCATCACGGCCAAACGCCTCGAAAAAGACTTGAACATCAAGATTTTGGAAATCGACAAGGAACGTTGCATGGACCTGACCAACTACTTGGAAGAAGCCTTGGTGGTCAACGCCGATGCCCGCAACCTCGACCTGCTTGAAGACGAAGGCATTAAAGACATGGATGCCTTCATCGCCGTCAGCGACAACACCGAGACCAACATCTTGACCTGTCTTCAGGCCAAGTCGTTCGGCGTGAAGAAAACCATCGCTCTTGTAGAAAACATCGACTACATCGACATTTCGCAAAACATCGGCATCGACTCCATCATCAACAAGAAACTGATCGCCGCGAGCTATATGGTGAAATACACCCTCGGTGCCAAAGTGAGCACCCTGAAGAGCCTCAGCGGCATCGATGCCGACATCGTGGAATTCCAAGTGAGGGCAGGCTCGGCCGTTACGCGCAAGACCATAGGGCAGTTGCCCATGCCCATCGATGCCGTCATCTGTGGTGTCACCCGCGACGGCGAAAGTTTCATCGCCACGGACGACTTCCAGATTGAGCCCGACGACCAGGTGGTGGTGCTGGCCTTGCCCAACGGCATCCCGGCAGTCGAACGATTATTCCATTAACAATGGCGTTCAAAAGCAAAATAAACCATCCGTTGGTCCTCAGGGTTGAAGGCTTTTTGCTGCTCATCGAAGGCCTCTTCATGCTGACGACGCTTCCCGCCACCTATCTCTATCGCGGGTTGTATGCCTTCAGCATGCCCTTCTCGGCCCTCATCACCTTGCTAACAGGTTTCATTTTGCTCATCGCCACCCGCAAGCATCGCAACGACAAAACCAGTCAGCGCGACGGTGTATACATCGTTTGCATCTCATGGTTGATTATCTCTTTTTTCGGTGCCATGCCTTACCTGCTCAGCAAGAGCGTGCCCAACTTCACCGATGGCTTCTTCGAGGCCTTGTCGGGCTTCACCACCACGGGTGCCACCATCCTCACCAACATCGAGTCGGTGCCAAAAGACATCCTGCTTTGGCGCAGCATGACGCAATGGATTGGAGGTCTGGCCATCATCGTGTTCACCATCGCCATCCTGCCTTTCCTGAGCATGAGCGGCATGCAACTCTTCGTGGCCGAAATCAACGGCATCAATTATGACAAGTTGCACCCTCGCGTCATGCACACCGTGAAACGCATCTGGGGATTGTATCTGTTTTTCACCCTTTTGGAGACCTTCTTGCTCTACCTTGGCGACATGGACCTCTTCGATGCCCTGTGCCACTCGCTGACCACCATCAGCTCGGGCGGCTTCTCGACCCGAACGGCAAGCATCGGAGCCTATTCCAACTATTCACAGGTGGTGGTCACCGTCTTCATGGTGCTGTCGGGATGCAATTTCTCGCTGCTTCTGCTTTCGCTGAGCTGGCGCTCGTTTGCCATACTGAAAAACCAGGAGTTCCGTTCCTTCCTATTCTACACCCTATTCTTAGGCGTAGGCATCGGGCTGGTGTTGCTCTTTACCTGTCACCTGAGTTTCGGCAGTGCTTTCCGTCAGTCGTTCTTCAGCGTCATTTCCACCTTCACCACCACAGGATTCTTCGTGAGCGACTACACGCAATGGCCTGCTTTCTTGGGCATCATCCTCTTCCTGCTGATGTTCATCGGCGCCTGCTCGGGCTCCACCTCAGGCGGCATCAAGATTTTCCGCCACCTGATTTTCCTCAACAACTCCTTCCTTGAGCTGAAGCGCATCATCCACCCCAACGCCGTGCTGCCCGTCAAAATCAACGGGAAATCCATCTCGACCAGTGGGGTGTACAAAAACATCACCTTCATTGTCATCTATTTTCTGGTGTTCATCGTTGGCGCCATCATCTTACTCGCCACGGGCATCGACTTCAACACGGCCATTGGCGCATCGGTGGCCACCTTGAGCAACGTCGGCACAGGCATCGGAAACGTTGGTCCCGGAGGTTCCTATGTCTTGTTCCCGCTCGGCACCAAGTGGGTGCTCATGCTATTGATGCTGCTGGGCAGAGTCGAGCTCTTCTCACTTATCACCTTGTTCTCGAGGAGCTTCTGGAGGAATTGATTTTTGACGATCTTTTTCGGAAACAATTCATCTTTTTCCTATTTTTGCCTGCATAAATCTTTACCAGCATGAAAAAAATCTTTCTCTCTGCGCTCCTTATGCTTTGCGTGAGCGCCTTCGCACAAAAGCAATACACATTGCAATCGCCCGATGGGAAAATCTCCATCACCGTTGAGGCAGGCGAACAATTGACTTATGCCGTAACCCATGGAAAAACTTGTGTCTTAGCCCCTTCAGCCATTGGAATGACACTTACTGATGGTACACAATTGGGACAAAAAGCCGTTGTGAAAAATGCCAAAACGCGTTCGGTCAGCCAATCGGTGAAGACCCCACTCTACAAACGCGCCGAAATCCCAGAGACTTACAATGAGTTGACGCTTACATTAAAAGGTAATTACAAAGTCATCTTCCGTGCCTACGACGAAGGCGTGGCCTACCGTTTTGAGACCGACTTCCGCAAACCCATCATCATCGAGAGCGAGACTGCAGATTTCAACTTCGATGCAGATTATCAAGGCGTTATCCCATACGTCTTGCGTCGTGCCGGACAAGAAGGCGACCTCATCAGCCAGCAGTTCTACAACTCGTTTGAGAACACTTACACCCATACCAAGCTGAGCCAGATGGACCCTGAAAAACTGGCCTTCCTGCCTTTGTTGGTCGAGCTCAACGATGGCAAGAAAGCCGTCATCACCGAGGCCGATTTGGAGGACTTCCCAGGTTTGTATCTCTACAATCCCGACGGCGAAAACGGCCTTTCCGCAATGCACGCAGGCTACCCCAAGACCCGCGAACAAGGCGGCCACAACAACCTGCAATGGCTTGTGAAAGAGCGTGAAAACTACATCGCCAAGGTCGATGGCAAACGCGCCTTCCCATGGCGTTGCATCGTCATTTCCGAAAATGACAAAGAGCTGGCCGACAGCGACTTGGTTTATCTTTTGGCCTCGCCTTCGCGCATCGAGGACGATTCGTGGATCCAACCCGGCAAGGTGGCTTGGGACTGGTGGAACGCATGGAACATCTATGGCGTCGACTTCAAGGCGGGCATCAACAACGACACCTATAAATATTACATCGACTTTGCCTCGCAATACGGCATCGAATACGTCATTCTCGATGAAGGCTGGGCCGTCAACAAGCAGGCCGACCTCTTCCAGGTGGTGCCCGAAATCGACATCCAGGAACTCGTCGACTATGGTGACGAACGCAACGTGGGCATCGTGCTTTGGGTGGGCTATGCCGCCATCGACAAGGACATGGACAACGTGTGCCAATACTATTCCGACATGGGCGTGAAAGGCTTCAAGGTCGACTTCATGGACGGTGACGACCAGATGATTGTCGACTTCTATTACCGCATGGCCGCAACAGCAGCCAAATACCAACTCTTCGTTGATTTCCACGGTGCCTACAAGCCTACGGGCTTGCATCGCACCTATCCCAACGTGCTCAACCACGAAGGCGTTTACGGCCTCGAACAAGCCAAGTGGGACAACAAGAGCGACTTTGTCCTGAACGAAGTCACCATCCCCTTCATCCGCATGGTGGCCGGTCCGATGGACTACACCCAAGGCGCGATGCGTAATGCCCAAAAGAACAACTTTGCCGCAGTCTACACCGAAGCCATGAGCCAAGGCACACGCTGCCGTCAATTGGCTGAATACGTGATATTTGAATCGCCATTCAATATGCTTTGCGACAGCCCGAGCAACTACCTGAACGAAGACGAATGCACCCAGTTCATCGCTACTGTGCCTACCGTTTGGGACGAGACAGTCGTCTTAGACGGAAAGGTGGGTGAATACTTGGTTATCGCCCGCCGCAAGGACTTCCATTGGTATGTGGGCGCCATCACCAACTGGGAGGAGCGCGACCTCTATCTTGACCTCTCGGTATTATCTAACTTTGGCGCCAAGTCGGGACGCATCTTCCGCGACGGCCCCAACGCCAACCGCGCCGCCCGCGACTATGTGGCCGAACAAGTACAAGTGATGGGCAACAAAGTGAAAGTGCACCTCGCCAAAGGCGGCGGCGCCGTAATGGTCTTCTGAATCTTGTGAATCTTGAATCTTAAATTTTAAATCTTTGAATCTTAAATCTTTAAATACCCATCGTTTCCTCGCCTTCGACTGTGGCGCCACCAGCGGAAGGGCCATCCTCGGCACCTTCAAGGACGGAAGCTTCACGATGGAAGAGGTCTATCGTTTCCCGAACCAAACCCTCGAAATCGGCGGGAAATACTACTGGAACGTCTACAGCATCTACGAGCATTTCCTCAAGTGCCTGACCGACTTGGGCAAGCGGCATATTCCATTGGATTCCATCGGTATCGACACTTGGGGCGTCGATTTCGGCTGCATCGGGCACGACGGCACTTTGCTCGGCCTACCCCGCGCCTACCGCGACCCTTACACCGAAGGCATCCCTGAGAAGTTCTACAAAATCGTCCCGCACGATGAGCTTTACGCCCTGACGGGCATCCAAATCATGAACTTCAACACGGTGTTCCAGCTGTTTGCGCAAGCCGAAGAAGGCAGTGTGGCCTACCAACACGCCAAGCGCATCCTCTTCATGCCCGACCTGCTGTCGTATATGCTGACGCGCGGCAAGGTGTGCGAAAGCACCATCGCCTCCACCTCCGGATTGGTGAACCCGAAAACGCAGCAGTTTGAACCGTCGCTGATGGCGGCGGTAGGCTTACGGCAAGACCAACTGCCCGACCGAGTGCAAGCTGGCGAAACTGTGGGCAGATTGCGCTACAACATCGCAAAAGACACTGGTTTGGGTGAGGTTCCCGTGGTGGCCGTGGCAGGTCACGACACGGCTTCAGCCATCGTTGCCGTTCCCGCTGAAAACGAGCATTTTGCCTACCTCAGCAGCGGCACTTGGAGCCTGATGGGCATCGAGGTCGACGAGCCGATTATCAATGGGAAATCCGCCCAGCTCAACTTCACCAACGAAGGCGGCATTGAAGGCACCACACGCTTCCTGAAGAACATCACGGGGATGTGGCTCGTGGAGCAATGCCGCAAGAAATGGATGGCGCAGGGCAAGGATTATACTTACACCCAAATGACCGAGATGGCCGCGTCGGCGAAAAACTACACTGGCCGCATCAATCCCGATGACCCGCGCTTTGCCAATCCCGCCGATATGAAAGCGGAAATCAAGAACGCTTTGGCAGACAATGGTTTTGCCGTTCCTGCCAACGATGCAGAACTGCTCAGCTGCATCTACCACAGCCTCGCCGAGCGTTACAAGGAAGTGCTTGACATGCTGCAAGAGATGGCGCCGTTCAAGATCGAGAAGCTGCACATCATCGGCGGCGGCTCAGCCAACGCCCTCTTGAACCAATGGACCACCGACGCCATAGGGATGCCCGTGGTGGCCGGTCCCACCGAAGCCACCGCCATCGGCAACCTGATGGTGCAGGCCAAGGCCGCAGGATTGGTCAGCGACCGCTGGGCAATGCGACGGATGATTAGAGAGACCATTGAAGCGGTTGAGTTTTTTCCAAAATCGTGAAATTTTGTCAATTTTGGAAAAAACTCAG
>CAMUYT010000050.1 GCA_947164955.1 uncultured Bacteroidales bacterium | reverse complement strand
GGATTTGCACCGAGTCTTGCCATTGGTTGTGAAGGGCTCTCAGCTCCGAAAACTGGTGCTCGGCGACAGGCGACATGCCGTCGACGAACTGTAAAAGCACCAAATCATCCTTATAATCGGTGAGCTGAATGTCTTTTGCGTTTTGGCCTTTCAGCGTGAAGTCGGTGGCAGGGGCGCCAGTGGCCAATCGGTTGAATTTCTCGAAGAAATCGCTGATGATGGCCTTGTGCTCAGTGTATTTGGTTTGCGCCTTTATATAATTAAGGTGGTCTTTGGCCAAACGGCTGGTGCGACGGTCACCGTAGCAGAGTTTCTGCACATTATAGATGGTGATGAGTTCGGCCAGGCGTGGGTTTTTGGCCATGAAAGGGTTAGTGTTCAAGTATTTCTTGAAGGCGGCAGGCCCTTCGGCAAAGGCGTCGTTCAAGCGGTGGCTGTTGTAGGCAGCGCTGTTGAAGTAGCCGTCAAAGAGTTCCTTGAAAAGGTCAATGTAGGCACTTTGGGTGTAAAGCACAGGCTGCCCGTTGTAGTAGTCGTTAATGGTCTTCTTGCCGCCGTCGGTGCTGATAGCCAGTCGAATGGAGGCGATCTTGTAGCGGATGTGGTTCTTCACATAGTCCGACTTGAGGCCGGGCATCTCGTGGTCGATGGTGTTTTGGATGGAGTCAAGGTAGCGCAGCTGACGGCCTCGGTAGATTTGGTTGAAGTGCTCGATGAGGTAGGTGTTGAAGATTTCCTCGGCGAGCACCAGTTGGCGATATACGCCCTTGTCGGTGGCGCGTTTCACGCGTATGGTGGGCAGCTCTTTCTCGAAATAGGAAACGTTTTCCTTTTGTTCGGGCACGATGATTTCGATGTCGTAGGTGGCGTTGGGAGAGAGGATGAGGTCGACATATTCCAGGCCGACATAGATGCGGGCGGGAAGAATTTCGTCCACCTTGCCTTCAAGGATGAAGTGGCCTTGTGGGTCGGTCTTGCCTTGGTCGAGCAGGGTGCCGTAATCGTTGATGAGGTCTTCGTATGCGAAAAGCCTCGCCAGGGTGTTTGTCTTGTTGCTTCGTCCGGTGATGGTCACAGTCTGAGCCGTCGCTCCCAATGCGAGCAACAGTAATAAGCATATTGTTGTCCAACGTTTCATGCCTTTGAAACGCGGAATGGGTGGATTTATTGCCTAGTGGGCAACTTCACCTCTTCTGGCATGAACTTCGACACGTCGCCGCCGTTCTTGTAGATGTCGCGGACGACGCTCGACGACACGCCCACCAACTCGCTCTCGGTGAGGAGGAAGATGGTCTCCAACTCGGGGTGGAGGCGCTTGTTGGCGTGCCCAATCATGTTTTCATATTCGAAGTCGCTGCCGCAGCGCAGGCCACGGATGATGGTGCGTGCGCCCACTTTCTTGCAGAAGTCGGCAGTGAGGCCTTCATAGCTTTCCACTTTCACTTGTGGGTAGTCTTTGAAGACGGCTTCGCACCACTTGATGCGGTCTTGAAGGTCGAAAGTGGAACGCTTTTCCATGTTGATGCCGACGGCGACATAGATCTCGTCGAAAATGGGCAGCGCCCTCAAAACGATGCTGCGGTGCCCCAAGGTGATGGGGTCGAAGGAACCGGGGAATACGGCTATTCTTTTCATTGTGTTGGTTTGAAAAACGGTGCAAAATTAGGATTTCGACACGACCTGACGCAAATCTTTCGCTAAAATTTCACTGATGGAACGGAAAGTTTCTCTCAAAAATGCTTCAAGCTCCTCGTTTCCAATGAGTTTTATATCCGTGATGCCTTCTTCGGTTTGTGGCTTGGGCTTGATGGCCTCTCCCGTGCTCATCAGATACCAATAGGTGCGCTTCAGTTTCCATTCAGCATTCTCGAAATAACAGTGCCAAGTGGAGGGTAATTCCTTTACAATTTGCAACTTGCCGATACCCGTTTCTTCCTCAACCTCGCGCAAAGCGGCTTGCTCGGGAGTTTCACCTTTTTCTATATGTCCCTTGGGCAGGTCGGGGATACCTTTACGCATGATGCTGACAAATTTGCCGTCCTTTTCGACGATGCCACCCGCCGCAGGGGCCATTTTGAAGGTCTCTTCCAGGGCCAACTCCACGGCACTTTGGCTCACTTCGTGAATGAAAGTGTCGCCCGCATCGTGTTCATCGAGCCAGTCGGGTAAAAAATCGCATAAAAGTTCTGCGTCGTATCTGTCAGATTCTTGGGGCGTTGCGTTGTAGTTTAAGGTGCCGCTGTCAATTTTTGGGAAAATCAATGCCTTTTTTTCGTGAAAAATCTTGTACATTTGTAGCCGTTTTTGAAATTCAATTTAGGCGACAAATATACAACTTTATGAAATACGACGATTCTGCATTGACATTGGCCCAGCATTTGCTGCAAATCAAGGCCGTGAAACTCAGCCCGAAAGCCCCGTTCACTTGGGCGTCGGGACTGAAAAGCCCCATTTATTGCGACAACCGCGTGACGCTTTCCTATCCTGCCGTACGCACCTATATCCGCCAGCAGTTTGTGGAAACCATCATGCAAAACTTCGGCAAACCCGATGTGATCGCGGGCGTGGCCACAGGTGGCATCGCCCAAGGTGCCTTGGTGGCGCAGGAATTGGGACTGCCATTCGTGTATGTGCGCTCCGAGAAGAAGTCGCACGGGATGCAAAACCAGATTGAGGGCGTCATCAATGCCGGACAGTCGGTGGTGGTCATCGAAGACTTGGTCTCCACGGGGAAGTCGAGCCTGATGGCGGTGGATGCCTTGCGCGAAGCCGGTGCCATCGTGAAGGGCATGGTGGCCATTTTCACCTACCAAATGGAGCTCGCCAAGCATAACTTCGAGGAAAAGAATTGCTGCCTCTATACCTTGTCGAACTACGAGACGTTGATTCATAAGGCTGTTGAGGAAAAATATGTCACCGAAGAGGATGTGCAGTCCTTGAAGGAATGGCGTAAGGACCAGCAGGCTTGGAGCGACAAATGGAACTAGGCTTGCATTCGGCCCGAATACAAAACACCACCCTTGCTAGATCAGGAATTTAATCTCCTTGATGTCAAAGCAATACGATTTGTTTGCACGGTCAATCAACATCAGGCGTCCAAACGGATCGATGCCAGTCATAAACAACCGCAAGGTCTTTTCTCCGATTTGGTAGTCAGCCCAAGTGCGGTAACGGAACAATCTCGACAAATAGTCCTGCTCGATGGCGGGACTGTTTTTTTTCAGCCTTTCCACTTCGGCGACGATGCTTTCCGAGATTTGTTCCAAAAGTGGCTGCAATTCGAAATCCTTTCCCGTGATTTGCTTCAGCGAGATAGGATGCGTAGGCCAATCCTTGAATTTCATTTGGTTGACATTCAGTCCGATGCCGATGATAGATGTGTCCATCATGTTGGCCTTGATGGTGCTGTTGATGAGGATGCCGGCAAGTTTGTGGCCATCGTAATAGATGTCGTTGGGCCACTTGATGAAGAGCTTTTCAACGGACAATAACCTGTCCAATACCTTGACGATGCCCAATGGCACCGCCTCCGACAATAGGAACTGCCGCTCGGCGGGCAAAAAACTCATGTCGAGCGCCAAAGAGAAAGTGAGGTTCTTGCGAGCCTCACTCTCCCAGCCGTTGCTCCCCATGCCTTTGCCTGCGGTTTGCTCGTCGGTGCTAACCACCCAGTCGCGGATGTCGTCTTCCGACTGTTTGCGTTGCAGATAGGCGTTAGTGGAGTCGATTTGCTCTAAATGAATGTATCTGAGCATTATTTGACGACGATTCTTTGCGTTTCATCTCCGACCTTGACGGCATAGATGCCTGTGCCGAAGGCTTTCATGTCGATTTGGAGGTAAGCGTCGCTTATACCTTCGAAGACGCGTTGGCCGGCCATATTGTAGACAACGACATTCTGCTCACCTTCACAAACGATGGTAACCAAGCCTGATGTAGGGTTGGGGAAGATGACCGTTGCGGCATTGGTCAGTTCTTCGCTGCCTTCCGCTACTTCGTATGAAAACTCGTTGCTTTCGCTATCGCCAAACTTGTTTCCTGAAAACAGCGTTGTGCTGCCTGCTTTCAAACCATATAGTCCGCCATCGAAGCCATTGCCACCAGCATCATAGATGGTGAAGTCATAGCAACCGTCGCCATTGATTTCAAGTGTCTCGTTGTAAAGGGTGTTGGCAGCCTCATACGGGCCGCCTTCAAGGACGACTTGGCCCGTGGCCATGTTGGTCACTTTCCACGTGGTTTCTTGCGGGTTGGCATCCGTGCGAATGCTGAGCTTCAGCACTTTGGCTACGTTCAAAGGGGCGCCTTTGATGGCGATGGAGGCAATGTCGTTGCTGGGGACTTCGTCGCTAACGCCATTCACGCTGTTGATTTTCACTTCGAGCGTATTCTCTTCCTCGACGGGGAAATCGATTTCGCCCAAGTCGACGATTTCAGAGCCGAAGGTGGCCATGTTGCCCGTCCAATTGATGGATTTAAGTATCTCGCCATTGACGAGTACGTCGAGCTGAGCCGTGGTCAGTGTGTTGCTTCCGAAGTTGGTCAAAGTGACTTTGGGCTCGGCCATGCCGCTGCAGATGATGGCTTTAACGTTGCTGATGTCGCTCATGGCTGCTTCATTGGCATAGAAAGGTTCCATGCTTTCGCTCGCCCTGCAGGTTTGGAAAACTTCCTTGGTGTTGTAGTTTTGCACCCATGCGATGACGTCGAGTTGGCTCATGTCGTAGATGTTGGCCAGTTCCCAGCTGTAGGTGCGTGCAAAATAGCTTCCGGCCTCCAAGTTGCCGATGGTTTCGCCTCCCGAGCCGGTCATAAGCTTCTTCATTACGCTGTAGAAGTCGCGCTCACCGTTGGGGCCAGGCGCCGAGTTGAAGTGGATTTCTTTCTCGATGACGGCGACGTGAAGCCTGATATTGCCCGTGATTTCGGTTGAAGTGCGGCCCATCACAGCGGCACTGATGGTGTTGGTCGCTTCGTCCACGTCGAAGGAGAGGCGCATCTCAAGAGGCGACTCGACGGCTTGCAATTGGTTGATCAAGTTTTGGTTCAGTTGGTTGGGGCCGCCGTCAAAGCGGTTGCCGTCGATGACAACATGAGGAACCGAATTGACGCCGTAATAACTGGTTCTGGCTCCGTTCTCTGTGGTATTGTGCAGATACATAGGATCGTTGGCTGAAGGCCAGTTGACGTGATACTTGATGGCTATCACTTTGTCGGGATTGGCAGCAATGAGCGCATCCATGGCAGGATTGTAGGCTGCACAAGGACCGCAACCCGTGTTGGTGAAACTCTCAAGCAGTAGCATGCGTTCGTTTTGCGCATTGATTCTCAGTGAGAAAAGAAGCATCAGAGATGCCAAAAATAGGAGATTTTTTTTCATTTGGATGTGATTTGATACAGTTTTCAAGCACAAAAGTAGGCATTTTTCAAAAAATGGCAATATTTTTGTTGCGGGATTGGAAAAAGTTTTGCATTTTTGCAAATTGAAAATTGAATATGTATCATTAAATTGTTTCTATGATGAAAAAATCTATTTTTACTTTGGTTTTTGTGGCCATAATTGGTTGGGTTTCAGCTCAAACGCTGCAATTCGAATTCAATGGTCAAGCGTTCTCTAACGGCGAAAGGATCGTTTGCACCAACCTTCTCGAATGGGGCGAGCTCCAGCAAGACATGCAGCTCCGTAACCTTACAAATGGACCTCTCGATGTGATGGTCGAAAAAGAAGAAGTGCAAATCGTTGAAGGGACGTCGAACTATTTCTGCTGGGGCAGTTGCTACACTCCCGAAGTGTTCATCAGCCCAAGGCCCGTTTCGATGGCAGCTGGCGAGTTGAGCGGCGAAGGCGGCCTTTCGTTCCATCATCAAATTGACCCGGAATTTTCGGGAGACCCGAACAACTTCATCGCCGGCACTTCCGTGGTGAAGTATCATGCCTATCCTTCTGGCGCTGAAGATCAAAAGGTGACCATCGAAGTATGGTTCGCCTACGAAGCTGAGAACGTTTCCGAACAGGTGGCGTGCTCTTTGGGTCACGCCTACCCGAACCCCGCCGCGTCGGTGGTCAACTTCGACTATAGCGTCGCCGCTGGTGCCAACGCTTCAGTTGAGGTTTACAACTTGGTGGGCCAAAAGGTGATGAGCCAACAGGTGAACACCACGCAGAGCCACATGGCGATTTCGGTTGCCGACCTTACCGAAGGCATCTATTTCTGCAACCTGTTTGTCAACGGTCAGGCTGTGAAGACCGAAAAGTTTATCGTGAAGAAGTAAGAGCGAGGTTGAACATCGCTTAAATGAAAAATAATGCCGTGCCAAAAGGTGCGGCATTATTTTTGTAGGAGAAGTATCGTCTAACCTAAAAACGTAAAAAGAGAATGGAAAACAACAAGAAACTAGAGAGAGACATGCAAAACAAGGTGCTTGGTGGCGTGTGCTCAGGATTGGCTAACTATTTTGACGTCGATGCCACGTTGCTTCGCATTTTGTTTGCCTGCTTGTTTGTCTTCGCTACCATGGGTTTTTGGCTCTACTTGATCTTGTGGGCTGTCATGCCTGCCGCACAAGTCCAAAACGATAATCTAGGAGCCGAGGATGGGGTGTCGACAGCTGTTGCGCAGCGGACCCCTCAAAGCAAGGGTAGCCTGGCGCTTGGCTTGATCCTGATCGGCATAGGCGCCGCTGCACTATTACATCGTTTCGTGCCCGAAATCAATTGGCAAATAGCTTGGCCTGTTCTGCTCATCGTGTTAGGCATTTTCTTGATCATCCCTAAAAAGAGATAAGTCAGTAAGCGCCTTTTTTCTGTTTTTTTGCTTTTTTTTGCGCTCTAATTCAAGATAATTTGTTTACTTTGCACCTTCTTATAAAAAAGGTATTTGAACAATTATCAGATTTTAGCGCTATGAATGCTCGTTATCTTACAAGACTGGTTTTCACAACTTTAGTTCTATTCTTTGCCGTGTTGTCGGGTAAGGCCCAAGACAACAGCATCAAAGGTTTTGTGTATGAGGAATCGACAGGTGAGCCGATGATGTTCACAAATGTGTACTTGAAGGGTACGACTTTTGGTGGCTCGACCAGTGAAAATGGCTATTTCAACATTAACCGTATCCCCGATGGGCGCTACACGTTGCTTATCACGAGTGTGGGTTACGATACCATTTCGGAGACTTTCAACCTTTCGAAAGGCCAGGTCGTTAACCGCAAGTATTACCTGAAGGAGACCAGCCAGAAGTTGGAGACGGTGACCATCACTGCTGACAAGATTGAGGCGCGCACCGAGACCAAGACCTCGGTGATTACCGTTACGCCTAAGACGATTACCAAGATCCCCAGCGTGGGCGGTCAGGCCGACTTTGCCCAATATCTGCAAGTGGTGCCCGGCGTCATCTTCACCGGTGACCAGGGTGGACAGTTATACATCCGTGGCGGTTCCCCCATCCAAAACAAGGTGTTGCTTGACGGCATGGTGATTTACAATCCCTTCCATTCCATTGGACTGTTTTCGGTGTTCGATACCGACATTATCCGTAACGCCGATGTGTATACAGGCGGTTTCGGCGCTGAATATAGCGGCCGTATCTCCTCCATTATGGATATCTCGACCCGCGATGGCAACAAGAAACGCATTTCAGGCAAGTTGGGCGGCAACACTTTTGGAGCCAAGGTGATGCTTGAAGGCCCTCTGAAGAAAGCCAAGTCTCCAGAGGAAGCGTCAATATCTTTTATCCTGTCGGCTAAAAACTCTTATTTGGAGCAGTCAAGCAAGATTTTCTATCCTTACGCTTCCGAATCGGGACTGCCGTTTAATTTCCAGGATATCTATGGTAAGGTTTCACTCAACGCTGCCAATGGTAGTAAGGTCAATTTGTTCGGCTTCTCGTTCAACGATCAGGTGAACAACTACATGTCGCTTTCTGATTTTGGATGGAACTCGTTTGGCGCTGGTGCCAATTTCCTCGTGATTCCAGGCAAAGCCCCTGTGATGATTGAAGGCAATATCGCCTATTCGAGTTATTCTTCCCGCATGAAAGAAGAGGACAATCCTGACCGCTACAGCACCATTAACGGGTTTAATATGGGCTTCGATTTCAGTCAGTTCATGGGTAAAAACACGTTGAAATATGGTATTGAGATGCTGGGCTATACCACCGACTATGTCACTTACAGCTTGTATGGACACAACAAGATTGGCGCCAAGGTGAACTCCACGGAGATTGGCGTTTATGCCAAATACAAGGCGGTGCTCGGCCGACTTCTTTTGGAGCCAAGCTTCCGCTTGCAATACTACCCCTCGGTAACCAAAGGAGGATTGTCGCCTGAGCCCCGTATCGCAGCCAAGTTCAACGCCTCGGATCGTTTTCGCTTGAAAGCTGCGGCAGGCATGTATTCGCAGAATTTCGTGGCTGCCACCAGTGACCGCGATGTGGTTAATCTGTTTTATGGCTTCCTTTCCGGCATCGATAACATGCCAAAGACTTATAATGGAAAGGAAATCACCAGTTTCCTGCAAAAGGCCAACCACTTTATTCTGGGTGGTGAGTTCGACTTGTCGCAAAACGCGACGGTGAATCTCGAAGGCTATTGGAAAGATTTTGTGCAGCTGACCAACATCAACCGCAATAAGCTTTATGCGGATTCTCCCAGCAACTTGCTGGTGCCCGACTTGCTCAAGAAAGACTTCACCAAGGAGACGGGACAAGCCTACGGCTTCGACGTGTCCATCAAGTACGAGGATAAACATTGGTATCTCTGGGCTGTCTATGCCTTGGGATTCGTGACGCGTGAATATGAAAAAGCTGTTGAGAATGGCGTGGAGTTGGTGGAATACGCACCGCATTTCGACCGCCGCCACAATGTCAACGTCATCTTGACCTATACTGCGGGCGCCAAACGCCAGTGGGAGTTCAGCGGACGTTGGAACTTCGGTAGCGGCTTCCCCTTCACGCAGGTACAGGGCTTCTATGAGTATTATTCGTTCCAAGATGGCATCAATTTCGATTTCACCACCTCCAATGGCGAGTTGGGTGTACTCTATGGCGAACTTAATAAAGGTCGTTTGCCTACCTACCATCGTTTCGACTTCGACGTGAAGCGTAAGTTTTTCTTTAGTGAGAACGTCAATATGGAAGTGGATCTGAGTGTGACCAACGTCTATAATCGCAACAACGTGTTCTATGTCAACCTCATCACCAGCGAAGTGGCACGTCAATTGCCCATTCTGCCTACGCTGGGCCTGACGCTTTCGTTCTGATCAAAAACGAACCGATGAATATTTTACCGTCCCCACCCAAGGCCGCCATCCGTCCCCACGTGATGACGATGCACGGCCATACTCGTATCGACAACTATTATTGGCTCAATGAGCGCGAAAACCCTGAGGTCTTGGCGTATCTTGAGGCCGAAAACCAATATGCCGACGCATGCCTAAAACATACCGAACCGCTTCAAGAACAGCTGTTTAAGGAAATCACAAGTCGTATTAAACAAGACGATAACTCTGTGCCGATCAAGATTCGCGACTATTACCATTACACGCGTTTCGAAGAAGGCAAAGAATACCCAATCTATTGCCGCAAAAAGCACAGCTTGGAAGCCGAGGAGGAAGTCATCCTCGATGGAAATGTCTTGGCCGAAGGTCACGCCTTCTTTGAAATCGGTGAAGTTAGCTTGAGCGAGGACGATAGGTTGTTGGCTTATTCGGTGGATATCGTGAGCCGTAGGATTTATACGGTGTATGTCAAAGACTTGCAGACGGGTGAAATAGTGGGCGAGCCGATTGAAAATACTTCGGGCAATGTGGTTTGGGCGAGCGATAACAAGACATTGTTCTACGGCGTGAAAGACGAGACGTTGCGGCCTTGCAAGATCATGCGGCACCGACTCGACACAAATCCAAGCGACGACGTGATGGTTTTTGAGGAAACCGATGAGACGTTTGTCACCTACATCAGTAAGACGAAGTCGAGGAAATATTTGATAATCAATTCTGAATCGACACTTTCTTCGGAATGTCGGATTTTGGAAAGCGACAGGCCAGAAAACAGTTTCCGCGTGTTTCAGGAACGCCAGCCCGACATGCTTTACGGCATCGACCATTACGGCGAGCATTTCTACATCCAGACCAATGCCGATGGTGCGAAGAACTACAAGATTATGCGGACACCCATCGGGCAAACAGGGAAACAGGATTGGGAGGAAGTCATTGCGCCACGTGATCAGGTGATGATTGAAGGCTTCACGATTTTCAGCCGTTTTTTCGTCATTGAGGAACGAGAAGGCGGCTTGGTGAAAATCCGCGTGAAGTCTTGGGATGGTGCGACGGACTATTACATTGATTTTGGCGAGCCTACTTACACCGCAGGTGTGGGCGCCAACCCTGATTTCGACGCTGTCACATTGCGCTTTGCTTATACCTCGATGACTACGCCGTCATCTGTCTTTGAATGGGACATGGAACGGCGCACAAAGACCTTGCTCAAACAGCAGGAAATCGTTGGTGGCTACAACCCAAACGATTACGTTACAGAGCGGCTAATGGCACCTTCACACGACGGTGTTATGGTGCCGATTTCGATTGTGTATAAGAAGGAATTGGCGAAAAACGGACAAAATCCGCTTGTGCTTTACGGTTACGGTTCCTATGGTTCCAGTATGGATGCTTATTTCTCATTGGCGCGTTTGAGTCTATTGGATAGGGGCTTCGTTTGGGCTATCGCCCACATTCGCGGCGGCGAGGAGATGGGACGACAGTGGTATGAGGACGGCAAGATGTTGAACAAGAAAAATACCTTCCTCGATTTCATCGCCTGTGCGGAGCACCTTATTAATATAGGCTACACTTCATCGCAAAAGATGTTCGCCATGGGTGGCAGCGCTGGCGGTTTGCTTGTTGGCGCGGTCGTCAATATGCGGCCCGATTTGTGGAAAGGTGTCATCGCACAAGTGCCTTTCGTGGACGTGGTCACCACGATGCTTGATGAGAGCATCCCGCTCACCACAGGCGAGTATGACGAATGGGGCAATCCCAACGAGAAGCAGTATTACGACTACATCCTTTCCTATTCGCCCTACGACAATGTGGAAGCCAAGGACTATCCCGCCATGCTGATTACCACGGGCTTGCACGACAGCCAGGTGCAGTATTGGGAACCCGCCAAGTGGGCCGCCAAACTGCGTGCCTTGAAGACGGACAAGAATCCGCTCTACCTGAAAACCGAGATGGACTACGGCCATGGCGGTGCTTCGGGACGTTTCGAGGGCTACAAGGAGGTCGTCTTGGAGTATGCTTTTATGTTGGATGTATTGGAATCACAACATTAAGGAGTGATGACCAGTATGATGGCCAAGTCAGGGAGTTTGCTTTCTGAGACTTTCAGAGACGTTTCTTCATTCTTTCCGGGCTGAAACATCGGGCAAGGTGAATTCAAACTTTAGCCCTCCAGTGGAGCGATTGCTCACGCTGATGGTGCCGCTATGGAATAGCACGGCGTGTTTGACGATGGAAAGCCCCAAACCGGTGCCGCCCCGCTGGCGCGAACGCCCTTTGTCGACGCGATAGAAACGCTCGAAGAGGCGTGGGAGTTTTTCTTCATCTACGCCGCAGCCGTCGTCCTCAAAACTGATGCGGTAGAATCCGCGCTCGTGCGACAGCAGCGAGATGTAGATGTTCTGCCCACCTGAATGGGTGAGGGCGTTCTCGGTCATGTTGCTGAAAATAGAGTTGAGTAACGAAGGGTTTCCATAAACCACGATGGGCTCCTTGATGTCGAGATGTAGCTTCATGCGTTGGTCGTCGGGCAATGCCTCAAGTTCCTCGGCAATCATGTTCAGCATTTCGTCGACGGCCACCTCCTCGCAGTCGATGAGTTGGCTGCCGTCTTCCATGCGGGTGATAAGTGACACGTCCGACAGCAGTCGGCGCAAACGGTCGGTGTTGGCATAGCAGTGCCCAAGCAGTTCCTGGCGTTTCTCTTCGCTCAATTCGATGCCCGATAGTAAGGTCTCAAGACATGCCTGGATGGAGGCAACAGGGGTCTTTAGCTCGTGATTGATGTTGTTGGTTAGCTGACGTTTATGTGCATAAAGCTTGACGATGTGGTCGGAAATTGCCCCAAGCTCGTCGTGGGGGAACGACTCCGTCTCGTCGAACGCTTCGCCCCGTTCGGCTTTGGCTGCAAATTGGTTCAGCCGCTCAATCGTCTTTCCGATGCGCCGTGTCGCAAAGTAGGCGAGGACGCTCATCAGCAGACTGAAGAGGAAGATGGCCCACAGGAAAGCCCAGTCGGCTTCAAGCAGTTCGTGTAGCGTAGTGGAATAGGGGATGGCTGAACGCACGATGCAATGCTCGCCTTTGGTGGCGGAATAGAAGTAGAGACACCCGTTGCTGGCAGAGTGCCGGCTGATGTTTTGCCCGGAGCCATGCTTGATGGCATGAGCAATCTCTGGACGCCCGAGGTGGTTGTCGAGCGAGTCGGGCGACAGGGTGTTGTCGTAAATCACCTTTCCGCTGAAATCGATGAGCGTGATGCGCAGGTCCTCCCATGGTTGCTCATGGGTCTCGATATAATGTACAAAGTCGGCCCCCTCGTCGACGACCTTCAGCAGATGCTGGTTGTAGATTTGCAGCTCAGCATTGAGTACCTCCGACTTGCACTGCTTTTCGCGATAGTATTGGAACACGACGAAACAGGCGATCATGGTCCAGGAGAAAGCCAGCAACAACAAGAAAAGCCGGTTGTGGTAGGAGAGTTTAATTCTGAAAGCCATAACCAAAGCCTAAACGAGTGATGATGAATTTGCCATATTGGCCTATCTTCGAACGCAGCCGTGTGATGTTCACGTCGATGGTGCGATCGAGCACAATGACGTTGTCCCAAACGCGATGGATGATTTCATCGCGCGAATAGATTTTTCCTGGATTGGTCATCAGGAAAGCCAAAAGCTCAAATTCGGTTTTGGTCAGGTTCACCAATTGGCCATCCACGAAGCACAGCTTGAGGTTCATGTCGAGTCGCAAGCCTTCGATTTGCAGAAGGCTCCCAGTCTCCTTGTCTATATCGTCTTGTTGTCGGGTCGTGCGGCGCAACACGCTCTTGACCCGCGCAATCACATTGCGCACGGTGTAGGGCTTCATGATGTAGTCGTCGGCACCCAATTCGAGGCCGCGAATCATGTCGTCTTCCGTGTCGCGAGCGGTGCAGAAGATGATGGGGATGGATGCGGTTGCAGGCTCTGCCTTCAGTATCTTGGCCATCTGTATGCCGCTGATTTCGCTCATCATGATGTCGAGCAGGATGAGGGCGTATTGTTTTATGTCGTAGGTCAGGGCTTGTTCGGCACTGGTGGCCACGTCCACTTTATAGCCTTCGTTCTGCAAGTTAATCTTCAGCACCTCACAGAGCGTCTCTTCATCGTCGACAACAAGTATTCTCTTTGGGTCCATGATAAATGATTTTGGGTGCAAAGTTACATAGATTCCATCAAGATGGAAACGTCAGTGGGCGGTTTTAATCGAATTGTAAC
>CAMUYT010000049.1 GCA_947164955.1 uncultured Bacteroidales bacterium | reverse complement strand
TCAACGAGACGGATGGCGTCGTGTTCCGCTTCAACAATGCTTCGGCCAATCGTTTTTGCGACTACAACCGAGTCAGCTATGCGGGTGGCAATGTCGGCCTTTATGATGGCTACAACTATTCCGACCTAAGTGCTTGGGCAGCAGCTTCGGGCTTTGACACCCATTCTGCGGTTTGCTCGCCTGAGTTTGTTGGGGCAAACGATTTGCATATCGCCAATGCCGAGGGACTCACGGTCGCCAATCCTTTGGATTACGTGACTACCGACATTGACGGTGAAGATCGCAGCGAAACGCCGTGTGCGGGTGCCGACGAATATGAGAGCGGCGTCAATTTGCCTCCCGTGGTGGCCAATCCCATCGCCGACATCGTGTTTGCGACATTCCCTGCCAACCAAACCATTGATTTGACCAACACTTTCGACGATCCCGACGACCCGAACGAGAACATCGTCATCACGGTGGCTGCAAACAGCAATCCGACGCTTGTCGGGACGACTTTGGACAACCGCAGTTTGGTGGTGGAACGCATGCTCAGCTCCGGCGGCACGGCCACCATCACCTTGGAAGCCGAAAGCAATGGCCAAACGGTGCAAACCTCATTCACGGTGGAATGTATTGCCGAGGATTTGCCGCCCGTTGTTGTCAATCCGTTGGCACCCATTGAGTTCGATGATTTTCCGCAGTCGTTCAGCTTCGACATCAGCAATTGTTTCGACGACCCCGACAACAATAACGATATGATGGAATACTCGCTGCCGACCAGCCCGAGCGAGGTCTCTGCCTCGATAGGCGGGAACGGTATGCTCATCGTGACGCGAATTACGCCTGATGCGTTCACCAACAGGGTTTTGGTGGTTCGCGCCACCAGCAATGGCAAACATGTGGATATGGAAGTCAGCGTTTCAGGTTTGGCTCCTGCCGTTGACCAGCCTCCTTATGTCGTCAATCCTGTGCCAGACGTCATCATGAATGAGTTCCCGAAATTGGTTTACATTGACCTCAATGGTGTGGTCACTGACCCTGATGATCCAGATGATTTAATCGAATATGAATTCATCGCTAATTCCAATGAAGGAGCGCTTTCCGTTGGCTTGTCTGGCAAGATTTTGGCACTCAATCGATTGACGAATGAGGAAGCAGCCTCAGATGTGTCCGTACGAGCCGTCAGCGATGGGCAATCGGTCGAGTTCAACATCCATGTCATCATGCATCAGGCGGAAGGCTTGGAGGAAGAACATGATGGTGTCTTGGTCTATCCAAATCCAACGGAAGGACATTTGACGTTGACCGTGGATGGGTGCTTAGGGTTTGGTTACCATGTTTATAACCTTATGGGGCAATGTGTTATGAGTGGAGAAGTCTCAGGCGATGAGACTAGACTTGATTTAGGTCACTTGAATAAGGGAGTCTATTACATTTCCGTTCGATGGAATGATAATCGTTTGATAAAGAAGGTTATAGTGAAATAAAGAAAGTACATTATAGATAGTTTTTGAGTGTGAAGAGACGACCCCAATGGCGGCCGTCTCTTCTATTTTTGATACAAAAATGCCGGTAACAGCAAAGCTGCTACCGGCGCAACAGTGTGAAAGAAAAAAAAGTGTCTTTATTCGGCATTGCGCTTTTTGCCTATGAGGTAGGCTGCGCCGAGGCTGAGCAACACGGTGATGCCGCTTCCTACGGGAGCGTCTTGGTTGCCTTGTTGGCCGTGACCAGGGATGGCAGGAGTGGCCATGCCGCCTCCACCTTCACGGTTGTCCATGGGGTTCTCAGGCGTGTTGCCGCGTTGGAACAGGCCTCCGTTGGGGTTGGCGAAGGAGGTCATACCCAATCCGAGGACGATTGCTGCTGTGATTATGAGTTTCTTCATTGTATTTCGTTGTTTTGTATTTGCTTTCTTGTTTGTTTTCTGATTCTTTTCATTGCATTGACTCGAGACTGCGGGACACGAGACACGTGACTTCATCCGTCCCGTAGTCTCGCGTCTCGTAGTCTCGCGTCCTCTTATCTCACCACCACCTTCTGTACCTTCACGCTATCGCCGCTGATGAGGCGGAGCATGTAGACGCCAGAGGCTTGGTTGATGTTGATTTCGGCATTGCCGTTGATGGTCTCGGTGCTGAGCACGCGGCCCATCACGTCGATGACTTGTAGCGTGGCCTTGCCTAGGTTGTTGACCGTCCAGTTGCTACCGTTATAGTAAGCGAAATTAGGCTCACAGACGTCCTCGTTTGCGCCATCGGCAGCGAACACGAGGCGGAAACGGCTGGCATAGTCGCTTGTGCGGGCATCAAAGGTGTAGTTGGACTGTTGTAGCAAGTCGACATCAGCGCCAGTCAGGTTATCGATGAGGTGCAGGTAGTTGAACGTGACTTCCTCGTTGCTGAAGCTCAGCGTGTAGGTGCCGTTCTTTTCAGCCTTGAAGTTGACGGGCAGTTCGCCTTGGGTGGCACTGCGCACGATGGCGTAGTCCTTGCCCTCTTGCGGGATGTAGACCTTGGTGTGGCTCGGGTTGAGTTGGAATTTGCCGAGTGTTGCACCGCCGTCGAAACGGACGATGGCATAGTCTTCCACCACGCCACGGTCGCGCGTGACCATGATGTTGAGTTTGGCGACGCTTGCCCGTTCACCACGGCTGGCAGTGGTGAAGTTCGCCTTCTCGCCAGTTCCCGTAGCTTGCACGAACACGCCTTCCATAACGGCTATTGGAGTCTCCTCGGTTTCTGTTTTCAGGGCGTTGCCATCGGCGTTCAGGCGGTAGTAAGGCTTGTTGAGTGTGGCCATAGTGCCAAACGGATTGCCGATGAGGTTCCAGCCTTTGAGGACGGCGTTGGCGTCGTATGCCAGATCCACTTGGCCGTTGCCGTTGTAAGGCGTTCCTGTGAAGGTCAATGTGACATTATTGCTGTTGGCATAGAGGTAGCCTTTGCCGGGCTCAAGGTTGAAATGGCCCTCTTGTTCCAGGGTTTGGTCGCCTTTGTAATTGATCCATTCGAGTTCTTGGCTTTGGTCGAAATAATAGAGGTCGTAGCTGTTTTCGAGCATGTTCGTCACATTCTCCGGATTCACTGTCCCGACGGGAGAGGCAATGAGGTAGTAGCCGCCGTTTTCGTTGTAAGCGGTGATGGGTTTGGCGAAGGCATCGCTTGTGTTCTCTGTGACATGCAAGGTGTAGTCATGGAATACGGCATAACTACTATTATAGCACGGATCATGATTTGCATTGTGATTTCCATTTACATAGCTATCAAAATAACTATCTGCGCCACCAATTCGCATTCGATAATACCCTGCCGATTGTGTTTGAGCAATAGTAAAAGAAGCGTTCAGAGTGGTTGGATTGGCATTGGTACTCATTCCAGTATATACGATTTCGCTATCCTCAAACATGAAATCATTATTCCAGTCAACCCAAATCAAAGTGCCATAAGTGTATCCTGTTTGATAAGTAATAGCGACATCTACTTCTGAGCCAGCAAGTGCAGCCCCGATTTGTGAAGAATAGTTGCCATAATACGGTTTTGATTCGGGCCTTTGGTCGTTGTTGACAATCTCATTACCAGTGCCGAAAGTCACATTGGTGATACCTTGTTTGTCGACGCTAGTAGGAGCGGGCTGGCAGTATCCGAGATAGAGGGAAGCTGCTTCGCTCCAAGAACTCTTTCCGTCTGTGCCGCAGTCGGAACGGACAAAGGCGTAATATTGGGTTTCAAGTGCGAGATTGGTGAAAGTATAGGAGGGGGTTCCTGTTACAGGAATGATAGTGCCATCTTCAGGATTGGTGGTTGTGCTAAGGCTGATTTCCCATGCATCTTGCCCTTCGTTGCCAGGAGTCCATGTGAGGGTGGTGGCATCCACAATCAAACTAGTCGGCCGCGAGCAAGTCGTCATGCTGATGCTGATGTTGTCGATTGCCGCGGGAGGTTGGCTTCCGCCGCTGGTATCGTCGCGCCAAAGAAAGACCATGGTATAGGTACCGGAAACGGTGGCTTCCAACGCCTGGTTTTGCCAGCTATTAGCAAGATTAAGTTTTTCTCCCCCATCCAAGGCAATCCAGCCGTTCGGTAGGGTAGTGGTGCCAACGCCGGAAGGGAGACTGGGGCCAGCCGTGAATTCCATATCTCCGGGAACCAAAGCTACACGGAGATAGTCATAGGTGCTTTCTCCATTGGCTTTCCAATCATAAACGAAAGTGTAGGTGCCTGGGTCGAAAGAGAAGAGTTTGGAAGCGAATACCACAGCGGCGCTGTTTGCGGAATAGGCATTGTTGGTGCCATTGTCATTTGAGATGTACATGGCTTTTTGTCCACCGTTGTTGGTGGCACTGCCCCAGCACCATTGGTTGGTCAGAGTGCCATTGGTAAACGCCCAGTCGCAAGTGCTTTCAAAATCGGTTTGGTATGGATTGCCTGAGCCTACGTGAAGCGCTTCACGTGTGGTGGTAAAGTTGGTGCTGATCCATCTGCTTTTGTCGGCACTGCTGCAAGATGCACGGACGTATGCATAATAGGTGGTTTGTGCGGTGAGACCTGTCAAAACTTTGGTGCATTCGGTCACTTGGAAGGAAGGGGTTGTATTCTCGTCGGGAGCCACACTGCTTGTGGTGTAATAAACATCCCAATCGGTTTGGTCACCGCTGCCTGCGGTCCAGGACAAGGTTGCTGAATTGGTTGTGATATCGCTTACTGCCAGGTTTTTCGGGGCCTTGCATGTGGTGGTGGAAGAGCCGATTTCAATTTGGATGTTGGGACGATTGTTGCTTGGGGTCATGTATGCAGGACTAAGACTGACGTACTGACTTTGGTCGTCTCCCATATACAACATCGTATATCTATCCGTGCTAGTGCAATACCATGTGGGAATCACATTCCAATTGTTTAAGTCATTAAATCCAGGCGATCCCGAGGTCCTGTGAACGGCGATGACCAAATTGCTGCTACCATCATACTCAAAAGGTTCATCAAGAGTAATGGTAATCCAACTATCCTGGTCTGGATTAATCGTGCCAGTAAACACTTTATCGGAAGCGGAAAGGGGGATACGGTCGGCAGAGGTCTCAAAGTAGGCTCTTTCCGTGTGTTTCATATACACGTCAATACCAAAAGTTTTGGAACCATTGAATGCCCAATGGAAGGCAATGCTCGTGATGGTGCCATCCGTGCCAATCTCCTCGGCGGTGTAAAGCTGCTGAGTGAAAGAATAGTTTTTAGGTGTGTAGATTGGGGATAGTGTCGTGCCTGTGGTGGCTGTCCCAATTTCAACGAGTTCGCCTCCGCCTTGCGCTAAAACAGAGGCCGAAAACATTCCAATCATCCCTATCAAAAGGAATAATCGCGTAAAATGTTTAAAATGCATAAAACTAAAGTTTTAAAGGTTTGACATTAAGTTCGTTACCTCAAAACTTCTGGAAAAAATGTTGGAAAACTATAACACAAGCGCACCCCCGCCATCGGGGCACACCTTATTATTTATAGTAACCCAGCCCCAATTCCCGGAAGCTCTGTTCTATCGACTTGAGGCAGGTCTTCTGACTGAGGCCATCGCTTGCCGCCTTCCCGAAAGGTGTTGACTTTCAGTGACATTCATGACAAACGATTAGGGCCATCACAGCAGCGGGAACTGTACGGGACTCTCACCCGATTCCCTATTGAGTCCTGTGAGGACACCACAAATCGGCTGCAAAAGTACGGATTATTTCATCACGTTTTGGATAATCACGGAAATATTGTTGACAAACATGTTCACCGCAATGGCCAACAAGATGACGCCAAAGAACTTACGCAAGATGAAGATGAGATTGGGGCCGAGCAGTTTCTGCACCTTGTCCAACGAACGGATGACGAAATAGTCCAACGCGATGTTGAGCAACAGGGCAATCATGATGTTGACCACGGCATAGTCGGCGCGCAACGAGAGCAAGGCGGTCAGCGCACCGGGACCGGCAATCAGCGGGAAGGCGATAGGCACGATGCTGGCACCGCCTGAACCACCGTCGTTCTTGATGATCTCGCGCCCGAGGATCATCTCGACGGCGAGGATGAACAGCACGAACGAACCCGCCACGGCAAACGAGGCCGCGTCGATGCCGAACAATTTCAGCAAAGCGTCGCCAGCGAAGAAGAACGCCAGAAACAACCCCAAGGCCGTCAGGCAGGCCTGTCCCGCCTTGATGGTCTTCTTTTGCTCCTTCATGCTGACGAAAATCGGGATGGAACCGAAGATGTCGATGATGGCAGCCATCACAATGAACGAACTGAAGATCTCTACGAAGTTGATGCTCTTGAACATGGGTTTCCTTTTTTTTGCAAAAGTAATGTTTTTTGGCTTTCCAAGGGACAAAAAACGATAATAAAACCTTTCGTTCATCGTTTTGATGTTGGTTTCAGGCACGAAATTTGAAACTTTTTGCCGAACCAATGAAAGAAATGTGTATTTTCGTCAAAAATTTCGCCCTATGAAACTTCATACGATGAAAAGCTTGGCAATGGTGACTTTTTGTTTACTAACGATTTCATTGTCAGCGCAAAAACATATTGATGCCTATAACCCTGAGGCGCTTTTCAACGAAGGCGTGTTGGCGTTCCATAACCAAGAGTTTGGTGCGGCGCTCACGGCTTTCCAGCAATATCGCGCCCAAGCCGTCGATGCGAAGGCGCAACGTTGTGTTGATGCACAGTACTACGAGGCGGTCAGCGCGATGTATCTCGGCCATGCCGACGGTCCCGCTAAAGTCATCCAATTCGTCAATGATAACCCAGGCAGCACTTGGGCGAAACATGCCAACTTCCTATACGCCAACAACTTGTTCCAAAACAAGAAATACAAGGAGGCCTTGGCCATTTACGAAAAGACGGATGCTTTTTCGCTTACCACCGACGAAGCGCAGCAGATGCAGTTCAACAAAGGCTATGCCTATTTCCAGACAAGTGAACTCGACAAAGCCATGCCACTGTTCCACGGCTTGATGATGAACGAAGGAAAATATCAAGAGCCTTCGCGTTATTATTACGCTCATATTCAATACGTAAAGGAGAAATACAACGAGGCGTTGGACAACTTCCGCCGCCTGCGTTCGCACAGCGACTACGCCAAAGTGGTGCCTGCCTATATCATGCAGATCGACTACCTCAAGGGCGACTACCAATCCGTCATCGAGGAAGGACCCGTATATATCCAACAGGCCGACAAGAAGCGCAAGGCTGAGATGGCCCAAATCGTGGCCGACGCCTATTTCCAGCAGAAAGACTATGACAAGACCTTGGAATATTACAACATCTACAAGAAAAGCCTGACCCGTGGCATTTCGCGCGAGGCCTATTACCAGATGGGTGTCAGCAAGATGATGAAAGGCCAATACAATGACGCCATCGCCGACTTGCAGAAGATTGCGGGCAACAACGACATCCTTGCGCAATACGCTTCCTATTATTTGGGTTCATGCTACGCCAAGACTGACGAGCTGAAATATGCCCGAAGCGCGTTCTACAATGCCTACTCCGCTGGCTTTGACAAGGAACTTGCCGAAGAAGCCTTGTTCGACTACGCCAAACTGAGCCTCATCCCAGGCGCCGACCCCTTCAATGAGGCCGTGGGCCTGCTCGACAATTTCATCGCCGAACATCCCAATTCGGAGCGCAAGGCTGAAGCCGAGGAGATGGCTATTTACCTGTTGCTCAACGCAAAGGAAAACGATGAAGCCCTCAACCGCCTCGAAGCGATGAAAAAGAAGAGCAAGGAACTGCAAACCGTTTACAACGAACTGCTTTATGCAACTGGCATCGACAATGTGCAGAAAGGCAACTACGACAAGGCGCAGGTCTATTTCTCGAAGGTGATGAACAGCAAGCAGTCGGCTGCCAACAAGGCCCAAGCCTGCTTCTGGATGGGTGAGTCGGCCTACCAATTAGGCGATCACGCCAAAGCCAACAAATATCTGACGCAGTTCAAGGAGATGAACGCGGCAACAAGTTTGCTGGAATATGCGCTCGCCGATTACGATCTCGGCTACATCTACTACCAAAAGCCCGACTACAGCGCCGCCGAAGAACATTTCAGGAGCTTCATCCGACTGGCCGACGACAGGCAGCAAAACGACCTCAAGACCGATGCCTATATTCGCCTTGGCGACTGCTTCTTCATGGAACGCAGCTACGACAACGCCATCAACTACTACGACATGGCCACTCGTATCGGTAAACGTAACACCGACTACGCCTTATACCAGCAAGGCTTGTGCTATGGCGCCAAGGGCAACGCAAACCAAAAGATTACGATGCTCAACGACATGCTTCGTAGCTATCCGAGTACCCCTTACTACGAGCAGGCGTTGTTTGAAATCGGAAACACCTATCTCGTCCACGGCGACAAACGCTCGGCCATCAGCAATTTCAACCGCCTCATCAAGGAACGCCCGCGCTCAAGCTATACCCGTCAAGCGATGATGAAAGTGGGCATGATTTATTACAACAACAACCAGTACGACCAAGCCATGGAGAACCTGAAGAGCCTCGTGGCCAACTATCCCAACACCGACGAGTCGCGTGAGGCTTTGAGCATCATCCGCAGCATCTACATGGAACAGAACAAGTTGAACGAATATTTCGGCTACGTCAATGCCAATGGCGGACAGGTGAAGGTGACGCAACAGGACTCGTTGGCTTTCGCCAATGCGGAGAATTTCTATCTCGACGGTCGTTACCAGCAGGCACAGACCGCCTTGCAGTATTATTTCGACAACTTCCGCAATGGCGCATACGCGCTGAAAGCCCATTATTACGCCTACGAATGTGCCGAAAAAGTGGGTACACAGGAGGAAGTCGTCGCACACCTTAACTATATATTGTCGCAGCCCGACAACGACTATACTGACAACGCGCTGCTCAAGATGGCGCGTATCGAATACGAAGCCGGCAATTACAGCAAGGCGGGCGAATATTACGAGCGTTTATCACGCATCACCGAAGAACCGCTTAGGCGCCTCGAAGCCCTCGAAGGTAGCATGAAGAGCAACTTCTTCCTCGGCAACTACGACAAGGCCATCGAGATGGGGGAGGACTTGCGCGTGTCTCGCGACCTGACCGAAGAGCAGGTGAACCAAATCAACCACATCGTGGGCAAGTCGTATTTCGAGAAAGGCAACTACAGTGCGGCCATCGAACGACTCGACAAGAGTGCTCGTAACGATAAGTCGGTGTATGGCGCCGAGAGTGCCTACTACTCAGCAGTGGCCTCCATCAAGCTGAAAAAGTATGACGAGGCCGAGAACAAGGTCTTCAACATTTCTGACAACTTCTCGAAGTATGACTACTGGGTCGCCAAGTCGTTCATTGCGCTGGCCGACGTGTATGTGGCCAAGGAGAACTACTTCCAGGCCAAGGAGACCCTCCGCAGCGTGATCGACAACTACAAAGGCAACGACCTGAAGCAAGAAGCCCGCACCAAGCTCGCCGAAGTGGAACGAAAGGAACCCAAGGTGGGCAGCAGCAACGGCATAGAACCCATAGAACCCGAATAAGTCCCGTAGGGACGACATACCAGTAAGCAGGCGACGTGAGTCCCTGCGCATAAAAGTCCCGAAGGGACGACAGACACTAAACTGGGACGCAAGTCCCCAGCCTAAAAGCAACGACAATGAAAAGAATAGCTCTAATACTCAGTCTCGCCCTGATGGCCCTCACCGCCACAGCGCAACACGACGAACAAGTGACCGTGGAAGGCAAATACCGACCCAAAGTCAATAAGGTGAACAAACTGCAACTGACGCCCGAAACGCCGCAGCCCTCGTATGCCTATCCCAGCACCGAGGTCAACCCGAAGGAGACCAAACAGAAGTTCGCACTCGACTTGGAGAAGATAGCTCCGACGGGCTTTGCCGCCAAGAAAGACCAATTGGTCACCCCGACGCAGAACTTCCTCATGGCAGGCCTCGGCACACGCCTCTCGCCCGTGTTCCTCTACAAGCACAACTCCATGCTGACCAAGACCTTGGGCCTTGGCGTGGGCATCAAGCACAACTCGTCGTGGCTCAACATCAAGGACTACGCGCCTTCGAGCTATATGAACAACGCTTTCGACGTGAACCTCACGACAAGCAAGTTCGACGGCATCCAGCTTGACGGCGGCGTGTTTTACAAGAACGACATGGTCCACTATTACGGCGTCAATTTGGAGGAAATGCCGCTGACGGACGAGCAGATTGAACAATACTGTCCGCGCCAGACCTACAACACCATTGGCGGTCATCTCGGCATCGCTTCCACTTCGACAAGGGTGGGTGAGTTGAGCCATTCCGGAACCCTTGACTATCAATACACGTTCGATAGGTTTGGCGCAAAGGAGCATTTCGTCGGCTTGGAGTATGGCCTCGGCTATACCCAAAACTGGTGGGGCGACAAGAACCATCCGCAGAAGGTGGGCTTGGATTTGGGCTTCCAGTATGACGGATTTGCGCCGGCAGGGTATGTTGGGAGTCGTATCTTCTTCAAAGTCAATCCGTTCTTTGAAATGAAGGACGAGTTCTATCGCCTGCATCTTGGCGTTTGGACGGATGGCGTTTGGGGTGATGAATTAGACGATAGTTTCTTTGCCATCCGCCCCGATGTGAGCGGCAGCCTGTTTGTTTTGGACAAGAAACTGGAGTTTTATGCAGGGTTGAAAGGTGGGCGCAAGTTGATGAGATTCAGCGAAGTCGTTGAAGAAAATCCTTTTGTGTTTGTCATATCGCACGACGACATCCACGTTGTCAGGAATGAAAAACTGTCTTTCGAAGGCGGCGTGAGGACCAATATCGCTGAAATTGTCGATTTGCATTTGGGTGTCCGTTACCGCCATGTTGACCATGATGCGCTCTATTGTGTCGACTATTTAGGCCCAGGGCAATACCAAGAAATGGCCAATAATAACTACGGATTCTTGTATACGAACAACGCCTTCGGTCTTGTTTACGACGAAACCAAAACCGTCTCCGTACTGGCCGATGTGCGTGTCAAGTTGCGCAACAGCCTGACCGCCGATTTGGGCTTCGCTTACAACAGTTGCAAGCCCACCAACGAGGAATATGCCTGGTATCGCCCCACAACGGAAGGCAAGCTGAAACTGACCTACGACTTCAACGACAAATTGGCTTTCAATACGACTTTGCTCTATCAAGGTGGACGTTATGCCAAGGTCTCGGATGATGGTCCTTACTGGAAGTATCCCCCTCGGTTTTACGCTGAAAAACTTAAGAATGTTTTCGACCTCAGCCTTGGTGCTGACTACAAGGTGAACGACCAGATCACGGCCTTCGCCTTGCTTGATAATGTGGCGCACCAGAAATACCAGCTGTATTATAACTATCCCGTCACGGGCATACAGTTCTTCGCCGGGGTGAAGTTGAGATTTTGAAAATGTCTAAAACGCCTCGAAAAGCCCTTCCTTGTCGAAGGGCTTTTTGTTTTCCTGCGTGCGCGAAAAATTCGCTATATTGAAAATTTGCCCGTTTTTAGCCTCGTAGGGCCGTTTTGGGTAAAATCCAAATTTTCCAACTTTTTTTGGCATCGTGCCGAAAAATTCCTTATCTTTGCACCTTTAATTGAAAAACCCTAATTTTTAGACAATGACTGAAGAAGAAAAAAGAGAATTGGCAAGCGAAGAATATGGTGCCAGTAAGATTCAGGTCCTCGAAGGCCTTGAAGCCGTGCGCAAACGTCCGGCCATGTATATCGGCGACGTCCATTTCCGTGGCTTGCATCATTTGGTATATGAGGTGGTCGACAACTCCATCGACGAGGCCATGGCGGGCTATTGCGACAAGATTGACGTGCGCATCCTGCCCGGCAACTCCATCAGCGTCCTCGATAACGGTCGTGGTATCCCCACGGGTATGCACCCCAAAGAGCATCGTTCGGCCTTGGAGGTCGTCTTGACGGTGCTGCACGCCGGCGGCAAGTTCGACAAGGGCTCCTACAAGGTCTCCGGCGGTCTGCACGGCGTAGGTGTCAGCTGCGTGAATGCACTTTCAACGCATCTTACCGCTGAGGTCTACCGCGAAGGCCAGATTTTCAAGCAGGAATATGAGTGCGGCAAACCGCTTTACGACGTGAAAGTGGTCGGAACGACCGATAAGAACGGCACCCGCATCACCTTTACGCCCGATGGCTCAATTTTCCAGACGACGGAATACGACTACAGCACCCTCGCCAACCGTATGCGCGAGTTGGCTTACCTCAACCACGGCATCACCATCACGCTCACCGACGAACGCACCCAAGACGAGAACGGCGAATACCGCAGCGAGACCTTCTATTCGGAGAATGGCCTCGTCGACTTTATCGACTACTTGGATGCCAACCGCACCAAGCTCATTCCCGAGCCGATTTACATTACGGGCGAGCGCAACAACGTGCCGGTCGAGATTGCTTTGGAATACAACGACGAGTACAAGGAAAACCTGCACTCGTATGTCAACAATATCAACACCATCGAAGGCGGTACGCACTTGCAAGGCTTTCGTTCGGGCCTGACGCGCTCGTTCAACGCCTATGCGGAGAAGAGCGGCCTGCTCGAAAAGTTGGAAAAACAGAAGGTGAAGATTTCGCCCGACGATTTCCGCGAGGGTTTGACTGCGGTCATTTCGGTGAAGGTGCCGGAACCTCAGTTTGAGGGTCAGACCAAGACCAAGCTCGGCAACGACGAGGTGATGGGTATCGTCAACTCCATCGTGGGCCAGCAGCTTTCCGACTATCTTGAAGAACATCCCAAGGAGGCTAAGACCATCTTCGACAAGGTGACTTTGGCTGCCCAAGCCCGCCAAGCGGCTCGCAACGCCCGCGAGAAGGTGCAGCGCAAAGGTGCTCTATCGGGCTTCAGTCTGCCCGGCAAGTTGGCCGACTGCTCCGACCGCGACCCCGCCAAGACGGAACTTTACCTCGTTGAGGGTGACTCCGCAGGCGGTTCAGCCAAGCAAGGCCGCGACCGTAACTTCCAAGCCATCCTGCCGCTGCGTGGTAAGATCTTGAACGTCGAAAAGGCCATGGAACACCGCGTGTTCGACAGCGAAGAAATCAAGAACATCTATACCGCTCTTGGCGTGACTATCGGCACTGAGGAGGACAGCAAAGCCTTGAACCTTGAGAAGTTGCGTTATCACAAAGTCATCATCATGACCGATGCTGATGTCGATGGTAGCCACATCACCACGCTGATTCTGACTTTCTTCTTCCGCTATATGCGCGAACTTATCGAAAACGGCTATGTGTATTGCGCCACACCGCCTTTGTACCTCATCAAGCGCGGCACCAAGCCCATCCGCTACTGCTGGACCGATGAGGAACGTTTTGCGGCCATGGCCGAACTGACCAAGAACGGCACGGTGAGCGGTTATGACGTGCAGCGTTACAAAGGTCTCGGTGAGATGAACCCCGAGCAGCTGTGGGAAACCACCATGGATCCCGCCCACCGCACCCTTCGCCAAGTGACCATCGAAAACGCCATGGAAGCCGACCACATCTTCTCCATGCTGATGGGCGACGAAGTGGGCCCGCGCCGCGAGTTCATCGAGCAGAACGCCACCTACGCGAATATCGACGCATAAATTTGTAAAGGTAGCTTCTAAAAATTGCTCCGTAGGAGCTTTCTTTTAATAACAAAATAC
>CAMUYT010000048.1 GCA_947164955.1 uncultured Bacteroidales bacterium | reverse complement strand
CACGTGTATGAGCAAGACGGCACCACCGGCATCGCCGGCGCCACCGTCACCATGGTGGGTCAAGACGAGTTTGGTGTCAACCACACCTACAACTTCACGACCAACAACCAAGGCTACTACACCGGTCACATCTACGCTGGTGCCGCCTACGACGGCCAAGCCGCCAAGGAAGGCTACCAGACCGACTACGAGCCTGAACAAGGCGAGCCTATCGTGATCACCTACAACAATACGACGAGCCCGATTGACTACATCCTCGACGAGAACTTCGACCCGGTTTGCACCGTCATCGCCGAGTACTATCCCGACAGCCTGGATCCGAACAGCCCGTATGTGAAAGTGTACTGGGGCTGCGGCCTGCCTGGTGAGGAAATCATTGAGCCCTTCGAGACTGGCGACTTCAGCTTGTTCGATTGGCAGGTGGATCCCAGCTATCCTTGGAGCATCACTACCACCAACCCGTATGAAGGCACCTACTGCATGCAAAGCGGCGGCGCCGGCGTGGCCAGCGTCACCAGCAACATGACTGTCACGGTCGAGATTCCTGCCGACGGCGAAATGAGCTACTTCGGTAAGATCAGCTGCGAACAGAACTGGGACTATGGTTACTTCTACATCGACGGCGTCCAGAAGGCACAATACACTGGTGTCAGCAACTGGGCCGAGAAGAAGTTTGACATCACCGCCGGTACGCACACCTTCCAGTGGAGATACACGAAGGACGGTAGCGTCAACGCCAACGACGACCGCTTCTACGTCGACTACATCACCTTCTACAGACGTCCCGAGCCTCCGCAACCCGCTCAACCCGGCTGGCACACCTATGCCGAGGGCGACTTCAACAACGCCGTGGGTTCGAACGTCGGTACGAGCCGCTGGGCCTACCAGTATCCCATCAGCGTGATTGGCGGCTATGCCGGCTTCACGATGACCAAGGTCTCCTTGTTCTCCGACAACCAGTACATGGCTGTGGGTGGCAACTACACCTGCACCATCTACCAAGGTGGCGCCGAGCCTATGGCCGGTACGCCTGTGAGCAGCATCACCGTTGACGTTCCTGCAAACCAGAACGCTTGGGTCGACTTCGACCTGACGACTCCTGTCAACGTGACGGGTAGCGACGTCCTCTGGGTGGTTTGGACGGCCAACACGACCGTGAGTAGCTGGCCTGCCGGTTGCACCGATGTCAGCCTCATCGAGGAAGGCACATGGTGGAGCGCCGGTGTCGAAGCCGGTTACGGCTGGGAGCACCAGACCTACGGCACCTGGACCATGCGTCAGTACTTCACCAACCGCGAAGGCCGTGGCTTCTACAGCTACGCCGACAACGCTCATATGCCGGCCATCGAGGTTCCCGTCGTGGCCAAGGGCGCTCCTGTCATGCCTGTGAAGGGTCAGGAAGTGGTGACCACCACCTGCGCTACCACGAATCCGGCCCCTGTTGCCCGCTTCGAGAGCAACAACCGTAGCCTGAACCACTACAGAGTGTATCGTACGAACTGCTACAACGACGGTCCTTACACTGCTGAGAACACCGTCCTGCTGGCCACCGTTTGGGTGCCCGACACCGTCTACATCGACGTTGAATGGGCCGACCTCGCTCCTGGTGTCTACAAGTGGGGCGTCGGTGCCGTTTATAGCGGCAACCGCGGCGAACTCACCGAAAGCGAAATCAGCTGGACTGAACCTATTAATGTGAACAACGGTGAAATGGGCAACCGCGCTGAATTCACCTACGGCTTCGAAGGTGGTCTTGAGGGCTGGACGGTCATGGATGCTCCGGGTAGCGAAGTTTCATGGGTCCACAGCGACAACAACCCTGGCGGTTACGACTACACCGTCTTGGCACATGGTGGCACTGGCTTTGCCTTGGGCTACTCATTCGTCGACTACGACGGTGCCTACCAGATCGACAGCTATCTTGTGTCGCCTCAAATGTACAGCATCAGTGCTGGTTCGAGCATCAGCTTCTGGGCCGACAATGCCAACGACAGCTATCCTGAGAGCTTCTCGGTTTGTGTGGCCACTGCCGCCAACCCGACCATTGCCGACTTCACGACCGTTTGGACCGGTGCTGCCAAGGGCAACACGGGCATCAAGTCCGAATCGCGTCACGATGGCAACCGTTACGAGAACTGGCGAAGCCACAGCGTCGACTTAAGCGCCTACGCTGGTCAGCAAGTGTGGATTGCCTTCCACGATGTGAACTACGATGCTTACGAAGCCTGGATTGACGATGTGGTCATCACTGCTGGTGGTGCTCCGACTCCTGGCCCGACTCCTGGCACTGGCAACCTCAACGAGCTTGCCCTGCCTCGCGAGAGCGAGACCATCTGGTCGAACTGCCTCGACAAGGACATGTACCTCGACCACGTTTCTGTCAACGTGCTGATGAACAGCGCCGACAGCCCGGAGGGCACCGAGGTGACCTTCACCAACCTCAACGAGTTTGAACAGCAGAACTACGGTGGCTACAACGTCACCCTCGACGGTTCTGGTTACTATCTGTGGGATAGCTTCCGCCGTGGCGACTATGCCGTTAAGGTTACGCACATCGGTTACGAGCCCATCGACGACACGGTCAGCATCTGGCAGACCACCGACCTGCGTTATGTGATGACCGAGATCATCTACGGTGTTGAGAACGTCTACGTCAGCCGCACTGGCTGGGCCATGTGGGATCCGCTCGATCCTCAACAAGGCGGTAGCGGTGTCAACCCGACTCCTGGTCCTGGCGGCAACTACGCCACCAGCTTCAGCGAGGACTTCGAAGGCGGCCTGGGCAACTGGACGATTGTCGACGCCGACGGCGACGGCCACATCTGGAACCACAGCTCGCAGAGCCAGACCTACTCGTGCTACGACTACACGGGATGGGGCCACAATGGCACCAACGGCTTTGCCTACTCACAGTCCTACACCGACTGTACCTACGATTCCTACGATCCGAACAACTACATGATCACCAATACGAAGTATAGCATCGTCAACGGTTCGACCCTGAACTTCTGGGCCGACTATGGCAACGACAGCTATCCTGACCACTTCGGTGTTGCAGTGGCCACCGTCGACAACCCGACGCCCGCCGACTTCACGATGGTTTGGGAAGGCACCGCCAAGGCCGGCAACGGCAAGGCTTCTGTCCGCCACGACGAGAACCGTTACCAGAACTGGCGCAGCCACAGCGTCGACCTGAGCGCCTATGCCGGACAGGACGTCTACATCGCCTTCCGTCACTTCAACAGCTACGACCAGTACGAGGTCTACATCGACGACGTCGAGCTGACCGCTGGTGCCAAGAACGGTGGCGAGCGTCACCTCGAGCACTACAAGGTGATGTGCACCTCGATCGACGGCGTGCCGATCTTCAACCACAACACGGTGTATCCGTTCTGCCAACTCTCGACCAACGAGCCTTACAACGCTCCGCTGGTTGAAGGTGAACACTACCTCTGCAAGGTCGCTGTCATGTACAGCACTGGCTTGAGCGAATGGAGCGAACCCGTCGAATGGGTCTACGAACCTTGCGATCACTGGGGACCTGTCGACGAAGTCACGGCCACCACGACCAGCCAAGGCAACCACATCGAGTGGGTGTTCGAGCACGGCTTCAACCCGTATGCCAACGACACCGTCGAACCTGGCCCGCAACCTGGCGCTGGCGATTGGTACTACTACGACAACGGCGTCAACGTTGACGCTATCGGTACTGGTGGTGGCAACTTCTACTGGGGCGTGATGTTCCCCGCTGGCAGCTACACTGGTAACACTGTGACCAAGGTCTCGGCTTACGACTACATGGCCATGACGGGCAATGTGACCATCTACTCGGGTGGCACCACTGCTCCTGGCACTGCCGTTGGCCAAACCAACGTGACCTTCACCGGCAGCGAGGACTTCGTTGAGTTCGAGTTTGCCGCTCCTGTTGCCATCGATCCTTCACAGAACGTCTGGGTGGTGTTCTACAACGGTAGCGGCGCCACGTATCCTGCTGCCGTGTGCGACAATACTGGTGACGCCAATGGCCGCTGGGTGAGCATCGACGGTACGGATTGGATGGATCTGGTTTCCGCTGGCTTGGACTACACCTTCCAAGTGCGTGCCTACATCGCCTCGGGTAGAGGTACGACGCAGCACGTCAATGTGTACGGCAATGCCGACGGTGGCACTTTGGCCATCTCTGGCAACGGTCCGCGTGTCAAGAATGCCGAAAGCATGGACTTCGTGATGACCTCTGAGAACACCGCTGAGTTCAACATCGGCAACATGGCCAACTACGACGGCCGTGTCTACTTCCTGCACAAGCTCGTCAACGACAGCCGCTTCAGCGTCATCAACGCCGAACAAGGCGGTGTGTTCATCGTGAGCGCCAATGGCAACATCAACCTGAAGGATAGCTTCGCTGACTTCGTTGAGCAGACCACCAACGACTTCGCCCGTATGGACAAGTACGCTGCTGCCGATTATGCCAGCCAGTACAAGGGCACGCTGCCGATGGCCTTCGTCAACTCGATGATGAACGACCTGTATGTCCGTTCGCGTGAGAACAACATGTGCGAGTTTGCCGACCCGTTCTGCACCGACAACGGTATGTACGAATTCCCGGCTGGCGTCAACGCTGGTAGCGGCGAGGCTGGTCCTGACTACGACTGCCTCTACACGCAGCCCAACCCGGCCTGGTACTACATGCGCATAGGCGATCCCGGCTCGATGGACATCCACATGTACAGCACGCCCGAGGTCGACATCGACTTCTGCTGCTGGGGTCCGTTTGAAGACCCGACCACGCCTTGCCCGAACGGCTTGACGGAGGACAAGGTCGTGAGCTGCAGCTACAGCACCAGCTGGACTGAGCACTGCATGATCCCTGCCACCGCCCAAACCGGTGAGTACTACATCCTGGTGATCACCAACTACTCGAACCAACCCTGCAACATCAACTTCAGCATGGTGGCCGGCAACGGTTCGACCGACTGCGGCATCCTGCCTCCTGTCGACATCATTGGCTTCTTGATCACGATGGATGGCGAATACCTCGCCTTTGCCGAGCCTACCGCTCGCGACTTCATGCACGAAGGTGAGTTTGGTGAACACGAGTACTGCGTCCGCCCGATCTATCCTGGCGAAATGGTGCTGCCCGACCACAACTACGGTTGGTCGATGGGTTGCCCGGTCTGCGCCTCAACGGCTGGCGACCTCTGCGCTCCTGTGACGAACCTCGTTGGCCAGTACATGAACAACGAAGGTACGGAAGGCCTCTACATCGACTGGGAGGATCCGGAAGGCGCCACTTCGATCATTCTGTATGCTGAAGGACAACCGGTTGTCGAGCTGCCTGTGGGTCAACACCCGATCTTCCTGGGCTTCGACGGCCAAGTGCCCGAACATACGTTCATCATCGGTGCCCAAGCCATCCACCCCGACTGCGAAAGCGAGATCGTGGAAGTTGAGGTTTACTACGACGACGTGATCGAGAACGAAGCCAATGTGGCCCTGTTCCCGAACCCGACGACGGACAACGTGACGATCCAAGCTGAAGGCATGAGCCACATCACCGTGACGAGTGTCCTCGGCCAGGTGGTCTACGACGCCGACGTCAACGGCGACGAAATGGTCCTCAACATGGGTCAGTTCAACGCTGGCATGTACATGGTTCGCATCAACACCGCCAACGGTGTCGTTGTGAAGCGCGTCACTGTCATGCAATAATATGACCATCGGTCTGTAGGGCTGTCGTACCACGGCAGCCGCCGGAAAACGGCTGCCACATGTGACAGCCCTACAACCAACCGATGAAAAAACTGAAAGGCAATCCGTTTCGGGTTGCCTTTCTTTTTTGTATTTTTGCACAAATTTTCAAGCTATGACCATTAAAGAAATACAAGACAGCATCGTGGAGGATTTCTCCATGTTTGATGACTGGATGGACCGCTACGCCATGCTCATCGAGATGGGGAAGGAGTGCCCTATCATCGACGACAAATATCGCGACGAAGCCCACCTCATCAACGGCTGCCAGAGCCGCGTGTGGCTCAATGCCGAACTGAAAGACGGCAAAGTGTATTACACCGCCGACAGCGACGCTGTCATCACCAAAGGCATCGTCAACCTGCTGATTAAGGTGTTCAACGGCCAGACGCCAGAGGATATCCTCGCCGCCGACCTTTCGTTCTTGGACGAAATCGGACTCAAGGAGCATTTGTCGCCCACGCGTTCCAACGGGCTTTTGGCGATGCTCAAGCAGATGCTGCTTTATGCTGAGGCGTTTAAATTAAAGGAGGAACAAGCATGACACAAGAAGAAGTGAATACCTTGAAAGAGACCGTCATTTCGGTCCTGAAAACCATCTACGACCCCGAAATCCCCGTTGACATTTGGACGCTTCACTTGGTGTATGGCGTCGACGTCGACGAAGAAGGCAATGTGAAAATCGTCATGACAGTGACTGCGCCCAACTGTCCCGTGGCTGAAGTGCTTCCCGCCGAAGTGAAACAACGCGTTGAGGCCGTCATGGGCGTGAAGAAAGTAGATGTGGAACTCACCTTCGACCCCGTCTGGAGCATCGACATGCTCTCCGACGAAGCCAAGGCCGAATTGGGCTTGGATGGGGATTACGGCAACTTTACGGCGTCGGATTTCCTGTATTAAAGATTATCGTAATTTTCCAACAATTCCTTCGCCATTCCAAGGAACATGAACGCCACGGCGTTGAAATCCATGTTGAGGTCCTTGCTGAGGCCGACGCGGTCCTTGAAGATGGCCACGTTGAACCATTGCAGGCACTGGAAGGCGCGGTGGAAATAGAGGCGTTGCAGCTCGTCTTTGGTGGGCTTGTGGCCGACATAGGCTTCCAATAAGGCCAAGGCCTTGTCGAAGCCTGCGTTGCCGTAGCAGGCGATGTCGTAGAACGGGTCGTTCATGCCGGCAAACTCCCAGTCGAGCACATACAGCTTGTCGCCACTGATGACGAGGTTGGTGGGCTGGTAGTCGCAGTGGCAAGGCACCTTCGGAACGTTGGTTTGGGTGGCGCGGATGGCATCCAGTTTCTTGCTCAAGTCGAGGTATTCCTGCGGAAAGACAAAACCCGTTTCAAGGCAGTAGTTTTGGTCGGCATCGAGGCGGCCAAAGGCATCGTAGTCCTTGAATTTCATGTCGCTGCCGTGGATTTTCTTCAATGCGGCCACCGACATCGCATTGTAGGAAACCACATCCGTGGTGCTCATGATGGTGCCTTCCACGTATTCAGCTAATTTCTCGCCTGAGCGGATTTCGACATATTCCGTAATGTTGTTCAATCCCAGGCGTTCCACTTCCTGGATGTTGGCCCATTCGTCGTCGCGGTCGACGAACTTCTCGGCGAACTTGCCAGGCACGCGGTAGGTGTACTTTTTGCCTTCACATTCAACGACGTAAGTGTAGTTGCTCATGCCACCTTCTAAGCGTTTCACGATTTTGGCTCCCGAGCCTGTCGAAGGATGGGCATGGAGGAGTGCGTTCACTCTAAAAATGATGTAGTCTTCAATAGTCATTTCAGTAATGTTTTTGAATTTCGAGCGGCAAATTTACAATTTATTTGATAATTGGCTCTCCGTTTCGGAAAATATTGTACTTTTGCAGCCGCTTAGGACACTGAGTTTGTCGCAACAGGGGATTTAGCTCATCTGGTAGAGCGTCAGGTTCGCAATCTGAAGGTGGCCGGTTCGAGTCCGGTAATCTCCACGAAATCAAAAAGAAAGCTGCTGATTATTCAGCGGCTTTTTCTGTTTGTCCCACTACCAAGACGTTCTCGTTGTTGAGCCTCACTTTCAGCCAGCGCACGAGGCGGTCGTGGAGTTCGGCGTCCATCGGTTTGCTGGTGGTGATGAAAGCCACGATTTGCTCATGGGCGATGTCGTTTTCCGATCTGACTGTCGAGCCTCGGCTCAGGCTCACCTCCGTGATGTCGGGGTATTGCGCAAACAGTTCCTTCGAGATGGCCTCCACGGGGATTTCCTTTGCTTTATAATCTGTCAAGACATTCTCCAATTTGCTGATACTGTCGTTCAACCGCTTGATTTGTTGGTCGTTATGTTCATAAATACCTTTCACGATTTCGGCTTCCGACAGTTCTTGGCGAACGCTGGTGGCGTCTTCGTGGAAGATGATTTGGTTGCGCATGATGCCGTAGGCCTCCGCTTCCTTGTAGAAAAGCTCTTTGGCTTCGGGGGTCAGGGCTTCGCCGGCAAGGTAGAGGTCGAGGGTGGGCGACTTGCGCGAATAGGTGGCCTTGTGGTCGTAGATGAAGCACTTGCCAAGGTTCTTGTTTTCGGTTACCACACGCTCGGAATGGGTGATGAAGTTGTTCTCCTTGACGACCGAGATGGCTGAAATGATACTGGGCACGATGACGACCAAGAGAATCAGCGTCATGATGTGCTTGGGCAGGCGTTTGTGGGTCTCGTCGTTGTTGGCGATGGGGAAACGGAAATACTTCACCATGGCGAAAGTGGCCAAGGCGATGAAGATACTGTTGATGAGGAAGAGGTAGAGTGCCCCGAAGGCATATTCCCAGTTCCAGCGCGAGATGCCGTAGCCCACGGTGCAAAGCGGCGGCATGAGCGCCGTGGCGATGGCCACGCCCGAAATGACCGTTCCCTTGTCCTTGCGCGAGGTCTCGATGATGCCCGCGAAGCCGCCGAAGAGGGCAATCAACACGTCGTAGATGGTGGGGTTGGTACGGGCCAAAAGCTCGGAAGGGTTGGCCAAACTCAACGGGCTGAGTAGAAAGAAAATGGTGGAGGCCAAGATGCTGATGACGACCATCACGGCGAAGTTTTTCAGCGAGTTTTTGACCAAGGTATTGTCCTCAGTGCCAAGGCCCAAGCCGAAGCCCAAGATGGGACCCATCACGGGCGAAATCAACATGGCACCGATGATGACGGGGATGGAGTTGACATTGAGGCCCACCGAGGCGATGACGATGGCGCAGGCGAGGATGAACACGTTGGTGCCACGGAAGGCGATGTTCTTGCGGATGGACGTGCTGGCGTTCTCGTAGTCGATTTCGTCGGAGAGGTGGATGAGGGACTTGAGGTAGACCAAAGTCCTATGGAAAAAACTGGTGTTTTTCATCGATGATTGGTGTCTTGTGTTGAAAATGAAGTGCAAAGGAACAAAAAATATTGTGTTTGTGCAAGTGCAGGTCACAAAACGCCTTGCACGACCTCAACGATTTGCTCCAGCCATTCCTTGTCGGTGGTGTCGAAAGTGGCCAGTTTCTCGCTGTCGATGTCGAGCACGCCGATAACCTCGTCACCTTTATATAAAGGCACCACGATTTCGCTCCGCGACTCGCTGCTGCACGCGATGTGGCCAGGGAACTGCTCTACGTCTTCGACGACGATGGTTCGTTTTTCTTTCCACGAGGTGCCGCACACGCCTTTGCCGAAGCCGATGCGGGTGCAGGCCACAGGGCCTTGGAAGGGACCGAGCACCAGTTGGTTGTCGACGACACGATAAAAGCCCGTCCACCAGAAGTGGAAGGTCTCTTGGATCAGTGCGGCCACGTTGGCCATGTTGGCCACGGCGTCGCTTTCGTCTTTCACTATGGCTCGCACTTGGGCGAGGAGGAGTTGGTAGTTTTCGTTTTTGTCCATTGTTTCTTTTATTTGAACTGCAAAAGTAGTGAAAATCAAGTGTGACGGCCAAAAAATCGCATTTCCATCTGCGAAAATTAGTATGAAAATCGCATTTCCATCTGCGAATTTTAAATCTTTGAATTTTGAATTTTAAATCCTCAATTCTTTGTACCTTTGCGCCTCGTTTAAAAACCGCACAGAAATGAAGAAAGATATTCCCGTATTGCTGCTCACTGGTTATCTCGGTAGCGGCAAGACCACAGTGGTCAACAAGATATTGAACAACCGCAAGGGCATTAAGTTTGCCGTGATTGTCAACGATATAGGTGAAGTGAACATCGATGCCGACCTGATTGAGAAAGGTGGCGTGGTAGGACAGAAGGACGACAGCCTGGTTGCCTTGCAGAACGGCTGCATCTGCTGCACCTTGAAGATGGACCTTATCCAACAGTTGCACGAGATCATCGTCATGCAGAAGTTCGACTACATCGTCATCGAGGCCAGCGGCATCTGCGAGCCGGAACCGATTGCGCAGACGATTTGCTCCTTCCCGCAAATGGCATGGCAGCTCACCAAGGACGGCCTGCCCATCTTGGACTGCATCGTGACCGTGGTCGACGCGCTGCGGATGCAGAGCGAGTTTGGCTGTGGCGACGACCTGATGAAGAAAAATCTGGCCGAGGACGACTTGGAGAGCCTCGTCATCCAGCAGATTGAGTTCTGCAACATCATTTTGCTCAACAAAGCCTCTGAGGTCACGCCCGAGGAGTTGGGTCGCGTGAAGAGCATCATCCGCGCCTTGCAGCCCACGGCTGAAATCATCACCTGCGACTATGGCGATGTCGACTTCGACAAGATCCTCAACACTAAGATGTTCGACTTCGACAAGGTGGCCACTTCAGCCACTTGGATCAAGGAAGTGGAGGGCGCTGTGGAGGAGGAACACGACCATCACGACGACGATGATGACGACGAGGACGAACACGAGCATCACCACCACCATCATGATGATGACGATGATGAAGAAGAGGAGCACGGCCATCATCACCATCATCATCACGACCACGAAGGCGGCGAGGTGGAGGAATATGGCATTGGCACCTTTGTGTATTACCGTCGGCAGCCGTTCAACATGGCGCGTTTCGACGAGTTTGTGGCGCGCAAGATGCCGAAGAACGTCATCCGCGTGAAGGGCATCTGCTACTTCAAGAACGAATACGACATGTGCTACATCTTTGAGCAGGCAGGCAAGCAGGTGCAGCTTCGCGATGCCGGCCAATGGTTCGCCACGATGCCCGCCGACGAGCTGGAAGCCTTCATGGACCGCGAGCCTACCCTTCGCCGCGACTGGGACGACACCTACGGCGACCGTATGCAGAAGCTCGTCTTCATCGGCCAGCACCTCGACAAGGAAGCCTTGGTGAAGGACTTGGATGCTTGCTTGACGCGGTGATAGTTCGTCACAAAACCTACAAAACTTGCAAAACACATGGTTGTTGGGAAGCCTGCCAACTGGCGGCTTCCCAACAACCATTATTTTTCAGCCTCATTGGGCGGAAGGACTTGATGGCGGAGTCATTTTAACCCCCGTTAATTCCTATTTGTTATCCAATTCGACGTATGGGTCTCTAATATATCTGACGAACTTTCCTTTCTCGAAATAGGCGTATCTGTACCAACTGATTTCTTTGGTAGCGTTGTAGTTTTCCTCTCCTAACAGGTCGATGTAAAACCGTTTCTCAAGTTTGTGGCAAACGTCGGTTTTGTAATGCTTTTCATTGGCGATAAACAAGGGGCGGGAGAGGACTTGGTTTTGTGAGAAAGCATCGTGGAAATAATCCGTCACAACGAATAGGGCTATGCCGTTGTTGTCGCAAAATGTTTGGATGGTACTCAGAGCTAAACAAGCCTCTGCGGTGCAATGCGGACTCCATTGATATACAAGGGCTTTAGGATGTTCATGAACCATCTTTTGCATTTGCTTCCCGTTGATGGCATAGATTCTTCCGTCGTTTTTCAGCGACAAGAGTCTGTCGTCGGGAGTGCTCCAGACCACTTTGCTTTGTTGCTCTGGGGTCAAATCTCGTGAGAAATGGTTCCGATAGCCTATAATGACACACCCTTGAACGACAAGGAGCGATAGAAGAATGAAGAGGATGCAAATGGAGAGGATGCAAAGCCTGTTTTTCATTTGTATTATTGTTTAAGTGGGACAAAAATACAAATAAATAGGCCTGTTTTGCTGATAATGCTGTTTTTGTGATAAAAAACTCTATCTTTGACCCTTCAAAACAGGGTTATATGGAACAAATCATAAACACCGTTTACAATTGGGTGTGGAGCCCCGCCCTGGTGGCGATATGTCTGCTGGCGGGCTTGTATTTCACCATCGGCACGCGTTTCGTGCAGGTGCGCCGTTTCGGCGAGATGGCACGGCTGCTCTTTTCGACGGACAAGAACCAAAAGACAGGCATCACCTCGTTTCAGGCGTTCTCTATGGCACTGTCGGGACGTGTGGGCACAGGCAACATCGTCGGCGTGGCCACGGCCATCGGCTTTGGCGGTCCTGGCGCCATAGTGTGGATGTGGATCATAGCGTTCTTTGGGGCAGGCAGCGCCTTTGTGGAGGCCACCCTGGCACAAGTCTTTAAGGAAGACCACAACGGGCAGTTCAGGGGCGGCCCGGCCTATTACATTGAAAACGGACTCCGGTCGCCGTTTTTCGGTGCGTTTTTTGCCGTGCTGGCAGCCTTGGCTTGCGGCGTGTTCCTGCCCCCTGTGCAGTGCAACGGCATCGCCCTCTCGTGCTCACGTGCCTTTGGCGTGGCCCCTTGGGTGATAGGCGTTGTGGTGGCCGTGCTCATCGCTTTGGTGATCATCGGCGGCGTCAAGCGTATCGCTAATGTGGCTCAGATCGTAGCCCCCGTCATGGCGGTGATTTACATCCTCTTGTCGATAGTGGTGTTGGTCATCAACTACAGAATCGTCCCCGATGTGTTCCTTCAGATGCTGCGCGGCGCCGTGGGCATCAACGAGGTGGGAGGCGCGTTGATAGGAAGTACCATAGCATGGGGCGTCAAACGTGGCATCTACAGCAACGAAGCCGGACAAGGTACCGGACCTATCGTGGCAGCGGCGGCCAAAGTGAGTCATCCTGTAAAACAAGGTCTTGTCCAAGCGTTCTCAGTGTATATTGACACCCTTCTCGTCTGCACCGCCACAGCCATGATGATTCTGGCTTGCCGTACCTACAACATCGTTGACACCGTCGAGCAGACCGCGTCGGGTGCCGTGGTCACTTATCTTCAGCAGAACCCCGACGCTCCTCTTGGCGAGCCAGGTGTGTTCTACACTACAGGTGCCCTTGGGACGGTGGTGGGCCAACGCACTGGCGACATGATTATCTCCATCGCCTTGTTCTTCTTCGCATTTACTACCATCATGGCGTATTACTATTATGCCGAGACCAACCTCGTGTACATATTCAATCGTTGGCGCCGCCGCATCTTCAAGAAACATCCGGAACAGCTTGACGAATTGGAGCGTGCCGACATGTATTTCGGCGACGACCGAGGCGAGAAGATTGTGGTATGGATACTGAGAATTGGTACCATCTCCGCAGTATTCCTTGGCTCGTTGGTGGGCAGCGGTTTGGTGTGGACCGTAGGCGACATCGGCGTGGGCGCGATGGCGTGGATTAACATTATCGCAATCCTTTTGTTGTCACGGAAGGCGTTCAAGGCCTTGCGGTCGTACGAACGTCAGAAGAAAGAAGGCAAAGACCCCGTATTCGACCCGAAGGAAATCGGGGTAGAGGGGGCGGATTTCTGGGAAAAGAGGTGATGGGATGCCCTAAAGGGCAGAAATCCATCAAAAATCTGATGTAAAATCTTTCAAAACCTATTAATTTGATTTTGATAGATTTTTAAATGATTTTTGTATGATTTCTTTGCGAAGCAAATCCCATCAAACAATCTGCATCTCGCGTAACACCCCCAGCGCCTGCGTCACCGTTTCCACCTCTT